>CACZFV010000137.1 GCA_902780465.1 uncultured Lachnospiraceae bacterium
CAGTTCCCGCAGGAAGTCAAGTTCGCCAAGGCCAAAGGCCTCAGCCAGGGAGAAATTTTCCGCACGCACATCTTTAAAAATGCTATCATCCCGATTGCGCAGGGAATCCCTGCATCTCTGGCCGGCTGTATCACCGGTGCCATCATCACCGAGCGTGTGTACGTCGTGCCTGGTGCTGGTAACCTGCTGACGCAGGCGATCAATATGTACGATAATGGTGTTATCGTTGGTGTTACATTATTCTACGCGTTACTGTCCGTTATCGCGATCATCCTGGGTGACGTTCTGATGTCCCTGGTCGATCCGCGAATTTCGTTCACGAGTAAGGCAAGGTAAGGGAGAGAGACATGGAATATAAAGAAAATGAGTTATTTACCGTCGAGGGTATGACGGATGAGGAACTGGAAGCTGATCAGGTCGAAGACTATACGTCCTGGAAAAAACTGCGGCCGGTCTGTTTCGGCCTGATCCGCGGGAAAAAGACGCCGGTCTCATTCAGGATCACTTTCCGTCTTCCACCCGCGGAAGAAGAAAAACTGCTGCGGGAATTCTCCGGAAATATCCGGAGCGAGGAACTCGGAGGATTCTTCCTGAACCTGAAATATGAGGATGGAAAGCTTCTGTGCTTCAGTGCCGCAGCCGTGAACCGCTTTCCGAAGGACCGGGTGCTGGAGGAGGCATGGGACCTCCGGGCGGAACAGTTTTTCCGCGGGCACGGGCTTGCGGTCAGTACAGTTTAATTCAAGAGGATCATACAGAGGAGAGTACAATGGCAGAGGAGAGTACAAGGGCAGAGGAGAGAGAATACGGCCTGGATGAGATGCCGGAGAATATGGATACGGAAGAAGGCGGAGCGGACCTGCTCCAGATCTATCTGGACGAGGTGAATGCGGTCCCGGAACTGAGTGAGGAAGAAGAAGAGCAGCTGGTCAAAGCTGCCAGAATGGGAGACTTCGACGCCAGGGACCGCCTGATGGAAGGATATCTGAAGCACGCAATGACACTGATCCGTGAGTTCATGGGAGGTCCTCTGCAGGTGACGGAGATGATCGGCATCTCCAACCTTGCACTGGTAAAGGCCGTAAGAATGTTTCTTGGCTCTTTGCAAACAGAGGCGCTTCGTGATATGATTACGCGGACCGTAAAAGAAGATCTCTCTGCCGCGGCGGAACGCGAGCGCAGCCAGTCTGACGCGCACAGCGCGATCGCGGCAAAGGCAAACCGTCTGACGGAAGTGTCCAGGGTAATGGCAAATGAGCTGGGGCGCCCGGCGACGGAAGCTGAACTGGCGGAAAGAATGAGAATCACAGAGGACGAAGTGCGGACTCTGATCGAAATGACTATGCGGGCTATCTGAACTTCTGAAAGGAGCAGTAAACATGGGTGTCAGAAGAATCTATGTCGAGAAAAAACCTGATTTTGCCGTCCGGGCGCGGGAACTGAAAGAGGATATCGTTAATTACCTCGGCATCAGGAGCATCGACAGCGTGCGTGTCCTGATCCGTTACGATATCGAAGACATGACGGACCGGACCTATGAAAAGTCCTGCGGTACGATCTTCTCGGAGCCGCCTCTGGACGATCTCTATGAGGAGACTTTCCCTTCCGGAGAGGGTGATGCTGTTTTTACAGTGGAGTATCTGCCGGGGCAGTTCGACCAGCGCGCAGATTCCGCAGTACAGTGCGTGAAACTGATCAACGAAAATTCCAGAGCGGTGATCCGCTCCGCAACGACCTATGTGCTGAGCGGCACACCGACAGAGGAAGAGGTCGCTGCTGTCAAAGCCTTCTGCATCAATCCCGTGGATTCCAGGGAAGCCGCGGAGGAGAAACCGGAGACTCTCACGACAGAGTATCCCGTTCCCGAGGACGTTATGGTCTTCGAGGGCTTCCGCACCATGCCGGAAGAAGAATTCAGGGCTCTCTATGATTCCCTGAACCTGGCCATGACCTACAACGATTTCCTCTTTATCCGCAGCTATTTCAGCGGCGAGGAGAAGCGCGACCCGTCTGTGACAGAGATCCGGATGCTGGACACTTACTGGTCCGACCACTGCCGTCACACCACGTTCTCCACGGAGCTCACGGACGTGCGGTTCCTGGACGGCGACTACAGAGAGCGTCTGGTGAACACCTATCATGAATATGTGAAGGATCACGGGGAGATCTTTGCCGGCAGAAGCGACAAGTTCATCTGCCTGATGGATCTCGCCCTTATGGCGATGCGCCGCCTGAAGAGAGAAGGAAAGCTCACTGACCAGGAAGAATCCGACGAGATCAACGCCTGCTCCATCGTCGTCCCCGTGGAGATCGACGGAAAAACAGAGGAGTGGCTGGTCAATTTCAAGAACGAGACCCACAACCATCCCACGGAGATCGAGCCCTTCGGCGGCGCGGCGACCTGTCTCGGCGGTGCGATCCGCGATCCGCTTTCCGGAAGGACCTATGTCTATCAGGCGATGAGGATCACCGGCGCGGCGGACCCCACAGCCCCGCTGTCCCGGACTCTGAAAGGCAAGCTGCCTCAGAGAAAGATCGTCACGGAAGCGGCCAGGGGCTATTCTTCCTACGGCAACCAGATCGGTCTTGCCACCGGATATGTCAAGGAGATCTACCACCCGGACTATGTGGCGAAACGTATGGAGATCGGCGCCGTAATGGCAGCTGCGCCCCGGAAGTATGTGGTCCGCGCGAACTCCGACCCGGGTGATGTGATCATCCTTCTGGGCGGGGAGACCGGACGCGACGGCATCGGCGGCGCAACCGGCTCCAGCAAGGTGCATACTACCGCGTCCATCGAGGTCTGCGGCGCTGAGGTACAGAAGGGCAACGCGCCCACGGAGCGGAAACTTCAGAGAATGTTCCGCCGTCCGGAGGTCTCCCTCCTGATCAAGAAGTGCAACGACTTCGGCGCCGGCGGCGTTTCCGTTGCCATCGGCGAGCTGGCGGACGGCCTGGATATCGACCTGGACAAGGTGCCGAAGAAATACGCCGGACTTGACGGAACGGAGATCGCCATCTCCGAGTCCCAGGAGCGCATGGCCTGTGTGATCGATCCCAAAGATGTGGATCAGTTCCTTAAATATGCCGCGGAGGAAAATCTGGAGGCTGTCCCGGTGGCGGTCGTCACAGAGAGCCCGCGTCTTGTCATGCACTGGAGAGGCAGGACCATCGTAGATATCAGCCGCGCTTTCCTGAACACCAACGGAGCCCATCTGGAGGCAAAGGTGGAAGTGGAGATGCCTGACAGGGCGTCCAGTCCTTTTGAAAGAAAGGACGATGCGTTTGACGTGCGCGAAAAGTGGCTTGGCACGCTGGCGGACCTGAATGTCTGTTCCCAGAAGGGCCTTGTCGAAATGTTCGACAGCTCTATCGGTGCAGGTACTGTTACCATGCCCTACGGCGGATACCGCCAGATGACCGAGACTCAGACTATGATCGCGAAGCTTCCTGTCCTGAATGGAAGCACGGATACTGTGACCATGATGAGTTACGGCTTCGATCCGTATCTTTCCAAGTGGAGCCCCTACCACGGCGCAGTGTATGCCGTAGCGGATTCGGTAGCGAAGATCACCGCTTCCGGCGGTGACTGGAGAAAGATCCACTTCACTTTCCAGGAATACTTCCGGAGAATGGATGACGAAAAGCCGGAGCGCTGGAGCCAGCCCTTCGCCGCGCTCCTGGGCGCCTATGAGGCCCAGGTCCGCCTCGGACTTGCCAGTATCGGCGGCAAGGACTCCATGTCCGGCACTTTCAACGATATCGACGTTCCTCCCACCCTTGTTAGCTTCGCTGTGGATGTCGCTTCCGCGAAGACCATGATCTCCCCGGAGCTGAAAAAAGCGGGAAGCAAACTGGTCCTGGTGCGGGTGAGAAGAGACAGCGATGATCTTCCGGACTGGGAGCACCTGAAGGAACAGTACACGAAGGTGTTCGAGGACATCTCCGCGGGAAGAGTGCTCAGCGCTTACGCTGTGGAGCGCGCCGGCATCGCGGAAGCTGTGGCGAAAATGGCCTTCGGCAACCGTCTGGGCGTCAGGATCGAGCACAGCTTTGACAGGAGAGAACTCTTTACTCCCGGCTGGTGCAGCCTCGTGATGGAGATCCCGGACGGAAAGGTCGGGGAGCTTTCCTGCGAGTATACGGAACTGGGTGTGGTGGAAGACACAGGATGCATCTCATGGTCCAACGTCAGCATATCCCTTGAGGATATGGAAAAGGCCTGGACCGGAACGCTGGAGAAGGTGTTCCCCACGAAGACCGGAAAAGTCGGCGGCGCGCTGGATACCCCGGTGTTCTGCGCGGAGAACGTGCACTTCCAGCCGAAGGGCCTGGCAGTTCCTCACGTGTTCATCCCCGTGTTCCCCGGCACAAACTGCGAGTTTGATTCCGCCAGAGCTTTTGAAAAGGCGGGCGCGACTGTGACACACAGAGTGTTCAGAAACCTGAATGCCCAGGATATCCTTGATTCTGTCGAGGAGTACAGAAAGGAGATCGAAAAAGCCCAGATCATTATGTTCCCGGGCGGTTTCTCCGCGGGTGATGAACCCGAGGGCAGCGCTAAATTCTTCGCGACCGTATTCCGGAACGACGTGATCCGGGATGAGGTCATGAAGCTCCTGAACCAGCGGGACGGCCTGATGCTCGGCATCTGCAATGGTTTCCAGGCACTTATCAAGCTGGGACTGGTGCCCTACGGCGACATCCGCGTCCAGGAGAGCAGCGCTCCGACCCTGGCAATGAACGGGATCGGCCGCCATATCAGCCGCATGGTGAACCTGAAGGTGGTCTCGAACAAGTCCCCGTGGCTGCAGGAAGTGAAGCCCGGCGAGATCTATGCCAACGCCGCTTCCCACGGCGAGGGCCGGTTCGTCGCGCCGCAGGAGACCATTGACCGTCTGTTCGCTGCCGGCCAGGTCGCGTTCCAGTACTGCGATCCCGACGGTGTTCCCACCATGGATGAGATGTGGAATCCAAATGGTTCCTGGTCCGCGATCGAAGGAATCCTCAGCGCGGATGGAAGGATCCTGGGAAAGATGACCCATTCCGAGAGAATCGGAGAAAACGTCAGTATCAATATTCCGGTACAGCAGGATATGCACCTGTTCCGCTCCGGTGTGAAGTACTTTGCCTGAGCATCTGCATAAAAAATTACTATAGCATTCAGAACGGAGTTGTTGTTTTATGAAAAAGGTAGTGAAATTCGGCGGCAGTTCGCTGGCCAGCGCGAAGCAGTTCAAAAAGGTAGGAGAGATCATCCGGGCGGACAAGACCAGAAGATACGTTGTGCCCAGCGCTCCGGGAAAGAGAAATTCCGGGGACACGAAAGTCACGGATCTTCTGTATCAGATGTATGACGCCGCAGGCGACAGGGCAAAATACAGCGTGATCTTCAAGGAGATCCGCAGCCGGTTTGAGGAGATCATTGAAGGCCTCGGGCTCACCCTGAACCTGGATGATGAATTCCGGCGAATGGAGGAAAACTTCGTCCACCAGATCGGAAGAGACTACGCCGCCTCCAGAGGCGAGTACCTGAACGGCCTTGTGATGGCTGCCTACCTGGGCTATGAGTTCGTGGACCCGGCGGAAATGATCGTCTTCCATGACGACGGCACGCTGGATGCGGAGGAGACACAGCGCGAGGTGGCGGAGCGACTGGAGCACGTGGACCGGGCAGTGATCCCGGGATTCTACGGCGCAAAACGCGACGGAACAGTCACGACCTTTTCCAGAGGCGGCTCCGACGTCACCGGATCGGTGGTCGCCGGCGCGATCCACGCGGATCTCTATGAGAACTGGACCGATGTCTCAGGATTCCTCTGCGCCGATCCGCGGATCGTCGACAATCCGCCTGTGATCGAGACCATCACATACCGCGAGCTCAGAG
>CACZFV010000138.1 GCA_902780465.1 uncultured Lachnospiraceae bacterium
CACCTTCACGCTGAGCCTCCACTCCAAGCAGCCGAAGCGGGCGATGATTTCCTGCGACAAGTGCTACATTGAGATCATGGAGTACCCGAGGGCACAGAAGGCAAGGATCACGTGGACGGAGGATGGTCACACAGAGGACGTGGAGGCAGGTGAGACGGCGAAGGAATTCGCCTACCGGGTCCTGCGCGACAATATCTGCAGCCTTGGCCTTGCTCCGGGAGAAGCACTGGGAGACCAGGAGATCGCCGGACTGCTGGGGATCAGCAGGACCCCGGTGCGGGAAGCAATCATCCAGCTGAAAAACGAGTCGGAGATCATCGAGGTCTTTCCACAGAGCGGCATGAAGGTGGCACTTATCGACCTGGAAAAGATCTGGGAAGTGCGGCTGGCCCGGCTGGCGCTGGAGAAGGAAGTCATCCGGCTCTGCTGTGAAAAACGGACGGAAGAGGATCTGACCTGGCTCGAGGAGAACATCGCTCTGCAGCAGTTCTACTACAGCAGAAAGGATATGGGGAAAGCCCTGGAGCTGGACAATGAGATGCACCACCGCTTCTTCATCATCGCCGGGTGCGAGTTCATCTACCGGTTTACCCGGGGGCCGATGATCCACTTCGACCGGGTCCGCAGCATGGTGTCCCACTACGAGTCCTACGGGGCGGCCCTTGCGGATCATGCGCTGATCCTGGAAGCCGTCCGGGACCGGGACAAAGACCGGGCTGAGGCCGTGGTCCGGGAGCACCTTGACCGGTGGTTCATGAACGAGAAGAAGCTCCGGGCTGAGCACCCGGCGTTCTTTAAAGAAGCAGCAGCAAAGCAGTAAAGTACAAAAGTAAAAGAAGTTCAGCATACATTTTTTCAGGAGGAAAACGAAATGAAGATGACATTCCGCTGGTACGGAAAGAACAGTGATCCGGTGACGCTGAAGCAGATCCGGCAGATCCCGGGCATGACCGGCGTCATGGGATTCCTGGATTACAAACCGGCCGGCGAGGTCTGGACGAAGGAAGAGATCGCAGCTTATATCAAGGACATCAAGGAAGCGGGCCTGGAGTGCGAGGTCATCGAGTCCGTGAACGTCCACGAGGACATCAAGATGGGCCTGCCCACCAGGGACAAATACATCGACGCCTACATCGAGACCATCCGCAATCTCGCGGAAGCCGGCGTCAAGGTCATCATCTACAACTTCATGCCGGTCCTGGACTGGCTCCGCACGGACCTTGCCCGGGAGATCCCGGAGGACGGCTCCAACTCCCTCTACTATGACGACGCAGAGCTGCAGGGACTGACCCCCATCCAGCTGGTGAAGAACACTCTGGACAACGCCCAGGGCTTCTCCCTCCCGGGATGGGAGCCGGAGCGCCTTGCCGAGCTGGAAGCGACCCTGAAGCGCTACGCGGAGATCGACGAGGACAAGCTGGCGGAGAACTACAAGTACTTCCTGGACGCGGTCATCCCGGTCTGCGAGGAAGTGGGCGTAAAGATGGCCTGCCATCCGGACGATCCGGCGTGGCCTATCTTCGGTCTTCCGCGCCTTGCCCACGACCAGGCGGGCTTTGACCGCATCGTGAAGCTGCACGACAGCCCCGCGAACGCCATCTGCCTCTGCACCGGTTCCCTGGGCTCCAACCCGGAGAACGACATCCCCTCCATTATCCGCCACTTCGGCGAGATGGACCGCATCGCCGCCCTGCACATCCGCAACGTGAAATTCCTGGGCTACCGGAAGTTCCGCGAGGCGAGCCACCTGAGCTCCGACGGAAGCCTTGACATGTACGCCATCATGAAGGCGGTCTATGAGACCTGTCCGAAGGATGTCTACGTCCGTCCGGACCACGGCCGCATGATCTGGGACGAGGTCGGCAGACCCGGCTACGGCCTCTACGACCGCGCGCTGGGCGCGACCTATCTGAACGGTCTCTGGGAAGCCATCGACAAGAACGCGAAAGGCGAATAAGAGAGAGGAAGATATCATGAAACTGACTCTGGAAGGGCTGAAGGACAGGGCGGCGTGGGAAGCCGCGGGCGTAAAGCTCCCGTCCTATGACGTGGCTGCAGTGGCAGAAAACACGAAAAAGGCACCGGTGTGGATCCATTTCGGCATCGGGAACATCTTCCGCATCTTCATCGGCGGGATCGCAGACAAGCTGATCAGCGACGGCGAGACCGACAAGGGCATCACCTGCGTCGAGACCTTTGACTTCGACGTGGTGGACAAGATCTACGCACCCTATGACAACCTGGTTCTGGGCGTCACCCTGAAGGCGGACGGAAACATCGACAAGCAGGTGATCGGATCCCTGACCGAGGCCATCAAGGCCCAGTCCTCCGACCCGGAAGCCTGGGGCAGGCTGAAGGGTATCTTCGCGGATCCCGGATTCCAGATGTGCTCCTTCACCATCACGGAGAAGGGCTACGCCCTGAAGAACGCCGCGGGCGCTTTCTTCCCCTTCATCCAGGCGGATATCGACAACGGCCCGGAGAAGGCGGGTTCTGCCATGGCGGTGGTGACGGCGCTGCTGTTTGAGCGCTTCAAGGCAGGAAAGTTCCCGGTGGCGGTGGTCAGCATGGACAACTGCAGCCACAACGGCGAGAAGCTGAAGAGCTCTATCGTCACCATGGCGGAGGAGTGGCAGAAGAAGGGCTTTGTCCCGGCGGAGTTCGTCGCCTATGTGAACGATGAGGCCCAGGTGGCGTTCCCCTGGTCCATGATCGACAAGATCACGCCCCGGCCGGCAGCATCTGTCCAGGCGGAGCTGGAGAAGCTCGGCATCGAGGACATCGCTCCGGTGGTCACCTCTAAAAATACCTTTATCGCGCCCTTCGTCAACGCGGAGGGACCGCAGTACCTGGTGGTGGAGGACCGCTTCCCGAATGGCCGCCCGGCGCTGGAGAAGGCCGGTGTCTACATGACGGACCGCGATACCGTCAACAAGGTGGAGCGGATGAAGGTCACCACCTGCCTGAACCCGCTGCACACCGCGCTGGCGGTGTACGGCTGCGTGCTGGGCTACGACCTCATCGCGGACGAGATGAAGGACAAAGAGCTGAACGAACTGGTGCACCGCATCGGACCGGTGGAGGGTATGCCGGTGGTCACGGACCCGGGCATCCTTTCCCCGGAGGATTTCGTGGCGGAAGTCATCGACGTCCGCATCCCGAACCCCTTCATGCCGGATACGCCCCAGCGCATCGCGACGGATACCAGCCAGAAGGTGGGCATCCGCTACGGCGAGACCATCAAGAGCTATGTGGCGAAATACGGCGACGCGAAGAAGCTGGAGGCGATCCCGCTGGCCATCGCAGGCTGGCTGCGCTATCTTATCGGTGTGGACGATGAAGGCAAGACCTTCGAGCGCTCCTCCGACCCCATGCTGGAGGAACTCTCCGCCCAGCTTGCCGGCATCACCCTCGGCGAACCGGACAGCGTTGGCGGCAAGGTGAAGGCGATCCTCTCCAATGCCAATATCTTCGGATCGGATCTCTATGCCGCCGGCATCGGGGAGCGGATCGAGGAGCTCTTCAAGGAGGAGCTCGCGGGACCCGGCGCCGTGCGGGCGACCCTGAAGAAGTACCTGGGCTGAACAGCTGCAGCCAGTATCAATAATCAGAATTAAAACGGCGGACAAAGCAAAGCGGTCTCAGGAGCATACAGCTCCTGGGACCGCTTTTTCTGATATCAGCGCACGACATCCGGTCACTGAGGTTCTTTCTTTCGAAAGATGCCATTCTGATCGGTTCTGTAGATCTCACTGGAGAAAAGTGTGGCGTTGATGTTCCGGAAGTGCAGCAGCAGTTCCTGCTCCAGGGCAGCGCGGTCTTTCCGGGTGACAGCTTCCACGATACGGCGGTGCTGGCTCACGATGTTGATGCTGTCGTCTTCTTTCTTTTCTTCGCTGCGTTCGATCTGGAGAGCGAAACGCCTGGCCCGGATATAATGTATATTTGCCCGGCCGGTGTGCTCCATGACAAAGGATTTGCCGTCTATCATATAAAAGAGATTGTGAAACTCCGTGTCCATGTCCGTGAGTTTCTCGTGGTCGCCGCACTCCAGAAGGGCCTGCTGCTGGTCCACCATGGCCCGGAGATAGGTGACGAAGGGGTCAAGGAGACCCTTGTCAAAATCATCCAGGACCACGCGGGTCTCCAGCACCTCCCGGAGGTACCGCGTCTGTTCGACTTCGGAAACATCGATCCGGCTGATGAAGCTTCCCCGCTGGGGAAATACCTCCAGAGCGCCTTCCGCAGCCAGCTGTTTTACTGCTTCCCGGACCGGTATGCGGCTGCAGCTGTATTCTCTGGCGAGCTTCGCTTCGCTGAGTTTTTCGCCCGGGCGGCGTTTCAGAGAACAGATCTCTTCCCAGAGAGCGTGGTGGATCTCTTTCGCCAGTGTAGCAGAGGGAGATGACGGTTCGGCCTGATCCCGGACGATCGTTAAATCATTCTTCATAGATGTGAGCTCCTGTTGTCAAAATGTATACCGGAATTCCTGAAGCGTAAACCTCAGCTGTTTTTATTTTACAGGAGCAAATAAGAAAAGTAAACTGTGCATATTAGATAAAAAATATCGAAAATACTGCGGTGGGGGATTGACATTTCAAGTTTGCCGGCCTATGATTACAGACAGAGAAACTGGTATACATTTTGAATGCCTGCAGACAACCTGACAGGCAGAACATTTACAGGGGCATTGATAATACAGGAGGATAATAAAATGAAGATGACATTCCGCTGGTACGGTAAGAACAGTGATCCGGTGACGCTGAAGCAGATCCGGCAGATCCCGGGTATGACCGGAGTCATGGGATTTCTGGATTACAAGCCGGCCGGCGAAGTCTGGACGAAGGAAGAGATCGCCGCTTATGTGAAGGATATCAAGGAAGCTGGCCTGGAGTGCGAGGTCATCGAGTCGGTCAATGTCCATGAGGACATCAAGATGGGCCTTCCCACCAGGGACAAGTATATCGAAGCTTACATCGAGACCATCCGCAATCTCGCGGAAGCCGGCGTCAAGGTCATCGTTTACAACTTCATGCCGGTCCTCGACTGGCTCCGCACGGACCTGGCGAGAGAGATCCCGGAGGACGGATCCAACTCTCTGTATTATGATGATGCCGAGCTGCAGGGACTGACCGCGGTCCAGCTGGTCGAGAACACCCTGAAGGATTCCAAGGGTTTCTCCATGCCAGGCTGGGAGCCGGAGCGTCTCGCGGAGCTGAAGGCCACCATGAAGCGCTACGAGGAGATCGACGAGGACAAGCTGGCGGAGAACTACAAGTACTTTCTGGACGCGGTCATCCCGGTCTGCGAGGAAGTGGGAGTCAGGATGGCCTGCCACCCGGACGATCCCGCATGGCCCATCTTCGGCCTTCCGCGCCTTGCCCACGACCAGGCGGGCTTTGACCGCATCGTGAAGCTGCACGACAGCCCCGCGAACGCTCTCTGCCTCTGCACCGGTTCCCTGGGCTCCAACCCGGAGAACGACGTCCCCTCCATCATCCGCCATTTCGGAGAGATGGACCGCATCGCCGCCCTGCACATCCGCAACGTGAAGTTCCTGGGCTACAGGAAGTTCCGCGAGGCGAGCCATCTGAGCTGCGACGGAAGCCTTGATATGTACGCCATCGTGAAGGCGGTCTACGAGACCTGTCCGAAGGACATCTACGTCCGCCCGGACCACGGCCGCATGATCTGGGACGAGGTCGGAAGACCGGGCTACGGCCTCTACGACCGCGCGCTGGGCGCTACCTACCTGAACGGTCTCTGGGAAGCCATCGACAAGAACGCACGCGAATAAGCAGGGCAGAAAGGGAGACAGGAGAAGATCAGAATGAAACTGACTCCTGTGGTATGATAGTTGT
>CACZFV010000139.1 GCA_902780465.1 uncultured Lachnospiraceae bacterium
TTTGATGCGGCTTCTTTTGCACTGGTCGTGAGCAATCCACCCTACTGGCTTCCGACGCGGGGAAAGGTGAGCCCGCACCCTCAGGTGGCAATCGCGCGGCATGAGATCTGCTGCACCTTCGCGGATGTGGCAGCGGCGGCAGCCCACGTACTGATGCCGGGTGGATCGTTCTGCCTGGTGCACCGTGCCCCGCGCGAGAAAGAGATCCTTACCACCGTGCAGGAGCACGGATTGCAGCCGCTCCGACTGCGGCGCGTACGCCCGTTCGCGGATCGGGAGCCGAACCTCTTTCTGCTGGAAGCGATCCGCACGGATGCCAAGACGCATAAGGCAGACGGGATCGGGACGAATGACCCGGCCGCCGTGACATGGATAGAAGAAGAACCGCTCACGGTGTATGCGGCACCCGGCGTGTACACTGCGGAAACACTGGCGGCTTACGCCGCGAAACGCAACTGACCGGACGAAAAAGGAGAAGAGCATGGCCGGCAAATTGATCCTGTGCGCAACGCCCATCGGAAACCTCGGGGACATCACCCCGCGTGTTCTCGATGCGCTGCGGGAAGCGGACCGGACTCCTGGAGGAGACTGCGGCGCTGGCCGGTGCGAAGGGCAGCCGCTGTTTCCTGTTTACGGGGGATCTGGGCGATGCGGAGGAGTGCAGCAGGCTGTTCCGGGAGGCCTTTGAGAGCGGACGATGTTCCGGTCCGGACGTCCTGGTGAACAACGCGGGCTCTTCCCATCTGGGGCTTTTTCAGGACATGACGCCGGAAGAGTGGGACCGGCTGATCCGGACAGATCTTTCGTCGGTGTTCTACATGACGCGGCTGGCAGTCCCGCGGATGCTGAGTCTCGGACATGGGAAGATCATCAACGTGTCCTCGGTCTGGGGCACGTCGGGCGCTTCCTGCGAGGCGGCTTACTCCGCGGCGAAGGGAGGCGTGAATGCCCTGACGAGGGCTCTGGCAAAGGAACTGGCGCCGTCCCATATCCAGGTGAACGCGGTGGCTCCGGGGACCATCGACACGGAGATGAACGCATGGCTGTCGGAAGAAGAGAGGGCTGCGCTGGAGGAAGAGATCCCTGCGGGGCGGTTCGGCACGGCGGAGGAAGCGGCGCAGGTGGTCCTCATGCTGGCGGAGGGCCCGGAATACCTGACAGGGCAGATCGTCACCGTCTCGGGCGGCTGGCAGATATGAGACCGGAAGAATGAACGATCCGGAGATATGGACCGGAGGAACGGGATCTGAAAAGGAGGAAACATGGATAAAATCTACGACCTGATCATTATCGGCTCCGGCCCTGCCGGACTTTCAGCCGCTATTTACGGCGTGCGGGCAAAGCTGGATCTCCTGGTGATAGAGCGGGAGATGATGAGCGGCGGGCAGGTGGTAAATACCTACGAAGTGGATAACTACCCCGGGCTTCCAGGCATCAGCGGCTTCGACATGGCGATGAAGTTCCGGGAGCACGCGGAGCAGCTGGGCGCGGAGTTCGTGAATGATTCCGTGAAGGAGTTGATCCCCGGCGAGGACGGCATTAAGCACGTGGTCTGTGAGGAGGCGGAATACGCCGCAAAGACGGTGATCATTGCTTCCGGAGCCCACCACAGTCTGCTGGGCGTCCCGGGCGAGGCGGAGTTCAGCGGCATGGGCGTGTCCTACTGCGCCACCTGCGACGGCGCCTTCTACAAGAACAAAGTGACCGCCGTGGTGGGCGGGGGCGATGTGGCCCTGGAGGATGCGATCTTCCTCTCCAGACTTTGCTCGAAGGTCTACATCATCCACAGGAGAAACGAGTTCCGCGGGGCGAAGTCCCTGCAGGACAAGCTCCTCGCGGCGCCGAACGTCGAGACGGTTCTGGACAGCGTGGTCACGGAGATCCGCGGAAACGGCAAGGCAGAGCGTCTTCTTGTGAAGAATGTGAAGACCGGCGAAGAGAAGGAGCTGGCAGTCGACGGTTTCTTCGTTGCGGTGGGCATTGAGCCCGAGTCCGGCGTCTACGGCTGCGTCGCGAAAAACGAAAAGGGCTACATCATCGCGGACGAGACCTGCGAGACGAACGTGCCAGGCATCTTTGCCGCGGGTGATGTCCGCGCGAAACAGCTCAGGCAGATCATTACCGCGGCGGCAGACGGGGCCAACGCGGTGACCAGCGCGGAGAGATATCTGAATTCTCTGTAAAAAACAGGCATAATAATAAAACGCATATTTGATCCGGGAACCGGCGGAAATAATCGTTATGTTAACCAAAAATGACACCTACAACATCTTGTAGGTGTCGTTTTTTGTGTTATGTAAACTGTTTTTGAAAAAAAACGGGTCGGAATGCTTCAAAATAAAAATTATGGAAACCAAATTCACAAAAACCAGAGAAAAATTCTACGACATCTTGTAGGAGAAATAAAAAATTCCGCAAACCCTTGTTGCGAATCCGTAAAAGAAAGCTATAATAGAAACTGAGATTTTGGATTTGGTTTTTCTTGCCGGCGAAAGCCGATGCTTCTATATATAGAAAGGCAACAATGTACAGGAAACGACAGGAGAGCCGCAGAAGGCTTGCCCAGCGGATTGTCCGCTGGCACCCACTGATCCTTTTGATGATCATGTTCCTGCTGGGAGCGTGCTCCAGGCAGAAACCTGCGATCCAGCAGTCAACCAACGCGCCGTCCCAGATGCAGAGCACAGAGGCGCCCACAGTCCCGGCAGCAGCAGAGACGCTGCATCTGATCGAGGCTGCCCCCGGGCCGGAGGAATCCCTGCCTCCTGCCGCCGGCATCACTCAGGCGATGATCGAAGGGGAGCAGAGCACCGAGGGGAAAGAATCGGAAGAGGACCTGACCGGCGGGGCGGTACCGCTGCCTGTGGAAACGGTGCAGGAGACGACCGCTTCCGGAATACCTGTCAATGAGACCGGCAATTATACTTCGAAGGACGAAGTGGCGCTGTACATTCATCTGTACGGGCATCTGCCCTCCAACTACATTTCCAAGCGGAAGGCGGAGCAGCAGGGGTGGGACTCCAGGTCGGGAAACCTGGACGATGTCCTCCCGGGCATGAGCATCGGCGGCAGCGGTTTCGGCAATTACGAGGGGCTCCTTCCGGCGAAGAAGGGCCGGAAGTACTACGAATGCGATATCGATTACAACGGCGGTCACAGGAACGCAAAGCGGATCGTCTATTCGAACGACGGCCTGGTATTCTATACCGAGGATCACTACAGACATTTCGAGCAGCTCTATTAGCATCACCTCAAAGGTTGATATCATGAAAAAAACAGAATGGCGCATCAGAGCCAGGCGGGCCGATTTCTACGGATTAGCGGCCCGCTTTTCCATTTCCCCGTATCTGGCGCGGCTCATGGTGAACAGGGGAGTGAATGAAGAGGAATTTGATGAATATCTGAACGGAACGCTGGACCATCTGCCGGATCCGCTGCTTCTTAAGGACATGGACCGGGCGGCTGAGATCCTCCTCAGAAAAAGGGACGGGCACAGGAAGATCCGGGTGATCGGGGACTACGACATCGACGGGATCTGTGCGACCTATATCCTGATCACGGGTCTGAGGGAGATCGGGGCGGAGGCAGACTACGACATTCCGGACCGGATCCAGGACGGCTACGGCCTGAACGTGAACCTGGTCAGAAGGGCGAAGGAAGAAGGGGCGGATACCATCCTGACCTGTGACAACGGGATCGCGGCCCTGGAGGAGATCCGGGAGGCAAAACGGCTGGGAATGACTGTCGTCGTGACGGACCACCATGAGGTGGGCCACGGGGAAGACGGCGGGGAGCTGCTCCCGGAGGCGGACGCAGTGGTGGACCCGAAGCGCTCGGACAGCACTTACCCCTTCCGGGATATCTGCGGCGCGGCAGTGGCCTGGAAGCTGATCGGGGTCCTGTATGAACAGGAGGGCATCTCCCGGGAAAAATGGATGGAGCTCCTGCCTTTCGCGGCCATCGCCACGGTGGGTGATGTGATGCCGCTGCGGGCGGAGAACCGAAAGGTGGTGCGGGAAGGTCTGAAGGCTGTGGGCCGGACGAAGAATGTGGGGCTCAGGAAGCTGACGGAGCTTTGCAGGCTGGATCCGGAGAACCTTACCGCCTTCCATATCGGCTTTGTCATCGGCCCCTGCCTGAACGCGGGCGGGCGGCTGGAGAGTGCCAAGGTGGGGCTCAGCATGCTCCTGGAGCCGGATCCGCAGAAGGCAGAGCAGACGGCGCAGCATCTCAAGTTCCTGAACGACGAGCGGAAGCGGATGACGAACGAGGGGACGGAGGAGGCAGTGCGCCAGGCGGAGGAGCTGTATCCGGATCAGAACGTCCAGGTGATCTACCTGAAGAACTGCCACGAGTCGGTGGCGGGTATCATCGCCGGACGACTGCGGGAGCACTGTTACCGGCCCAGCATCGTCCTCACTGACAGTGCCTCCGAGGACTGCCTGAAGGGATCGGGCCGCTCCATCGAGGCTTACCACATGTTCCGGGGACTGGAGGAAGTGAAGGATCTGCTTCTGAAGTTCGGCGGCCATCCCGCAGCAGCGGGTCTCACGATCCGGAGAGAGAATCTGGAGGAGCTGAGAAGGCGTCTGAACGAGAACGCCGTCTTCACGGAGGATCAGCTCACGGAGAAGCTTTGGATCGACATCGAGCTTCCTTTTTCCCGGCTGACGGAGGAGTTCCTGGCGGAGCTTACCCGGCTGGAACCCTGCGGGCAGGGGAACGAAAAGGTCATGTTCGCCCAGCGGAAGGTGCGCATCCTGGATATCCGGGTCATGGGAAAGGAGCGGAATGTGGTGAAGGCGCGTCTCATGGATCAGGAGGGAACAGAGATCGATGGCATCATCTTCCGGACAGATGGGGAGACCTTCATGAAGGAGATGGGGGACAGACGGGAATTCAGTATTCTCTATTACCCCTCTGTCAACGAATATATGGGAAGAAGAACCATTCAGGCGGTGCTTCAGGGATGGAAATTCTGAACCGCAGGTGGTATATTATGTGGTATATTATTAGGGTATCTGTTCAATCATTCAGGAGGAATACACTATGAAGGCACTTAAGGATTATGTCCGTACGATCCCGGATTTTCCGGAGCCCGGTGTCATGTTTCGCGATATTACCACGATCCTTCAGGATCCGGACGGACTGAAGCTGGCGCTGGACGGCCTCAGAAAAGAACTGGAGAACGTGGATTATGATGTAGTGGTAGGACCGGAATCCCGCGGTTTTATTTTTGGTGTTCCGATCGCATACGCGGAGCACAAGGGCTTTGTGCCTGTACGTAAGAAAGGCAAACTGCCGTACAAGACCATTGCGGAAACTTATGATCTGGAGTACGGCAATGCGACGATCGAGATTCATGAAGACGCCATCACTCCGGGACAGAAAGTCGTTATCGTCGACGACCTGCTGGCTACCGGCGGCACGATGGAAGCCATTATCCATCTGGTGGAGCGACTTGGCGGCAAAGTGGTAAAGATCGTTTTCGTCCTGGAACTGAAGGGACTGGACGGCATGAAGAAGCTTGCCGGTTACGACTGTTCTTCTCTGGTGAGCTACGAAGGAAAGTGATATATTGAAGAATCCGTACGGCGGCATTGCGGGCGCACCGGTCTTTCCGGCAGCCCCCGGTGCCGCTGTCCTTCGTTTTTTATGGACAATCCGTACTGCTGAAGGTATAATATTCTTTAACCCTGCACCTGGAAATATGGGTGAAAGCTAGATGACAAGCTCGCTTGTCAGATAGCTTTTACACATATTTCGAGAGTGGCCTGGGCGCTGAGCGGAGCACTTAGCGGCTGTCCCTCAAGCCGCTTACGTGCGTGCCATACCGTCTGAGTTAG
>CACZFV010000140.1 GCA_902780465.1 uncultured Lachnospiraceae bacterium
CCTGACAGGTGAATAGCTATCTTAGACAAAAACATACGGTAAACACTGTAACTATGGGCTTTTACGAGCCTTTGAAAAAATTAACTTCACGGATTCAGGTATACATCATAAACCGCTTCTTCCAGAATCATACCTTTTCGTTTTTCAATATGCAATTGAACACCCTATTGGATCAACGACCTCTGAGCTCATTGGCTGGTGTTCAGTGACCCCAGGGGTGTTTAGCGCAGATCAGCGTCCTCACCTGTTCAGCGACCCCAGGGGTGATCAGCACCCCAGAGACTGGGCAGCCCGGGGTGGTTCACGACCCCAGGGGTGTTGGTCCCAGTGGTGTTGGTCCCCAGGGGTGTTGGTCCCACGCCTGCACACATGGCTCACGACCCCAAGGGTGTTGGTCTAGGGTGTTGGTCTCGCCGGCGGAGGCAGTTCCTTCTTAATCATCGTCATCTGTGTCATCCGCATCATGATCATTCTCTGCATCGTCCGTATCATTGTCAGACTCCGGATCATCATGATCATGCTCGTCATCCTGCGCATCCCGCACGTCCGAGTCATTCCGGGCTCTGTTTTTTCCGGTGACATCCTCATCGGTCCGATCATCCGGATCATCCCTGTCATCCTCATCCCCATCGGCACGATCATCCGGATCATCCCGGTCATTTCGATCATCCGTGTCGGCACGATCGTCATCATGATCCTCATCCCGGGAATCGTCGTCCGAATCTTTTTCCTGCTGGACCTGCTCCGAACCGGAGGGCTGCTCTTTGGTATCCTTTGCGTCTTCAGACATTCCTTCCGAAGCTGCGGCGTCCTGCGGCGATTCCTGTTTGCGCGCCTCATCCTCTTTCTGCCATTTGGCGTCCAGATCCTCTCCGCTATATTCCAGATAATCCCGCAGGTCGATATCCGCACTGTGCAGGAATTCCGCAAGCTCACTCATGGAAAGCGCCGCCAGTTGATCCGGATCCAGATCGACTTCGCGAATTCCCGGATCTCATCTGTCATCTGCACACGCTGGCTGAACACAGCCCCGCCTTCGAATTCTTTTTCCATATAGTCGCTGGCTGCTGCAGTCAGAGTTCCGGATGTCGTCATAAGCCTGGACGCGTTTTTGCATTCTATTGACAGCAGCACAGCTGCATCCTGCTCTGTGAGATACCCCTGTTCCCGCAGAACCCGCAGAATCTCCTCCAGCGCCTCCCGGGTACGCTTTCCCCGCAGATCCGTCCCTGCCAGAACGGCCTCGGCGTCAGCGTTGTTCCCTTCCGCCTTTATGATCTGTCCCGCCCGGTTGGCCGTTATGGTCATGGACGGATTCACATCCAGAAAAACCGTTGTGTCCGCTCTCATGAAATACTGGTAATAGGACAGCACCCAGATACATACAACTGCGGCCGCTGCCGCTATCCCCATCCTATACGGGGGAGAATGCAGGATCCTCTGTAAAAATCCTCCTTCCTGTCCGGCCTGGCCGCTCCGGTTTCTACGGCTTCTACGGGCATCAGGCATTCCACCATCCCCCGGTCTGTCTTCCGGGTCATCCGCTTCGCGCATGTTCTCCCAGTCGTCTCCGGGTCTGACATCCTCCGGACGGGCCGGCGGACCGGTATAGGAGGCGGTCCCTTCCAGATACCACTCATCTCCCCGGGCCCGGTCTACGGGGACCGACCACAGGGCCGCGGCTTCTTCCGCCGTTCCTTCACTGACACGGAGCTGCTCTACCGCGTTTTTTATGCGCGCTTCCATCAGCGCTTCTCTTTTTGACTCATTCTTTGCCTCGCGGCTCATACTTCCGTATCCTCCAACCTGAGCGCTTTCTTTTACAGACTTCCCGGACTCTGCCACGCCGCTCATACTTCCGTATCCTCCAACCTGAGCGCTTTCTTTTACAGACTTCCCGGACGTTTCCACACCGCTCATACTTCTGTATCCTCCAGCCGTTTCCGCAGTTTTTTCAGCCCGCGGTGATAACGGGACAGAACTGTGGAGAGCGGGATCCGCATAATCTCACTGATCTCCCTGTATTTTACCCCTGAAACGCAATGCAGGACGATGATCCGGAGCTCTTCCTGTGACAATACATCCATGGCAGCTTCCAGAACCATCCGGTCTTCGGCCTGTCTGATCTGGGAAAGTCCGGTTTCCCCTTTCATATGTGCCGGCATCAGCTCCGTCTGATTTTTCTTTCCGCGGAACCGGCTCATGCACAGGTTTCTGGCGATGGTCATGATCCAGGCCATGGGCTTGCCCTGCGGTCTGTACAGATGTGCCGCCGCGTGAATCTTCAGAAAGGTCTCCTGCATGACATCTTCCGCGTCCTCCCGGTCTGTCAACAGGGAAAAAGCATAGGCGTACACCGCATTGGAGGTCGTCTCATAGAGCTGCTCAAAGGCAGATCGATCCCCCTGCCCGATCCGCAGAATCAGAGCTTCTTCCGGCTGGTCAGGATCATCCCCAGGCCTGTCCACGGAAAAGGCGGCACTGCCTGTCTGGCCGTATTCCTGAGGCTCCTGCCCTTTCGCGTCATATATCTTCGCAGACCCGGTGTTCCTGTATTGACGGATGTGACTATAGCCCTTGTCCTTCCAGTCAAACGCATTGCTGCGGCGCCTGCCGTAAACAGCACTGACAGCACTGGCAGCACTGTCCACACTGTCCGCCAGTGCAGCGAAGGCAGCTGTAAAGGATACGAACGGGGCGCGATTCCCTGCCTGATATTCTGTTCCGATATCCGGTATTCCAACCGCTAAAGCTGTAAATATCCGCATTTTCAGAATTCATTCCTTTCCCTCTGTACCATTCCCAGTATAATGGTAAGATTTCCATTCCTGCAGCGCAGAGCATCCAGCATTTCCTTTTCCTGACCCGACGCGCCGCCGCGCATTTCCAGACGATAGGTCAGCTCATACATTGTGCCCATATTTGTTGTCCGTACGCTCTCCAGCAGAGCCCGGCGGGTGTATTTCTCGAGAAGATCCTCAAAGATTCCTTCATACTCCAAATCCTCCGGAATTGTAATCCTCAGCTGCTTTTCTCTGGAAGACCTGCGGCCCATGCCTGCTTTTTCAAGAAGGAGGATCCACAGACCTCCGATCCCGGTAATCATAACCGCCAGTGAGAGAAAACCCATTCCGGTCGCAAGCCCGGCCGCCATAGCCCAGAAAAGAAAGAGGATCTCTCTGGCCGTTCCGGGCGCGCTGCGAAAGCGAATCAGGCCAAACGCCCCCAGCACCGCGACAGAAGTGCCCAGATTTCCGTTCACAATCATGATGACAGATGTGACCAGGAAGGGCAATGCGGCCAGAACGACCGCGAATCCGCTGACTGCAGGACAGCAGAAACGATACACTGCTGCGATCAGGATTCCCAAAGCCAGTGAGAAGACCATTGCCATGATTACATTTCCTGCGTGAAAAGTTCCCGCGTGAAAAATACTTGTCAACATATTTCCTCCCTTCCGTGCCCTGATCCGGGGCTCTGCTTTTCCAGCTTTCCGGATCCCGGCTCCTTCATCCGGCTCCCATGCCTTTTGTACGCCGATCCTGTCACCCAGAGCATCGGGGCGCCATGTTCTCTCCTGTAGATATTTCCATATTTGGAAAAGGATACAGGACGAATGCCGGATTCTGTCAGCAGTCCCGCAAACCAGACCGGAAAAGCTCCTGCTGCCTTTACCTCCATCAGGATAAGGTCATCCGGCAGAAGCCGCAGTCCGCTGCTGCCTTTCTCCAGGGCCAGACCGGTCCTGCGGCTGCGGATCGCTGTATCAAATGTCACCCGGAATTCCGGATCCTCCGCACCCGACAGAGCAAGTCTGTCATAGGCCAGATACAGCTTACGCTGCAGAGGATATTTTTCCAGGAAAAAGCGGATCTCCTCGCAGATCTGCTCCTCTACCCGGCTTTTCAGATGTCCCGGCACAATGCCCCGGTCCGTAAAATCATAGGCCTCCCGCAGCTGCAGCGGAATGCGCCGCTTGCTGACAATGCCCTGACATTTCTTCTTAATCTCCAGATACACGATGGTATCCATCTCCGGGGTTCCATAGCTTCGCAGCCGCAATTTCTCCTTATAGGAGGGCTTCTGCATGGATCTGCTGATCAGCAGATCATCCTCTGTATCATAATAAATGTTGCATGTTGTGTACCTGCCGTAAATGTCCTCCCGCATACGGGAGTCCAGGGCTTCCCGCAGCCCGTCATACTGGTCCCGGGTCAGAAGATATTTCTTTTCAAATCTGCTGAAACAGTTTCCACTCATTGCCCCCCTCCTTTCCGGCAGATATTTATAATGTTCATCCTTGCGCCTTTATTGACGCACGCCCCCAGGTGGCCCACAACCCCAGAGGTGTTGGTCACCTCACTGCCGTCTGGCTCACTTCTGGTGGATTTCGATTCCCTTGTTGCTGCAGAGGATGGTAATATCTCCGTTTCTGGTCTGGAGGCAGTCTGCGCCGTACTGGTGCAGGAGTTCCAGTGTACGGTCGTCCGCAGGGTTCTTTTTGGAATCGCAGATGATCGCATAGGATGGCTGCAGTGTCCGGAACAGGTCCTCCAGGGCGGTATTATAAACACCATGGTGCGGTACTTTGAGGACGGTGCAGGTTTTCTGCTCCGCTTCTCCCTGCGCCAGCCACTCTTGGATTCTTTGTTTTTCAATGTCGCCCGTAAAGATCATCTGCTGACCGCTGTATTCTACCGTGGTGATCAGAGAAAAATTGTTGTCATATTCCTGAGCTCCGGCGGGGATCTCATAGGAAGCCGGCGGCTCGACCAGAACCGAGGCGTCTCCTAAAGGAAACTGTACTGGCTCCTGCAGGTTCTCCGGTTCCAGCCCCGCATTTTCCAGGGCGGCCATGAAATCCGCGTATTCCGTACCGCTGCCGGTATAGGCAGGCAGAAGGACCCGTTTGACAGGCATCTCTTCTACGACCGTATCCGCTCCCCCGACATGATCCTTGTCGAAATGGGTGATGATAAGCACATCGATTTCCGCCACGCCTTTTCCCTGCAGACTATCCAGGACTTCCTGCCCATCCTCTTCCTCTCCACAGTCAATGACCATAGTCCTGCCGCCGCAGAACAACAGAATCGCGTCGGCCTTCCCGATCTTGAGTACCTGTACCTGCAGAATATCCCCGGATTGGCCGCCTGTTAGCTCTGAGCTCTCTGTTTCACCTGCGCTCCCTGTCTTATCCCCGCTTTCCGTTATACCTCTACAGCCTGCCAGAGCAAAAATCTGCAGCAGGAT
The DNA here is from genome assembly GCA_902780465.1 of uncultured Lachnospiraceae bacterium. Taxonomy (GTDB): domain Bacteria; phylum Bacillota; class Clostridia; order Lachnospirales; family Lachnospiraceae; genus Moryella. The sequence goes on from CACZFV010000140.1 coordinate 5,251, forward strand.
CAACATCCAGGCCGCCAGGAACTTAATTCTCCGTCGATAGTTCTTCATCCTTTTCCTTCTCCTTTTCGCTTTCTAACATAACAACGCCCAGGCCGCCTTCTTTATTGCATCCATTCCAAATATCTTCGAAAATATTTCGAAAATCTTCGAAAATTATTCGAAAATTCGAACCCTTTTATCTTTTCGAGCCCGCTATGTTAACTATATTGCCGGCACTTTTCACCCCATGTCCATGCTGCCTGCTGTCGACCTGATATACCTGCTGATCGCCCTGATGTCCTTGCTGACAGATGATTTTTCGCTGCAGCCAGAGAAGCCTCCTGTGGCATAACCGCAGCTCCGGGGATGTAATCTTCAGAAATCTGACAACCGACATATCTCCGGACAAATATAAAGGCGCAGACCTTTTGGATACACGGAAAGCTGCATCCTTGCCGGCTTTATATCTCCAGTCAATGGATGCAGCTTCCACAATCTGCGTTCTATAAAAGAATCTGACACACTTACCGAAACATTTAGGAAGTCAGTTCAATGATCACGACCTCACAGGGATTTCCCCAGCGGGGCAGCGATACTGTATTGGAGGTGCCGGCGGATACCACCAGCCGGTTGTCATGACATCCGTGGCTGTATTTGGGAAACAGGCCCTGTCCCGGAGAGAAAATCCCCTGCTCCAGAATACGGATCTGCCCGCCGTGCACATGTCCGGACAGAATCAGGTCGATCTCTGTATCTTTTAAATACTTATCGTAGAATTCCGGATGATGGCACAGCAACAGCTTGTATCCCGGGCGGGCCATATATTCCCGCAGCCAGTCCAGATCAGGGGTGCTGGAGAGCCCTCCGACCCGGATCCCCTTCCAAAAAGCATCACTGTTATCCAGAAAAACCGTCCCTGTCTCCCGGATCACCTGACGGTCCTGGTCTGTGTAATAACGTTCATGGTTTCCCGGGCTGTAAAACACCTGGGCGATTTTGGATGCCTCTCTGAAAAAACGGTAGCTGTTCTCCGAGTTGACATATCTGGCGAACTCTTCCGAAGGATGCTCCATATCCGGATAGAAGGCGTGTTTGATCCTGGTAAGCCCCCGGATGAAGATCCTGGAAAATATGCTCATATCACCTTCATCGGGATCCTCACCCTGCTGCTCATAGCCGTCGCGGATGTGCCGCTCCAGGATATCCCCGGCGGCGCAGATCATATCCGGCTTCTCGCCGGCCAGAACCTGCAGCACATACTCCGGATCGTACTCATGCAGGTCCGTGATCAAAGCGATCTTCATAGAAGGTGCTCCCTCCTGCCTGATCCTGTATTTTGTTGTTATGACCGGCTCACTGGCATATTTGTGTTGTTTGGGCATATGTCATTACCTGTATTTGATTCCTTTTTTTTACTTTTCCATCAGATTTTCAATAGAGCACCCCAGAACCCTGGAAATAAGAAAAAGTGTTTCGGCACTTGCTTTATTAATATTTTTTCTCCGCTGCTCATACA
>CACZFV010000141.1 GCA_902780465.1 uncultured Lachnospiraceae bacterium
AGCGTTATATTCAGAACCAGTACATGCGGGCCGAAAATGAGGGCGGCAATTCCTCCCGTGGTTAAAACCACAGGATTCCTTGCCGCAATTTTCATTGAATTTCCTGCCCCGTAAATGCGAAGATTGTCCCGACATGATCCGAATGGCCTCGGTTCTTCCGACGTTTGGATCCGGATCACTCCTCTTTTCCCGGCTCCAGAATAACCAGTCCGCTCTGTCTGGCCTTTACCGCGAGCTCCGTTCTCGAGCGAAAACCTGTCTTCTCCCGCATGCTTTTTACATAATCACGCACGGTAAAGCGAGACATATGAAGATGCTCCCCGATCTCCGCGTCCGTGTAACCGCCGGTGAGCTCCCGAAGGATCATAAGCTCCGTTCCGGTGAATTCACTGCTTGCTGCAAGTCCTAACCGAATCTCCGGCGGGGCATCCGGATATATATGTTCCCCTGCCATCGTACGCTCCATCAGGGACAGGATCGGCTCCCTGCTGATCTCCTTGTACCAGAAACTATCCACACCTATGCGTCTTGCCCTATCGAGATAAGAATACTCCGGCATCGAGGTCACAATGATAATTCGGATCTTCGGCCAGTGTTTTTTGATGTTTTCAGCAGCCTCCAGACCGTTCGCTCCGTTCTTTGTCACCACATCCATCAGAATCAGATCGATCCCTCCTCCGGCGCAATAGACATCCGCCAGCGCGGCGTTATCAATCGAGGCCGCAAGTTTGAACTGTTCCGAGGAATGAATGAACATCTCGAACAACTGTCTCGGCATCGCCTGGTCCTCTACCACAAGCACCCGATACGGTATCATGCAGGATCTCCTTCCTCCACACAAAGAATCAGTGCAAAACGGGGTTCACTTTCCACTATCATCGTTCCGCCTTCCCGCTCTGTCTTCCGGCGAAGGGACGACAGTCCTCCGCCCTCACGGACCGGCCCGTCCGGGGCCTCGCCATTATTCGTGCAGCGGATGGTCCACTGCGTGCCCGTCCTTTTCATCTCCACATATAATTCGCTTCCATGTGCGTGACGCACTGTGTTCGTCACACACGTATGAATCGCCGCCACGGCGATAGCTCTTGCGGTACTGCCCTCCGGAGGAACCTTGCCGGAAATGACAACCCGTACCCCCACTGCTCCGGCAGCTGTGAGCAGTTCCCCGAGGCTGTCGCTTCTCTCTTCATAAGGCGGTACCTCGAGCAGCGTGATGCTTTGCTGCCACAGTTTCAGAGTATCTTCTTTTTCTTTCCTCCCGACTGGTGTGAGGATACAGCGCTTTGCCGCGAGAAGACACTCTCCGAGACTGTCATGAACGCGGATCTTGGCCGCGAGGATCTCTTTTTCTTCAGTGACTTCCCTGACCGAATCACCGTAGTCCCGAAGTCTTTCGTTGATCTTGAGAAGACGCTCCTGATCAAGTCTTAGTTCCTGCATCAGCGCATGTTTCCTGGTGATGTCCGATGCCGTGATCTGATATACGTTTCCCATCTCCGTGGCAAGAATCCTGCGTTCCAAACTCCATGTTCTTCCGTCCTCCAGAGTCAGGAACCGGTTTTGTTCCACGGCTTTCCAGAATGCATTGGCATCGAGCAGAGCTTCTCCGGTGTAGGCTAGGCAGATTTCCTCAATCTCCCGGTTGGAAAGCAGGACGCTCCCGTTCGGCGCGCTGAAGCAAAGGCCTGTTGGAAGCTGGTTGATGCTCTCCCGGATAGTATCAGGGCCCCAATCATCTCTTCCCCACCGGCAGATCGAAAGGGTCTCCCATAGAGTCAGTACACAGAGCGCAAAGAGGAATACGTACAGGAACCAGTCCGGCGCCCGGCTCCATGTGGGATACGGTTCAGCACGGTCTTTGTTCACGATGCTCTCCTGCAGCTGAAAGAGAGTATACCCGAAGAAAAGGAGGATTCCGGAGAAAGCTGTATAAAACGCGCTCCGATGCTGCACAAAGAAGGCGATCAGGCAGAAAAGCTCTGCAAAGCAGAGAGTCAGTGACAGGGTGAGCAGTATCCCCGACACAGCGGGGGGAATATTCCAGATCATCTTACCTCCTCCCTCTTCGTCGTATAGGTTCGGTAAAATGTGCCATCCATTTCCACGGCACCCGGCACCTCTTCCGGTCCGTCCATCATCAGCCGCAGAGTCAGCCCATCTGCGTCCACCGAAAGATTTACCAGAAGAGCGGAAAGATCCGGCAGAATGTTTTCGACTGTCTCCTCGAAAAAGGTATAGGCATTCCGCATTTTCGAAAGTAAAAGCTTTCCCTTCCCGATCTGCGTAAGGCTGCACGCCACACCACAGACAGAGATATAATCGAGCGACTCGCGAATGCACAGGGCGAGCTCTTCCGCATCTGCGGCCTGCTCCTTTTCCGCAAGCAGACAGAGGTTGCTCGAACGTTTGATATACGCGTTCAGCACACATGCCATACCGAGACGTCTGTAAAAGTCCGGGGCATCCGGCGTCAGATTTCCGATCAGCTGACGGATCCTGGAAATCTGCGGGCGCGCCGCATCCGCCAGGTTGTCATATAGGCGGTTCTGCTCCTGAAGGCGCGCCTTTTCCTCCCGGATTCTGTTCTCCGCCCGGATCAGGTCATTCTCCTCCGACAGAGCTGTTTTTGCCTCCGCGAGCTCCCGGTTCAGGTTGTGGATCACAGTGAGATCATCTTTCCAGTACACGCGTCCCGCCCGGATAGGCCGGCTCTGCAGGCGGATATCCGTTCCCAGAAATATTGGTCCATCGATTGCGGCCTGTCGGTCCATATCCGTCAGCATCAGCGCTCCACCCGATGAAAAGCGCACTTTGCCATCCCGGTCTACAATCTGTGCACCCACCGTGGAGGCCATGAAGAACTCCCGATATCCGATATTGGACGGAATAAGACCAGTTTCTATACAGCTCTCCCAGACTGCTGCAAAGATAATGCTGACAGCTTCTGTGACCCCAAACGGTTTTCGGATCGGGTAAAACTGAAAAGCGTTGTACCAGAAAAAAAAGATCGCCATGACTAGAATCCACAAGATCGGAAGCCACACCAGATGCCGGCTTCTGGAAATCCGGCACTGATGAAATATAATGGCCAGGGCAGTCAGATACTGCACTGCCATGAAGGCACACATGACAAAAAAAAGCGGAAGCTGCTCATAGGAATCCTCCCAGTAATAACCTGCGGGGAAACCAAAAATCTTCTGATGAATGTCATTGGTAAGAACAAGAACGGTAAAGACACTGTCCGGGATAAATAGCAGCCGCAGACTCTGCTCATGCCCTCTTCTCCCTATCCGCCAGGCTGCCATGAGCGAAAGCGTGGGAAGATAATTCAGAGTAATATAATAGCTGTACCAGAGATGCCGGCGGATACCGCTGTAAGAGTCGAAGAAATCATACTTCGCACAGCGAAGTACAAACCAGAGAATTATGAGCGCAATGGAGGCGAAGAGCAACCTCTTCACATGCACGTCTGTCAGCCGGTACCTGAGGGAAATTCCCCAATAAAGAAGAAGTCCCACATAGATCATCGACTCCAAACAGGCAAAGGGAACATCATCCCCCCACCAGGTTCCGATACGCACGTAGCGAAGCGCAACCGCCAGTAGGATCAGGCAGACAGCGGCCCATACTGCCCGGATGGTTGTTTTATTGCAATGCAGCATCTTCCCCACTCCTTCTGACCCTTTCCGGCAAAACAATTTCCGATCCTGAAAAACTGCGTTCCATCCAGTGTCCGATATGTTTACATTATCTTACAAAAGTAAAGATTGCAAGCGGGCTGGCATCATGGCTTCTGGCTCGTCGCCTGCCGCTATCTCGTGCTTCCCACTCGATGATGAGCGGGCGCACCACAAGAAGAGGCAGCCCGAAAATATTTCCGGACTGCCTCTTTCCTGGCCGCAATCTATGTATCTGTAACCGGCATCCAATCACCGTCAGGCACCTGAGGACTTTCATCTGCGGACTCCTGCCCGCTTTGTTTTTCCCCCTGTTGATCACCGGCGGACGCCGAATCCGTCAGTTCTTCTTCGGGTTGATGTACGGCTGCAGCAATGCCGCCACATTCGTGATCGGCATGGACTGGAGAATGACCTTGCCAGGCCCGCTGATCACGGTATTGAAGACACCTTCGCCTCCGAAAAGCATGTTCTTGACACCCGGGACCGTGACAATATCCATCGAACAGGTCTCCTCCATAGCCGCAAGATATCCGGTATCCACAATGAGTCTTTCTCCGGACTGCAGATGATATTCACAGGCAGAGCCGTCGATCTCGATGAAGGCTGTTCCCTGCCCGGACAGCTTCTGCATGATAAATCCTTCCCCGCCGAAGAATCCGGAACCGATTTTCTTATTAAAGGCGATCGAGAATTCTATCCCCGTTTCCGATGCAAGGAACGCCTTCTTCTGCACGACCATCGCGCTGCCCGGTGTTATCTCACATGCCTTTATGGAACCCGGGAAACTCGACGCAAAGGCGATCATTCCTTCGCCGTTCTCTGCCCGGTAAACGTTCTGAAAAATATTCTCGCCGGACAGCATCCGTCCAAAAACCTTCTTCGCACCGCCCATCTTCGTCTCCATCTTCATGTTCGGAGACATCCAGCTCATGCTGCCGCTTTCCGTGATCATACTCTCGCCGCTCTCAAGATGGCATTCAACAACCGGAAGATTTCCGCCTTTAATCTCGTATCTCATATTTACTCCTTTCCAGATAAGGAATCCTTTCTGCAGTTCATCTTTCTTTCCTGCAGTCGGAGATCAATACCCACTGAGCCTGAAGAGGATAAGCTCATCTGCGGATTTGTCTGCGCGCTCATCCACGATAGCGACCAGAACGCTGCCGTCCGGCATCGTGGATGCAGAGCTGATCCATGGATAATCGGTTCCGAACAGGTCCGAGTCCTCCACCGTCGCGATCAGCTCACCGTCCGTTCCGTAGAAGAACAGGTCACGCATATTTCCATCGAGGATAATAAATCCGTTTTTCGTCTCCGCCACATCGGTGATCGAGCCCATCCATCCGGCTTCGCCCATGCTCGCATTGCCAAATTCAAATTGCTGGTTGCCTTCTGTATCAAATACCCATACTGTCTCGTTATCCTTGTCCGCGGATGTCCCGGCGACGTAGACGTGATTCTTCGACAGGAACGCGGACGCCGTTTCTTCATCTGCCCGCAGCGGCCAGTCCTCGAGCCCTGCACTGTCACCTTTCAGGGTAACCTTCTTCAGCGTATTTCCGAAGAAGTAGGAGACGCCCCAGGTACCGCTTTCATGCATGACGGTAACGTCCACATCATCGACCCGGCTTGCGATCTCTCCGTTCTCAATGATAAGCATCCGGGACATAAATCCGGAAACATAGAGTCTTCCATTCTGATCCGAGGACAATTCCGAATAATCCCCTTCTTCCGAAAGATCCATTGCGCTCACGTAGGTCAACGCATTGTCGCTGTATGTATATTCGTAGAGAACATCATCGAGCAGAACATAAACTGTATCGCCGACCACTTCTACGCGCCCTGAGAAAATGTCATCAGCCAGTAACGGATCTTCAAGCTTCAGGAAGTCTGATGTCACTGTAAAGCTTCCCACTCCATAGGTGTGCTGCGCATCCGTCGAATAAGGTTCTCCGTTCCACGGCCATGGCGGATCAACCTCACCGGTGTCATTCAGCGTGAATTTCACGGAATGAAGCAGATCCGGGACCCTGGAATCCTGGAAATCGCCGTAAAAAGTAACATTGACGGTCGTGCCTGCTCCTTCATCCCGTCCCAGGTAAAACAGAGCCGGCTCTCCCCAGTAGGTTCCTTCATACTCCAC
>CACZFV010000142.1 GCA_902780465.1 uncultured Lachnospiraceae bacterium
TGATCACTTTGCTGTTTTTCTTCCTCAGGCGGTCAAATCTGGGCAGCCCGGTCATCCATACCTGCTCTTCTGTATACCCGTAATCTCCTTCCAGGATAAGTTTCGTCTCTTTCTCAGTGGAGGTTACAAACCCGTCAAACTGCTGAGCGTCCTTCCGCAGCCAACGGGTCAGATCAGTGCTGATGACACCGTGCTGAAGAAATACAAATCTTGTTTTCACAAGCATATTGCGATATGGCTGTTCATAATTCCAGAATGGCTGACGAAAAACAATATCCGTCTGTGAGGAAAGAGACCAGTTCGCGATCAAAGCAAGGATCTTATGTCTCCAGCTGTATGGTTCGACAATCCCTCCCAGCTTTTTTATTCTGTCATAATTCGGAGCGGAGCCTGAGAGGAGGAAAAAAGAATAGAGTTCTTTCGCATGGTGCTTTTTCAAGTAACGGTAAAAAACTTCTCCGCAGTCGTCCGCCTTATCGATACGGTCAGAGACCAGCCAGACCGGTTTCCTGACAAACAGGCTGACCATGTGTGCTATGCATCGGGCTGCGAAAGCTTTTTTTTCTGATGCCCGGCCTGATCTTGCCAGTTCAGCCAGAAAAGCGATCTCGTTTTTCAGATTTGAGCCAACATGTTCCCGTTCCAAGAATAAGGTGCTCCGATCCTCATTCGTTTTTAAAATCCAGCCGTTTTCAGAATAATAGTCCGCTTTATATTTTCCGCTGAGCGCGGTATATCTCTGGAATCTAAAATTCCTGAGGTGGAAAGAATACTTACCCAGAGAAAACCCAAGTCTGATATCATTCCTTTTTCCGGCATCCTCTAAAGGAACATTGAATTCAAACCGGCAGATGAAACGCGGAATGACCAGACGTCTGTTGTTTTCCTCTGACACTTTCCATACAGAAGGATTCATTCTCCTTCCGTTGAACAGTAGAAACGGATCCCCTGCTGCCCCTCTGTATGGCTCGAAATACCGGATCCATCCTTCCAGATGCAAAGTTCCTTTTTTTATCAAGGTGCGTGTATAGCATCTGTCCCCCATATACGGTTCCGGGATCATAACATTTTTGAAGGAACCGACTGGTTCCTTACCGGCGGTCGTTACGGGAATCGTTCCCCGATTGAGAACAATAGCAACGTAACTCCTATATTCACAGGAATATATACGGCTGTAGAGATCCTCCATGTATGGTGTATGATCCGCGTATTTCCAGAATTCTATATCGTGATCTGTATAGCTTTTTCCATAAGGCTTTCTCACTCCTCCGAAGTGGACTACCACCGGATCGTCCGCACACTCCCACAGCTCTTCCTGTAACGCGTCCGGCAGATAATGGTTATTTCCATAGTCTTCCATCATTCCCCAGGTGGGCGGGATCAGTTTTATCTTTCCTTTGCAAAGCACATTGATCACATCCTGATCATGCTGTTCCCACTGCTTCGAGACACAGAACTCCAGTACTTTTTCCAGGTCAAAGAGGTCACGCCACATTTTTAAATTAAACAGCTGTGTGGCTGCGATCACATAACTGTCAATATCCTCTATCCCGATACTGATACGATATTCTTTCCGGCGGTCTCCCGGAATGTAACAATTACAGATCCCCCAGTAATCCCTTACTGCAGCAAAAAAATGATCTTCGAGATCTATTCTGAAGATACTGCTTATATCATGGCGCACTATCATATCCCCATCCAGATACAAGGCTTTTTTATAAGAATCACCAAGGACCCATGGAATAACGATCCTGAAATATGTTTCTCTGGAAATACTTTTCCGGTTTTCCGTAAACAGTTTTAATCCATCAAAAAAGCAGGAAACGTCTACAAACCTGATGCTCAGGTTCGGGCACCCTTTCCATTGGTCATGATAGATCTTCTGATGCGCTCCGTTGACCCCGGCATGGAGGATCAGGATATCATACCATTCCAGGGCGTCAGCCTGTTCTGCAACAGACTGAACCGCGACAGAGGTAAGCGCCATATAATTGTCATCTGCGCAAAAAACGATGCAGTGATCACACTCCTGAAAAGCCGGCATGATTCTTTCAAATGTCTTATCCATAACCTTCCTTTTCTTACTATTTGTTCTTCCCGTTTTTAACGCCGTAGCGGCATATAATATTAGTTAGCATTACAAGGTTTCCTGGAACTTTCATCATCATTTCAGCTTCCAAGAGCTGTACCTTGATCTTCCTGATCAGCGAAGGATCCCCCGAAATCATCCATGCATGTTTCATCTTTTTCAGTGTATTGCTGATGGTTCTGAACTTTTCCCAGTCTTTCGAGCAGTATGACCGGACCTTAAGAGAGTAGCAGTCGTTAAACATACGTGCTCTGACCAGTATCTGGAGCCGCCGTTCCTGGGGCAGGATCTTCATAGCCTGTTCTTTGGCTTTCAGAAGCGTCATCTGACGACCCGTCACGCAATTATTCCTTGTCGCACTGATCTCCGTAGGGCGCCAGTGGTAAAGTGCTTCCGGCACAAATGAGACCTTCCGGCAGTTCTCCAGCACCCTGGCAAGCCAGACCTCATCCTCTCCCCAGGAAAATGAAGTATCCATTTTTATAAATGTACCGCTGTCCATAAGTGCTGACCGGCAGTACAGTTTATTCCATACTGATGTGAAGCAGCCGTTTTTCTCGTAAATATACAGCGCTGCCTGAAGTACCCCGCAGGTCCCGGAATGCGATACTCCTCTTTTGACAGATACAGTCATCGAATCAAGTGGGTAATCAATATAGCCGCAGCAGACCATATCCGAATCTCCCAGCGCTTTTAAAAGCGTTTCGTACATCCCCGGCTCCAGCCAGTCGTCGGAATCCACAAAACCGATCAGCGTTCCGGATGCGGCCTTCAGCCCTTCGTTCCTCGCCGATGAAACGCCCCCGTTCTTCTTGTGTATCACCTTGATCCGCGGATCCTTCCGGGACCATTCATCGCAGATCTCCCCGCTCCTGTCCGCAGACCCGTCGTCCACCAGGATGATCTCAAGCTCCCTGTACGTCTGTCCGCATACGCTCTCCAGACACTGCGGGAGATATTTTTCCACGTTATAGACGGGAATGATCACCGAAATCTTCTGTAAAGCTTCCTGCATCCCTTTATCATTCTCTTTCCGAGCCGCATCGCTGTTCGTGTCGGGATATAGGCAAAACGCAGTCCCAGCACCAGCATCTCCCTGTTCAGCGGCATCGCGTGCGCGTTTATGAGCCGGCGCCAGTGCGCCTTCAGGCCCTTTCTCCACTTTTCCAGTTCTCCTGCATACTTTCTGTCAAGCTCCCGGCTGTCCGCCAGGATCAGGCGGCAGATCAGGGTAAAGTCTGTTCTCCAGCGGTTGAAACTCGCCATGTAATACAGCTTCCTGCTCTTCTCTTTCATCAGCCCGGTGACCTGGTCCCATACAACAAGAAGATCAAGATCATGGTCTCCGAACCCTGTCCGCGTCAGACTTCCCGGTTTCCGGACGTACAGGTACACCGGCGCAGTCGTCTCAACGATCTTCCGGGCTTTCAGGAAATACTGGCAGGTCAGGAGCACGTCATCCCCCTGGCAAAGCCCTTCAGCCTCCAGTAATCCCGAAAACAGGTCTCTGCTGTAGACCTTGTTCCAGAGATAACAGACGAATTCCTGTGTCCTCCACTTCATGATACGGGGCCACATTTCCTCCGGAGTACGAACCTGGATCTTTTCCTCACGCGGATGCGGAGCCGCAGGCTTCCATGTTTCCGGAGTTTCTGTCTCAAGATATCCGCCAAAGGCTGTGTCCGCGCCGTACTTCTCCATCAGACCGGCTAGCAGGTCCAGCGCCCCGGGTAAGAAACGGTCGTCGACATCAATAAAGGCGATATAGGGGAATGCCGCGGCCCGGATCCCCGTGAGGCGTGCTGTATAGCTTCCGTGGTTTTCCGTGCAGATCAGTCGGATCCTTTTGTCCCTTTCTGACAGTCTCCCCGCGATCGCCGCCGTCTCATCCACAGATCCGTCATCCACGATGATGATCTCGGCGATACGCTCTCCCGCGGCCATGACAGACTGTACGCAGGCTTCCAGTGTGGAATCACCATTATAAACAGGAAGAATGACTGAAATGTCCTGCTGATCAGTTCTTTTCATGCCCCGATCTCCTTCCTGTGCATTTTTCTGAGAATGAAGTTCAGGATCTTCGTGATCCAGTTCTGCTTCTCGAGGAAGATGTACGGGATATCGCGGTATTTAACATGGTTCGTTTCGATCCATACATCCAGCAGCCGCTCTGATACGAACCCGAAGACCCGCTTATCATTTGCGCTGTAACTGCTGATATCAAGGCGCTTCTCCAGTTCAAAAAGAATATCGAAAAGCCATTCGCAGTATCTGTCCGCGGAGTCTTTTTTCATGATGAACATGTTGAAGCGGTGTCCGTCGGTCTTTTTCATGACGCGGTCGAAGGCGCCAAGGTATTCCGGATACTTTTCCGAAATGATGACGCGAGTCACATCCAGGTCCTCCGCATGGTGGGCATGGACATACTGGCTGTAGTTTGACTCGATCCAGTAGTTCCGCTTTTCCGGCAGCACCGCGTCCAGACTTTCGTCCGCGAAGAGCATCCTCGCCTGATCCAGCGTCAGCACGTCACGGCGGTCATTCGTGCCCCGAAGGGCAGTGAAATAGCGCCGGTAATGTGCCAGCCCAAGGTACTCGCAGTCCAGGTTCTTCCAGGCCCAGTAGAGTCCCGTCAATTCGCAGTAATTCGCATTTTTCGCGCTGATGTTCTCCCCGGTATTGTCCGGGATAAAACGTCCTCCCAGGGGTTTTTTCCCTTCCGCGCCCACATGCAGCGGCAGGTACAGCGGATCCGGCGGCATCCAGTAGGGCTTGTGGGAAGCCGAGATCACTTTCACGTCTGCAAGACTCTCCTGGGACATTTCCACCCTGTCCCCGGTGATCATTGCCCAGGGCACTGTCATGGCGATGATCTGAAGATCCAGAAGTACCGACCAGTTTTCGATGTACCAGAGATCCAGTTCGATCCGTTTCTTTATACTTGTATCGCCGCGATATCCGTTCACCTGAGCCCAGCCGGTAATACCCGGCTTCACCTGGTGCTTCACCATGTAAAGGGGGATCTCCTTCCGGAACTTCTCCACAAAAAAGGGCAGCTCCGGCCGCGGTCCCACAAGGCTCATGTCCCCCTTCAGGACATTGAAGAGCTGCGGCAGTTCATCAAGAGACGTCCGCCGTATGAAGGTGCCGAACTTTGTACGCCGGCTGTCTCCACCGGTGCTCCAGGCAGTGTCGGAACGGTCATTCACGACCATCGAACGGAACTTCAGCATCTGAAACCGCTTCTGGTTAAAGCCTACTCTCTCCTGCCGGAAGAATACCGGCCCGGGACTGGAGAGTTTCACCCCCAGGGCAAGAATGAGAAGCATCGGGCTAAGCAGTATGATCCCCAGGGCACTGACTAAAATGTCGAACCCCCGTTTAACGGCTGCCCACCCCACCTGCTCCAGGCGGTTTGCCCGCATGTTGATCATCCTGGTGCGGCCTATATTCTCAAACACCGGATGTTCCGGAATCATGTCGTTGTAGAACGGGATCACAAAGTACCGGACACCATTCTTCTCGCAGGCAGCAATATGCCGGGTGATGTGGACGTACTCATCCGGTTCCAGGGCGATCACTACCTCATCCACCATGTTTTTTCGGGAACCAAGAGCTGCATCCAGGTCCGCATCCGCCTTGATGGTCTCATCCACCTCAATGCCGAGCTCCGGCTCGCTGCCCAGATCCTCCCGGTACTGCTCCGACAGTCTCC
>CACZFV010000143.1 GCA_902780465.1 uncultured Lachnospiraceae bacterium
ACGGAGCTGCCCGGGGAAGTGAAGGACAAGATCGCCCTCTTCTGCAACGTGCCGAAGGAGCACGTTTTTACCAATATGGACGTTCCCTCCCTGTATGAGATCCCGCTGATCCTGGAAGACGAACACCTGGCACAGGCAGCCTGCAGCATCCTGAAGCTGCCCTGTCCGGAGCCGGATCTCTCCGACTGGCGGGAAATGGTCGATGCGATGAAGTCTTCCGACAAGACGGTGCGGATCGCGCTGGTGGGAAAATACACCCAGCTGCACGACTCGTACTTAAGCGTCGTGGAGGCACTGAAACACGGCGGCATCGCCAGCAGGGCAAAAGTGCAGATCCAGTGGGTGGAAGCAGAGGGTGTGACGGAACAGACCGCGCCGGAGATCTTCCAGGACGCGGACGGCATCCTGGTGCCCGGCGGCTTCGGGGACCGCGGCATCCCGGGCATGATCGAATCCGCAAAATATGCCAGGGAGCACAGGATCCCTTACCTCGGGATCTGCCTCGGCATGCAGATCGCGGTCATCGAATTCGCCCGCCATGTCCTGGGCCTTCCGGACGCGGATTCCGCGGAGTTTGCCCCTGAAACGCCCAATCCGGTGATCCACCTGATGCCGGACCAGGAAGGCGTCACAGACATCGGCGGCACCCTGCGCCTCGGCTCCTGGCCCTGCGTGCTGACCCCCGGCAGTCTCGCCTCCGCTCTTTACGGTGCTCCCCTGATCCATGAGCGCCACCGCCACCGCTACGAAGTAAACAACGAGTACCGCGAAGCCCTCACCGGCAGCGGGATGATGCTGTCCGGCATCTCCCCCGACGGCAGGATCGTCGAGATGATGGAGCTTCCGGACCATCCCTTCTTTATCGGCACCCAGGCCCACCCGGAGTTCAAGTCCCGGCCCAACCGGCCGCATCCGCTGTTCGCAGGGCTGGTGAAGGCCGCGCTGGAATATAGGGGCGGGAACTCGTAACTTATCAGGCGGGAACTCGTAACTGGGCGTTTTTCGCAAGTTTTAGAAAATCTGTACCCTTTTGGAGCCTCTGCGGACCTAATCTCTGGCCTCCCAAAGAACACATTGGGCGTTTCAGAAGCATTTTTTGAGTTTTGTACCCCTGTTTCAGAAAAAACAGGGGTACAAAATTTTGGAAAACACCTCTGAAACGCCCTGCTACATTCTCAAAGCTTGTCCGCTGCGACCGGAAGGCTGTACCAGGAAGCCAACAGAGCCGCAGCCGCGGCACACAGGAAAAGCCGGCGAAATCGATCAAAGACTCCTGAAGAATTTCTTCATGCGTTCCGCTGCCTCCAGGGTATTCTCCCGGGTGGAGAAGGCGGTCAGGCGGAGAAAGCCTTCCCCTGCTTTTCCAAAGCCGGCGCCGGGCGTCCCCACTACGCCTTCTTCCTTAAGAAGCCGGTCGAAGAAAGTCCAGGAGTCCAGGATCCCGCCGGTCCCGGGCTTCCCGGTATAAAAAGCGTTCCGGACACCGCACTCCATCCAGATGTAGGGCGCGTTCTTCCCGCCGGTGTGCCGCACCCCGCACTCCGTCAGCATTTCCGAGAGGATCGCGGCATTCGCCCTGTAATAGGCGAGATTCTCTTCCAGCGCGGCTTCGCCCTCCGGAGTGAACACCGCCTCCGCCGCTCTCTGGGTGATATAGGACGCGCCGTTGAATCGGGTGCTCTGCCGCCGGAACCAGAGATCCCGGACGGAGACCCCATCGACAACAAGCTCCTTCGGGATGACTGTATAGCCGCAGCGGAGCCCCGTGAAGCCCGCTTTCTTTGAGAAGGAACAGATCTCCAGGGCGCACTCCTTCGCGCCCTCGATCTCGAAAATGCTGTGAGGGATCTCATCGTCCTGAATGAAGCATTCGTAGGCAGCGTCAAAGACGATCAGCCTCCCGTGACGCCGCGCGAACTCCACCCACTGCTCCAGCATCTCCCGCGTCATCACGGCACCCGTCGGGTTGTTCGGGGAACAGAGGAAGATGATGTCGCCCTCCTGCAGATATCCCTTCTGCGCCGGAAGCGGAATAAAGCCCTGCTCCGCGGATGCCGCTGCGTAAAAGACCTTTCTTCCGGACATCACCGCGCTGTCCACATAGGCCGGATAGACCGGATCCGTCACCAGGACAGAGCACTCGGCGTCGAAAATATCCCCCAGGTTTCCCAGGTCGCTCTTCGCGCCGTCGGAAATAAAGATCTCCTCCGGGGAGAGCTCTACACCTCTTCTGCTGTAATAACCCGCCACGGCTTCCCTCAGGAACCCATAGCCCGGCTCCGGACCGTAGCCGTGAAAGCCTTCCTGCGTCCCCATCTCCCCCGCTGCCTTTTTCATCGCCTCCACGATGACCGGCGGAATGGGTCTCGTCACGTCCCCGATCCCCATGCGGATGATGCTCCTGTCCGGGTTTTCTTTCTGAAATTCCGCGACTCTCCTTCCTACCTCCGAAAACAGATAGGATCCGCCCAGTTCCCCGAAATGCCTGTTTACGCTGACTGCCATAACTCTGCCCCCCTTTATCATTGTTGTGTATACCCATCCGGTATTCCTCACAAACGGAAAAAGCGCAGTCCCCCGCGGGAACTGCGCCTTTGCTTTGAAAATACAATAGCACAGCTGTATTTCTTAAGTCAAGCCCGGCTGCGTCACTCCACATCCTGCAGGGCTGCGTAATCCTCTTCTCCTGTCCGGACCTTTACCACCTTCATCACGTTGTACACAAAGATCTTTCCGTCGCCGATATGCCCGGTGTAAAGCGCTCTTTTGGCTGCTTCAATGATATGCTCCACCGGGATCTTGCTCACGACGACCTCGACCTTCACCTTCGGCAGAAGTGTCGCGTCCATTTCAACGCCCCGGTAATACTCACCGGCGCCTTTCTGAATACCGCAGCCCATGACCTGGGTCACCGTCATGCCCGTGACGCCAAGATCGTTCAGCGCCTTCTTACCACAGGCACCGCCATTTCCTTCTGGAAGTCCGTCGCCTTCGTGTAGTCGTCCTGTCCGAGATCCGTGTTCTCGTTCACTTTCATGTTTGCCATGCTGCTGATGTCTGTGATCGAGAAACCGGAGTAGGCGCTGGCAAGACCGTGCTCCGTAGAATCCAGGCCTACGATCTCCTCTTCCTCCGTGACCCGGAGTCCCACGGATGCCCTGATACCGAGGTAGGCGAGGGTGATGGTCACAGCGGTCCAGGAGGCTACCGCGGCGAAGCCGATAAGCTGGATCCCCAGCTGACGGAAACCACCGCCGTAGAAAAGTCCGATGACGGTATCATTTCCCGGGGCGCTCGTCGTGGCGAAAAGCCCGGTCGCGATGGTTCCCCAGATGCCGTTCATCATGTGCACGGCCACCGCGCCCACAGGATCGTCCACCCGCAGCACGTTGTCGAGGAACCAGACGCCGAACACTACCAGGACACCTGCCACCGCGCCGATCACCACCGCGCCGAAACAGTCCGTCACGTCACAGGGGGCTGTGATCGCCACCAGACCTGCCAGGGAGGCGTTCAGACACATGGAGACATCCGGCTTTCCGTACTTCACCCAGGTGAAGATCATGCAGACGACCGTCGCGATCGCCGGCGCCACTGTCGTGGTCAGAAAGATGGATCCAAGCTGCGGAATGCTGGTCGCCGCCGCGCCGTTGAAGCCGTACCAGCCGAGCCAGAGGATAAAGACCCCAAGGCAGCCGATGGGGAGGTTATGTCCCGGAAAGGCATTGACCTTTATGATCTTCCCCTCCTGATCCTTTGTAAATTTTCCGATCCTGGGTCCCAGGATCCAGGCTCCGATCAGCGCTGAAATGCCTCCCACCATATGGATCGCACAGGAACCGGCAAAATCGTGGAAGCCGATCTGTGAGAGCCACCCTCCGCCCCAGATCCAGTGGGCTTCGATCGGGTAGATCACGGCAGAGATCACCGCGGAATAGATACAGTAGGACAGAAACTTCGTGCGCTCCGCCATGGCGCCGGACACGATGGTCGCGGTGGTGGCGCAGAACACCAGGTTGAACACAAAACCGGAAAAGTCAAACTCCGCGTATCCTGTGAACAGGTCAAAACCAGGCTTCCCTATGATCCCCGCCATGTCTTCTCCCAGAAGCAAAGAAAACCCGATGAGAATAAACACTACCGTTCCGATGCAGAAATCCATCAGGTTCTTCATCAGGATGTTGCCGGCGTTCTTCGCCCTGGTGAAACCCGTCTCCACCATGGCAAAACCGGCCTGCATCCAGAAAACCAGCGCGGCTCCCGCCAGGAACCACACGGCGAAGATGTTATCGTTGATTGTGCTGAGCAGCAGTTCCTCTGTCATCTCATTTCCCCCTTTCAAAACGTAAAAAGGGATGCAGAAGCCGCTTTTTAATGCGCTGCGGCTTTGCATCCCATGGAAGCATTTTTCTCTGAGCTCATAGAGAAAAAGCGCTGCGGGTCATTTTCCCGCGGCGCCTTTGCTTTGCATAAAAATAACACCGGTTCGGAATTTCGTCAACTGTTTTTTTCAATTGATCCTCACGTACCAAAAAGATGAAGGACCCGCCTCCTTGCAATTCCCTTGCGGTTCTGCTATACTCCTAACAGGCAAAGGCGCTGAAGTCCGGGGGGACTCCGGCGCTTTTTTACGCGGAGGCACTCAATGAATAATTATAACGATTCTCCTCATGAGGAATGCGGGATCTTCGGTATTTCCCTGGCAAAAAAACAGGCGGCAGCCGGCATTGTGTATCATGGACTCTACGCCCTGCAGCACCGCGGCCAGGAGAGCTGCGGCATCATTGTGAACCACAGCGGCCTTTTCACGGCAAAAAAAGATCTGGGACTGGTAAGCGAAGTGTTCACCCCGGAGGTCCTCTCTTCCATGCCGGAGGGACGCATGGCGGTCGGGCATGTACGCTACGCCACCACCGGGGCAGCCCGCCGGGCCAACTGCCAGCCTCTGGAGGTGAATCATCTGAAAGGCCGCCTCGCCCTGGCCCACAACGGGAATTTAAGCAATGCCGCGGAGCTCCGGAGAGAACTGGAGCTTTCCGGAGCCATATTCCACACCACCAGCGATACGGAAACCATCGCCTATCTGATCACCAGAGAACGTCTTCGGCAGCCTTCCATCGAAGAGGCGGTGGAACAGACCATGTACCGGATCGAGGGCGCCTATTCCCTGGTCCTCATGTCCGCCCAGAAGCTCATCGCTGTGCGGGATCCGCACGGCTTCCGGCCGTTATGCTACGGAACACTTTCATCCGGGGAGGGCTTTGTTGTCGCCTCGGAGTCCTGCGCCCTGGACGCGGTGGGGGCCCGTTTCGTACGGGACCTTCTGCCCGGGGAGATGCTGGTCTTCACCAGAGACCGGGTGGAATCCCGGCAGCTGCACTGCGGGAGATGCCCCCGCACCTCCTGTTCCTTCGAGTACATCTACTTTGCGCGCCCGGACAGTGTCCTGGACGGCCGCTCTGTCCACGAAGCGCGGAAGGAAGCGGGACGTCTGCTCTGGAAGCGCTGCCCCGCTGAGGCGGACCTGTGCATCGGCGCTCCGGACTCCGGTCTGGACGCGGCCCTCGGTTATTCAGAGGCGTCCGGGATCTCCTACGAGATCGGCCTCGTCAAGAACAAGTACATCGGCCGCACCTTCATCGCGCCGGGACAGGAAAACCGGATCGACCAGGTGCGGATCAAGCTGAATCCCGTCCGGTCCGTCGTTGAAGGAAAAAGGATCGTTCTCGTGGACGATTCCATCGTCCGGGGCACGACCTCCAGGCGCCTCATCCGGATCCTGAAGGAAGCCGGCGCAAAAGAGATCCACATGCGCATTTCCTCACCGCCCTTCCGGGGGCCATGTTTCTACGGAACGGACATCGATTCCAAAGAGCACCTCATCGCCACGGGAAGGAACCTTGAGGAGATGGCCGCATATATCGGCGCAGATTCCCTGGGATTTCTGGTCCCGGAGGACCTGCGGGTCATGGCGGGCACCGGCTGTCTCTGCGACGCCTGCTTTACTGAATACTACCCCACCGCTGTCCCTGAGGATGCCGGGAAAAGCCGCTTTGAGCTGCCGCTGCAGGATCCTGAACTGCCGCCGCAGGAAAAGGAGACGTTATGATCAGGACTTACGACCGGAAGCTGGTGCTTCCCGACGGAACGGAATACTACGGCTTCGCCTTCGGCGGAGATCCCGGCGCCCAGGCTGCGGATGGCAGTTTCACCGGCACCCAGGCTGCGGACAGCGCTGTGCTTCCGGGCTGCAGCCTCCTGGAACTGGTCTTCAACACCTCCATGGCCGGCTACCAGGAGATCCTCTCCGACCCTTCCTACACGGGGCAGGCCGTCGTCATGAGCTACCCTATGATCGGGAACTACGGCATGGCGGAGGATGACTACGAATCGGACGCGCTGCGGCCCGGGGCCCTGATCGTCCGGGAATATAATCCCAAGCCTTCCAACTTCCGGAGTATCTCTTCCCTGGGTGATGTGATGCGGGAACAGGGCGTCCCCGGTCTCTGGGGCATCGACACCCGGAACCTGGTCCGCCGCTTACGCACTGACGGCTCCATGATGGCTGCTGTCGCACCGGCATCACTCCCCCTGAAAGAGATCCTTCCCGTCCTCCGGGAAGCGCGTCCCAGCACGGACACCGTGCCCTCCGTCAGCATCAGCCGCGCGCAGTTTATTCCCGCGGAGGAGCCGAAGTCCCACATCGCGGTGATCGACTGCGGTGTGAAGAGAAACATCCTGCGGGAGATGCACCGGGGCGGGGCGGATCTGACAGTCCTTCCCTGGAACACCACAGCGGAGCAGATCCGCGCCCTGAAGCCGGACGGTGTCTTCATCTCCAACGGGCCCGGTGATCCCGCCGACGTTCCGGAGACAGAGGAAACGATCCGGGACCTGATCGGCACCGTCCCGGTCTTCGGCATCTGCCTCGGGCACCAGCTGATCGCGAGAGCCATGGGCGCAGATACCTACAAGCTTCACTTCGGCCACCGGGGCGGTAATCATCCGGTGAAGAACCTCCTGACCGGGAAAGTGGAGATCACCTCCCAGAACCATTCTTTTGCGGTCGATGAAGCCACGCTTCCGGGAACCGGCCTCGCGGTCACCCACCGGAACCTGCTGGACAACACAGTGGAAGGACTCGCCTGTCCGGAAAGAAGCGTATTCTGCGTCCAGTACCACCCCGAGAGCTGCCCGGGCCCGCAGGATTCCTCCTATCTTTTCCTTGAGTTTTTCCGGATGATGCAGGAGAGGCTTTGAAGCCCCTCAAAGCCGGGGCGGGATTCCCCGATCATTGACCGGGGGCAGACAAGGAGGCGCTGTAATGCCTGAATGTAAAGAGGAGGCGCGATCATGCCGAAACGCACAGACATACATAAGATCATGGTGATCGGCTCCGGCCCTATCGTCATAGGACAGGCCGCCGAATTCGACTACGCCGGTACCCAGGCGTGCCTCGCACTGAAGGAAGAGGGCTACGAGGTGATTCTCTGCAACTCCAACCCCGCCACCATCATGACGGATCCCGCCATTGCGGACCGGATCTACATGGAACCTCTGACCCTGGAGTATCTGTCCCGTATTGTCCGGGTAGAGCGGCCGGATGCCCTGATCCCGGGCCTGGGCGGTCAGACCGGGCTGAATCTCGCGCTGGAGCTCTCGGAGTCCGGAGTGCTGGAAGAATGCGGCACCGAGCTCCTCGGCACCCGCTTCGAGAGCATACAGAAAGCGGAGGACCGGGAGGAGTTTAAAAAGCTCTGCGAGTTCCTGGGCGAGCCCGTGCTTCCCTCCGAGACAGTCCGCTCCATGGAGGCGGGTCTGGAGGCGGCGGTGCGGATCGGCTTCCCGCTGGTGCTCCGCCCCGCCTTTACCCTGGGCGGCACCGGAGGCGGCTTCGCGGAGTCGGAAGATGAGTTCCCTGACCTCTTAAGGAACGCCCTGGCAGTCTCCCCGGTCCATGAGGTGCTGATTGAAAAAAGCGTCCGGGGATACAAGGAGATCGAGTACGAAGTGATGCGGGACGCGAACGATACCGCCATCACGGTCTGCAACATGGAGAACCTGGATCCTGTCGGCATCCACACAGGAGATTCCATCGTCGTGTGTCCCTCCCAGACCCTGACCAACAAAGAGTACCACATGCTCCGGGACTCTGCCCTGAAGCTGATCAGGGCGCTGCAGGTGGAGGGCGGCTGCAACGTGCAGTTCGCGCTGGACCCGAAGTCCTTCCAGTACTACCTGATCGAGGTGAATCCCCGGGTGTCCCGCTCTTCTGCCCTCGCCTCCAAGGCCAGCGGCTATCCCATCGCCCGGGTCTCGGCGAAGATCTGCGTCGGAATGACTCTGGACGAGATTCCTCTCGCGAACACGCCCGCTTCCTTTGAGCCGGCGCTGGACTACATCGTCACCAAGATGCCCCGCTTCCCCTTCGACAAGTTCGCGGACGCGGACCAGCACCTGGGGACTCAGATGAAGGCCACCGGAGAGGTCATGAGTGTGGGACGCACTTTCGAAGAAAGC
>CACZFV010000144.1:0-5580 GCA_902780465.1 uncultured Lachnospiraceae bacterium
CAGGGGCTTAGGCGCGCTGTTCAAAGGCCGCGGGGAGAACCGGGACGTCAGCAGCATTATTCTCGGCGGCGTCACCGGAGTGGTGGTCTATTTCGCCTTCGCCGGGAAAAATGTCTCGGCGGAGACGTCCATGGCAGGCATTGCAGGAGCATTGCTCTCGCTGGAGGCTCTGGGCAGCGGCAGCGGCAAGCTCTATGAGCTGGCGCAAAGCCTGACCTCCCGGATCCAAAACGGTGTCCGCACGGTGGCGCGGGGCAGGTGCGACGGATTTCTCACGGGGCTGACACTGGGTTTTTCGCTGGGAACGGTCATGTCCCTGTTTCTGTAAGGAGGCTGCAGAATGAAGATCATGAAGCGCTTTTTCGCAGGGCTTGCCTGCGCACTGATGATCTGTGGTCTGCTTGCGCCCGTGACTGCACTGGCGAACAAAAACGATGGCCGCGTCCGGCGCGTGATCGCAAGCGACACAATTTCCTACGACGCATATGATTATTACGGAAAACACGTCACAACCACTATTGAATATGAGATCAGCGGTTATTACAAAAACGATCCGCAGATCATGGAGGGGGAACATAAAAAAAAGAGAGGCGATAAGTATCATCTCCATGATTATGCATATAACTATCACGGATATGTCAGCGCAGGCGACAGCATCCATCTGAAAGTGATTTTTCGCAACGAGACAAAGCTCTGCGGACATTGGATCTATCCGGAAACTAAAACCGGGAAATGGGGAGAAGGAAGGATCAGTGTGCTTAAAGGAGGTGATTCCTTAGAAGCTTTCACAAGTGTTCAGGAAGCGGATTATGTTGTCGCCGATGACATTGCAAAGATCGATGTAGGCTGCATGGATGACAATCCCACCGGAGAAATACAGATCAACTATGTGTTTACGGTGGATAAAGGCACACAGACTGTGGCGCAGACAGCCTCGCCCAACCCCGGAGAGGACGAAGGCACTACGATCTGGGGCGGGATCGTGGAGCCGCCGAAGCCGACGCCCGGCGGAAATTACGAGAGGAGAGATGGCGGCGACCCCGGCACGGCGGTGAAGATCGCCGTAAGCGTGGCAGGCGCAGTGGTCGCGGGCGCAATAGCCCTGGGCGGACAAAACGGGAAAAAAGGCGGCGGCGAGGAAGAGGAAGAGGAAAAAAAGCAAAAGTTCTACAGGATGAAGGTATACAAGAACTTCGGGGACGGCGTTCGTCGGGGCGCAGACGCTGTGCCGGTATGGGCCCGGATCGTTGAAGTCGTGGAGGGTCATGAGGAGAACCGCCCGGACCTGAGCGAGCGGATCACCGCCTCCGGCGAGGGCATGAATGTGTCTCTTGCCGGAATGCGTAATACTTACCAGACAGCTATGATCAGCGTTCCCGCGGATTCGACGGCGGAAAAGGCCCTGCTTGTCTTCACCTTTGTCGGGGACGGCGGCGTATTCCGCAACAGGATATCCTTCCGGGTCCTGGGCGATCCGCGGATCGTCTTCCCCCGCATGACACAGGACGGTACGGGCTGGGTCGTGAACACCCAGCAGAACACCGTGCGCTTGGTGGCGGGCCGGGGCGGTACGGAGCGCCTTCGCTTTGTCATCATGGATGCGAATGGGGAACCGACAGATATCGCCTTCAAGGATGCGCAGGGCTTCTCCATCCGGTACACGAAAGATATGAATCTCGCCTTTACCTACTGGGCTGAGATCACGAACCAGACCCCGCCCATGGAAAAAGATAAGGGGATCTTCGCGGAACC
Organism: uncultured Lachnospiraceae bacterium; assembly: GCA_902780465.1. Lineage (GTDB taxonomy): Bacteria > Bacillota > Clostridia > Lachnospirales > Lachnospiraceae > Moryella. The sequence continues at coordinate 1,753 of CACZFV010000144.1, forward strand.
GGAGAACCGGGACATCACGGTCCGCGCCGTATTTGCGGATGGATCGTCGGCCGTTTCGTCCTTCCGGGTCGAATTGTGGCCGGATGGGCTGTCCGTGCCGGCGAAAGACGCCAAAGACGGAGCGGTGCTGGTAGACACCCGCCCGGACGAACGGGCTGGCGAGGGCTTTGCCGGGATCAGACCCGCCGGATTCGAGGTGTATGTCTGCTACACCGACACAAATGGCGCGCCTGTCATTCTGGAAAACCCAACCCTCTGTTTCGGCGGGCTGGATGACGGGGGAAAATACGGTATGACCCTCCGGGAGAATTTCAAGTTCGATCTCTCCCGAACGGGCAGCGCGGGCTTTCTGCTCTTCCCGAAGGTGACGCTTCCGGTGCTGGCCGAACCCTACGAGGCAGTCATGCCCATCTCCTATGGGGAAGCCGGTTCCGTTCAAGCGTATCTGCCCCTGCGATTCCTGGGCGAAACGCCCACCCGCCCCAGCTCGGCGAAGTGGAACGAGGCCTATGAGCGCCTGAAAAAAAGCGTGACTTATTTCGGCATCGGAGACGAACCCGGGCTCAGAACTCTGGTCCGGAATGCTGAAAAACACTCCGCCGCAGAGCTGGAGAGCATCCGCTATCAGGTGATCCAGGCGGGCGTGGTGTTTTACCGGAAGCAGCTGCTGGAATACCAGGGCTTCGACCAGCTCTGTACAAGGTATCTCGTTGTAGCAGGCTGTTATGTGAAGGTCGGGGATTTCGCGGTGGAATTCGCGATGTCCAAATGGTTTGGCGGCTACGGGAAGCTCGCCGGAAAGTTCATGAACCCCCTCAAGAACATGCTGGCAGCGTATGCCGGACAGTTTATCGGTCCCGGCTCCGAGTGGGACGGCAGGTATGAGGACATGCCCTTTCTCAAGACCCTCCTGCAGAGCTGCGACGAGGCGCTGGCCGCGGCTATTACCGGGGCATTCATTTCGGGCGATCTCACAGATCCCACATCGTTCACGGCACAGTTCGGGAAATACGCCCTGAAGGTCTCCGGCAAGGCCTCTGATGAGGTCCGGGACGCTGTCGGTTATGTCATTGCCGCCTATCTCATGGTCAGTTTCACAGAACATTACTACGGCATGAAGGGAGATCAGAGCGACCAGGGAGATTTCTACCGCTCCACCCTGGCCGCGATCAAGGATCTGGGCTACGAAGGCCTGAAAGCCTGGGTGCTGAAGAGAGTCGAAGACGTGGCAAAGCCTGTGATGGAGAAGGTCGGTGCGCTGTGCGGAGAAATCTACAGGAGCTTCTGTCAGTCAAAGGTCAATGAGGCGGCGGTGAAGGCCGGACAGCAGATGATGGATTACGGTCTGCGCAGGGGCCTGAAGTACGACGGATATATGTTCACGATGAGCGAGGTGTCTTACAAGACAGCACAAAAGGTAAGGGATTACGCATTCAAAGAAACCATCCGTATCCAGAACGAATATCTTGATAAGCAGATCAAAGCTTTCGTCAATATGCTCGGCGATACCGCCAAAGATATAAGCAAGACCGATACAAACGGCATCTTCGTCGGTCAGGTCCTGAACTACTTTGTCGGAGGGAAAAATGGAGATGAATCCCAGTCCCTGGGTGTCGACGCAAAGGAGATCGGCTTTGAACTGATCTCCGGATGGCTGACTGATACCCTGGGCGTAACTCCTGACAGGGTTATTGCGGCCTCAGCAGAGGCGGCCGCCTCTCTGAACGTGGATATGCGCGTGGAGGGCGCCAGGATCATCCTGGAGATACTGGGATATACGGCAGAGATCTCGATCCTGAAGAATTTCCCGGCAATGTGCGATCTGATGCTGGACTGGCTGCTGTCGTGGCTTGAAAGCGTCTGGGAAGTGATCAGGACGCCTTTTGATCCGAGCGGTGCGCCGGACCCCCGCGACCGTGCAGAAACGGATGTGGACAGGATCGAAGCTGATCTTGAGACCCAGAAGCAGCGGGCGGAAACTGCCGAATGGAAATATAACGGCAATAAGAAAACGACCTGGTCTTAGAACGAATATGTTATTATAATAAGATCCAACTATGTACTACAGCGCAGGCGGGACTTAAACCTAAAAAGAGGACTTGTTATGGACAGCGGCGATATCAAGGCAGTACATTTTTCCAGAAAAACAGACACGGAGCTTTTTCCAGTCGATCGTTTCGGGCCTGAAAAGGCAAAGCAGGCGCGCGCTTTTCATCAGAGTTTCCCTGAGTACAGAGAAACGCCTCTGGCTGAGCTGAATGCGCTGGCAAAAGAACTTGGAGTGGCTTCGATCCATGTAAAGGACGAAAGTTTACGCTTCGGGTTGAATGCGTTTAAAGTTCTCGGCGGAAGCTATACGATCGGAAACTATATTGCAAAGAAGCTCGGCGTAAGCATTACAGAACTTCCTTATGAAAAGCTGGTCAGCCCGGAAGTCAAAGAAAAACTCGGCCGGATCACCTTTGTGACCGCCACAGACGGGAACCATGGCCGCGGGATCGCCTGGACAGCCAACCGCCTGGGACAGAACAGCGTTGTTTATATGCCGAAGGGGAGTTCAGAGGAACGCCTGCACAATATTCAGGCCCTGGGGGCGGATGCTTCTGTTACGGAGCTCAATTATGATGATGCTGTCCGCCTCGCAAAGGAGGGGCAGGATAAAAACGGCTGGGTGCTGGTGCAGGACACCGCCTGGGAAGGATATGAAGAGATCCCGGGATGGATCATGGAAGGGTATACTACCATGGCGGCAGAGGCGACAGAGCAGCTGAAGGGTGAAAGACCCACCCATATCTTTCTGCAGGCAGGTGTAGGAGCCATGTCAGGTGCTGTATGCGGCTATTTTGCCAGCCTTTATGGCGATGAGGAACGGCCGGTCATTACGATCGTGGAGCCTGACCAGGCGGACTGCATCTTCCGGACCGCCAGGGCAAATGACGGAAAGCTCCACTTTGTGACCGGCGACATGAATTCCATCATGGCTGGTCTTTGCTGCGGCGAGCCCTGCACGATCGGCTGGAATGTCCTCAGGGATCACGCGGATTATTTCATTTCCATGCCGGATTACGTTGCCGCGGAAGGAATGAGAATTCTTGGAAATCCTCTCCCCGGCGATCCGAGGGTCATCTCCGGAGAGAGCGGGGCTGCAGGACTGGGCTTCGTCGCGGAAGTCCTCCGTAATCCAGGGAGGAAGGCACTGAAGGAGGCTCTTGGATTAAACCAGGATTCCCGTATTCTCTGCTTCTCGACAGAGGGCGATACGGACCGTGAGAATTACCGCAGGATCGTCTGGGACGGACTATGGCCCAGCTTTGAGAACTGAACAGCTATATTTTGAAAGGCCACTGGAGATTGAAAAGATCTCCGGTGGCTTGTTTTTTCCTTTGACAAGCTAATGATCATTAGCTATACTGTAGCTAATATGCGTTAGCTATATGGGGGATGCAATGTCTACAAAAGAAAGAATACTGGATGCAGCTTTAACTCTGTTTGCTGAGAACGGATACAATGGGACAAGTGTGGAACAGATCGCAGGTATTGTCGGGATCAAAGCTCCGTCTCTCTATAAGCACTATAAAGGAAAAGAAGATATCCTGAATGCGCTGATCGATTCAGCGGAAGTGCGGTATGAGGAAATGTTCGGATCTGAGGAGCACATCGGGAAGATCCCGGAAAGTAAAGAAGAGTTTATACAGGTGACTATGGGGAGGATCTCGTTTACGATGCAGGATCCGGTCATCAGAAAGATACGGATGTTTCTTGTACAGGAACAGTTCAGGAACGAAAGGATCTCCGAGGTCACTACCATGCATCAGCTGGATGGAATTC
>CACZFV010000144.1:5590-8932 GCA_902780465.1 uncultured Lachnospiraceae bacterium
GAGTTTATAAAGGTGACCATGGGGAGGATCTCGTTCACAATGCGGGATCCGGTCATGAGAAAGACCCGGATGATCCTGCGCTCCTTTCCGCAGAGCTTACGGCACCGGCTGTTCTGCAGATCGCCAGGGCAGACAGGCAGCCGCAGTATTCAGAAGAGATCCTGAAGAGTATTGAACAGCATATCCGGCATTTCTGCAAGGTTTACATGATGGATGAGAAGGAAGTAAGCAGGTGATAAGGAGGCGATGCGATGAGTGATCTGATGATAGTAAGACTTCTCCAGAAGGAAGAAACTGAGGCTGCCCTTCGTCTCGCATGGCAAGTTTTCACAGAGTATGAATCACCCGACTATGCACCGGAAGGCACCGCTGAGTTCAAAAAGGCGTTGAATGACGAAAAATATCTCGCGGGGATCCGGTATTACGGTGCCTTTGATGAGGATCGCCTGGTGGGTATTCTCGGGATCCGGGAAGATAAAGCTCATATCTGCTTCTTCTTTGTCAACGGGACATATCACCGCAGAGGCATCGGGACCAGGCTTTTTGAAAGAATGCGGGAGGATTTTACAGGCAGGAACGTCACGCTCAACTCCTCGCCTTACGGCCTGCCGTTTTACAAAGCGCTCGGCTTTACACCGACAGACAGAGAGCAGACGATCAATGGGATCCGGTTTACGCCGATGGTGTTTTCAGAAAAGAGGAGGCTCATGTGAAAGATCTGGTACTGTACATCCACGGCCAGGGCGGCTGTGCTGTGGAGAGTGAACATTATAAGCCGCTGTTTCCGGATCGTGAAGTTCTTGGCCTGGATTATCAGACCTTTACTCCCTGGGAAACAGGAAAGGAGATCCGCGATGCCGTGGAAATGCTGCTGAAGAAATACAAAAGCATCACCCTGATCGCCAACAGCATCGGTGCGTTTTTCAGCATGCACGCCGGGATCGACAGGATGATCCGGAAGGCATATTTCATTTCCCCGATCGTCAACATGGAACAGCTTATCCTGAACATGATGTCCTGGGCCGGTGTGACGGAAAAGGATCTGGAAGAGAAGGATGTGATCACCACTGCATCCGGCGAAAAGCTGTTCTGGGATTATCTGTGTTATGTCCGGGAGCATCCTGTCCGCTGGACTGCTCCGACAAGGATCCTGTATGGCAGGCAGGATAACCTGACGTCTTATGAAACGATATCTGCATTCGCGGAGGCTCATGCCGCTGAATTGACCGTGATGGAAGGCGGAGAGCACTGGTTTCATACAGAGGAGCAGATGCGCTTCCTGGACCAGTGGATATTACGGGCTGAAAAGAATAAATGAGAAGGCACTGACAGCAGAACTGGCTGCGCTTAAAGCGCAGCCAGTTCCTGTGTTATCTGTAAAAACTGCCGGATCTCGGCAGGCGTGTTCACATGCAGCGGGGAGAGACGGACCATGCCTTTTGAGTCAAAGGCCTCGACCATGCGCTTTGAATACATGCTGGTCAGGGCTCTCTCAAAGGTGATGACACCGCGCTTCTCATACTCCGCGACCGCCTGCTGGCAGGTCAGGTGTTCGAATTCCACTCCCAGAATAAGATCCCGGGTCATGAGATCTTTTCCGTCCATCTGAACGATCACTCCGGGGATATGACGTAATCCGGGAACATCCCCGGTTCCCTCCAGCATCATCCAAAGAAGTCCTCTCTCATGATCGGCGATCCGCTGCATGCCTGCTTCAAAGAGCTTCCTGCGGTCCGTTTCTTCCGGAAAGGCTTTCTTTCCCAGATCTGCCACATAATTGATGATCTCAGTGATAACCGCGAACTGGGCAGTGGCGGGGCTGCCGATCTCCCAGTCGTCCTCTGCTTTGCCGAGGAGACGGTGATGGGCGAAGGCAGAGACGCGGTCGGAGAGAAAGGCGATACCGAAGCCGCGCACACCGAAAAACTTGTAGGGGGCAAAGCTGGTGACATCCGCACCCCATTTTTCAGGATCCAGGCTCCCGTGGGGCGCGTGCTGGACGGCGTCAATGTAAATGTAAATATCCGGATTGATCTCCCTGGCTTTTTTGCAGATATTTTCTGTCTCGTAGATATAGCCGGAGATATTGGAAGCTGCCATGCAGCAAAGGAGAGCAGTGTTTTCGTCGATCAGCCCCAGGATCGTCTCTGCATCCACGCCGCCGGTCTCTTTGTTGACACCCGCAACGCGCAGTTCCATACCGTGTTTTTCACTGTACATCCGCGCCGCGTCGAAAACTGAAGGATGCTCCAGCATCGTGGTGACGACGTTTGTCCCCTTTGCATTCTCCAGGATCACACGGACCATCTCCATCGCGATCTGGGAAGCCGTATAAGTGGGATAGATCGTTCCGCTCTTTGCGTTGAAGATCACGTGCTTTATATCATCGCGTCCCCGGTCCTCAAGGGCTGCCAGTTCCAGGGCAAGGGAATTGGAATGCTCAGAGGCATCCGGCATACTGTCGATCCGGTGGAAAGCCTCTTCTGCCTTTTTCAGGCGGAGAGATCCTCCCGCATTGTCAAAGAAAAGCCGTTTTCTTCCATAATAATCTTCATCCACGTAATAAAACTGTGCGCGGATCTCTGCCAGTTCCTCTTCTGTAAACATTCTGTCTGTATATGTGCTCATGGTTCCCTCCGGAGTCGATTGAAACACTTCTTTTAATGAAAAGTGTAGCACTGATCCTCAAAAAACAGTGTTTCTTTTTACAGACACTTTCAGTTTTATTTCAGTTTGAGGTATTATATTAAGTCGGAACAAAGAAGTATCGTGCAGTGAAAACGTAAGTCCGGATACTTAACTTATAACAGAAGAGAGGAAGTTGACATCATGAAGAAAAGACTGGTAAGTATTCTGGCAGCCGCTGCGATGATTATTAACGTCGGGTGTGGGAGCGCACCCGCCCAGACTGCGGAGACTGCAGTAAAGGCTGCAGAAACTGCAGTGCAGACCACAGAAGCAAATGAAACAAGCAAGACTGCAGAAACAACCACCCAGGCAGCGGAAACAACCACCCAGGCTGCAGAGTCTGACACGCAGCAGGAAGAAAAGAAACCCGGCGGTCCGGAAGGTCATGAAGGACAGGGCGGCCCCGGCGGACAGAGGGGCGGCGGAATGCAGGACAAGTCCTCCGACACGGAGCTGCAGGCCATGATCAGTGAAGTCGCGCCGAAGTTTGAACTCTTTACCTATGAGGATGCCGGGAGCGGCACTTCCCTCCAGTACCAGCTGTTCGTCCCGGAGAATTACGACCCGTCCGTGAAGTATCCGCTGCTGCAGTTCATCCCGGACTCCAGCGTGGTCGGAAAAGACGCGGAGACGGTCCTTACCCAGGGATGGGGC
>CACZFV010000145.1 GCA_902780465.1 uncultured Lachnospiraceae bacterium
CATCTGCTGGGTCAGTGTCTGCACCTGTCTGTCGCATGCGTTGAATTCCTGGGATTTGTTCTTCAGCTTCTCCGGGGTTACTCTTAAATTGGCTTCCATTTTTTTCTCCTTTTTCAGTCTCTGTCACTCGGCAACGGTTTCTTTCAGGATCTCAGGTTCTCCCGGATCTCAGGATTTTCTGGTGGTTCCGATCTGGTGCGCCTTGCTCTCTGCCTGCTCGTAGGTATCCGCGTCCTGTCTCAGCGCCTCTACGTATTTGTCGATGGTCTGCGCGAAGATGTCCATCTTCTGCTTGTCAGTGTTGAACGCCTGGCGGAATGCCTTCTGTGCGTCGCCTTCCCACATGCCCGCGAGATCGATCTCGTGCTGCACCATCTTCTCAACTTCCTGTCTGAACTTGCTGTTCAGCATTGCAAGCTCCTCAGCTTTTCTCTTCAGCTCACTGGATCTTACTTTGATTTCTGCCATGATCTTCTCCTTCTGTTTTAAGTTTTTATTTTTTTCTTTCGTGATGTTTCTTTGTTTTCTGTGACTTCAGTCTAACACCGGGACCTCATTTTGTCCTTTTATCCTGACGAACTGCAGTTTTTATGGGACCAGCTGCAGATCTTCGTCCGGAACGGGAGCTTTACTCTGCGTCGTCAGGAGTTTCCTCCTTGTCTCCTCCTTCAGAAATGCCCCGGACTTCCTTCATGGCCTTGTCCAGCTGCTGTCCGAAAAGGAACTGCTGATCATCCATATGCCCCATGGCAAAGACGTGGTCGACGTCGCCGTTGTCAAAGAGGAACAGGCGGTCAGGCTGTGTGTACCCCTGGGGATATACCACGCTCGCATAATCGTAGATCTTATCCGGCTCGTTCTCACCCATCTGGGCGTAACCGATCACCATCACTCTTACATTTTCTCCTCCCTTAAGGGATACCACAGTACCGATCGGAAGATAATTTACCTGCATGCTGTTTTCCTCCTGAATATTTTATGATCTGATATTATTTTATCCTGTTTATCTTTTTTCTGTCACTTCACACTGCCATTACCAGTTCCAGGGCATCTTGCTGTCGATCCATTCGAACGTGGATTTCGCGGCCTGGGCCGTCTTTTCTCCGATCTTCCTGTAATCCACCGTAAGTTCGACCTCTCCGCCGCCGAATACCGTCAGGCCGGCTTTTACGGTGAGTTTTCCGTCTTCGGTCTTGAAACCGATGGAACCTTCCACACCGACCTCCGCGTTGCCCGTGACTTTAATGCCGCCAAAATCATTCTTTGCTTCAACGCTGCCGGATGCTTTTACGATGTAGGCGCTGCCCTCTGCCGAAGCTTCGGCCTGGGGCTCAAACTCGCCCTTGTCATTGGTAAAGCTGAGATTCGCCTTTGCCTTGCCTTCGGCGCCGAGCACTGTGGCTTTGCCTTCAGCATTATACTCATGGTTGATCCCGAACTCGTCGAGGACGGAAACTGAGGCCTGACCTTCGGCTCTCGCCACATAGGCGGAGCCTTCCGCTCCTGCGCTGAGCTGCGGGTTGAAGTTTCCGTCTCCGTCAATCATCTGGGCTTTCGCGTTGACAGAGGCGTCCGCGTGGAGCAGGGAAGCTTCCGCGGAGACATCGGCATTCACATTGTCGCTGTGATACCCGAAACCGTTGGAGAAGACCGCCGCAGTCCCGCCTGCCGCCGCACTGGCAGTGGCGTAGACACCGTCCTTGCCGGCGTGGGCTTTCGCCTCAGCAGAAGCCTCATACTTGCCCAGAGAAACATCTGCTTCAGCATAAGCTCCTTTTTCCTTATTCCCGATCACTGCATGCTCATTGAACAGCGACCCGGATGTTCCCGTCTCCGCTTTCGCTTCCAGGCCATCTTTGAAGAAGTCTTCAACTTTATTCAGACGTCCCCATATGCCTCCCGGTCCGACCGGAGCCACGATCGGTATTGCGATCGGTATTGCCGGCCCCAGAATATCAGATATATTCTTTCTGAGATCAGGTGTCAGATGTTCCCGCCATTGCCTTCTCAGCCTCTCCTGCAGATAATCCTGGAAGGAAGGAAGGACCCGGGGATAGATCGGATAATTCGGGTTCGGCCACGGAAACAGCCCACCCGGAAACCGCCTCGGGAAAAGGCCGTTCGGAAAGAGCCCGGGAAGAATTCTTCCGTCATCCCCGGAAGCAGGTTTCTTTGGCTTCAGGGATCCGGTGGCGGAGTTTTCTGTCCGCGTGTAAAGATTGATCACCTGTTCCAGCGTATTCCGCATGCCGGTGACCCGGGTGCGCTCCAGACGGATCTGATCCTCCGCCGCTTTCAGCTGGGACTTGATATGTTCCCTCGCCGCGATCTTATACCGCAGCCCGTTCCGGATGGACCGGACCTGCGATTCCAATGACTGAAGCCGGCTGGCGAGCGCTGCTTCCTGCTGTACAGCGTTTCTTGCCTGCGACGGCTTGATTGATATCTTTGCCATGCTAACCTCCCGGATGTTCTTTTCTGTTCTCAACTTCTGACACTATCTTACCGCAGCGCCTGCATTTTGTCGCCGTTATCTGACGAACTGCCTGTTTTTCGGGACAGACTGCACATCGCGCTTCAGCAGTTCAGAACCATCCGCCCGCTTCCAGCGTCCGGATCATATTTTCCAGGACATGCATCTCCGCGTCATCCTGTTCTTTCTGGTCTGCAAAGAGTCTTACCGCTTCCTGGTAGTATTCTCTCATCCTTCCGTAGTTTCTCTGCTCGTTGGGCAGAGACTGCTGGACGTCCGCCTCCAGGAGCGCCAGCCTTTTATAAGGCCTGTAGTCTCCGGGAAACAGTTCCGCAAACTCCAGAAGTGTTTCCTCCGCTTCCTTCATCCGACCGGTCTGTTCGTACAGCGTGGCCGTATTTTCCAGAAGGACGTCCGTCACCATTCCCCTTGCTTTCAGGGAGAGAAAGATCCCGAGTGCCTCTTCATACAGCCCTGCTGCCGCTGCGGGATCTGTTTCCTGCAGGAGCGCCGCCTGTCTGGAGCAGCATTCTGCCAGTTTTTCTTCCGCCGCGATCGAATAAACGCCGGGGACCGTGTTCCAGCTTTTCAGCAGCTCCGCTGCTTCTCCCCAGCCGCCTTCCCTGCCGACGCAGTCCGCGGCAAACATCAGGGCTCTCCGAAGCATGACACGCTCCTCCGGACTGTCGGGGTCCCCCTTTCTGAGGACCTCCCGGAAATCTTCCCCGGCTTCCGGGAATTCTCCCCGGACATAGGAGATCTCACCGCGGGTCATCGTGAGAGACAGCCCGCCAAGTCCAAGCGCTTCCGCTTCTTTGAGGATCTCTCCCGCTTTTTCCGGATCTCCGGCGAACGCCAGCGCCGCTGCGTAATCCCGGTAAAAAGCTGCGCTGTCACTGCATTTTTCCACCGCCTGCCGGAAGCATCCCGCGGCGGATGCATAATCCCCTGTGTCGTAGCAGGCGTTGCCGAGAATATCAAGGATCATTCCCAGCTCGTACTGGTCCGCTTCGTTGTCCAGAACATAGGAGGGATTCTCGAGAATATCCTTTCCGTACTTCAGTGCTTCTTCGTAATTGCCGCTGCGGTACAGCCGCAGCAGTTCCGCCCTGTAGGCTTCGATCCTCTCCGGGCGTTTCTTCACCGCCTCCTGCAGCGCTTCCTCCGCGGAGGACCATTCTTCCGACTCGATCAGTTCCTCCGCCTGCGCCAGTGCCCGGTTGTATGCATACGTCTTTTCCCTCTGCATCGCGAAGAAACCGGTGCCTGTCATCGCCAGGCCGGCGATCAGCATGCCCGTGAACAGAAGGACTCTGCTGCGCTCTTTTCTGCGGTAGGCCCGGTATTCCGAGTCGTACTCCCGGATATTCTCCAGCGCTTTCTTCAGCTCGCCGCCATTCTGGAAGCGCCGCGCCGGATCCAGGTTCAGCATCTTCTCCAGGATCAGCCGGAATCCTTCGCTCAGTTCGATATCGTACCAGGCGATCGGGACGATCTCACCGTAGTTCACCTGAGGCTTGTGCCCTGTCAGGAAATGGTACAGAGTGGCTCCAAGGCTGTAGATGTCGGACCGTTCATCGATCCCCAGGCCGAAAGCCCCCGGTCCCACCACTTTCAAAAGGGTGGGCGGAGGCGTTCCGTCAGGGCTGATCTTTGACAGATAGCTCGTAAAGTCGTGGTACTGTTCCGGAGGCGAATAGCCGGCGCTCACGCCGGTGGAGGTCCGGAGCGCGCGGTTAAACGCCAGCGAGATATTGAAATCGATGAGGCAGACGCCGCCGTCCGGCATCAGCATGATATTTGCGGGTTTGATGTCGCTGTGCACCACCGGAGGAGTCATGCTGTGAAGATACGCAAGGGCGTCCGCGAGCTGCAGAGTCCAGCGCAGCACGTCCTTCTGGGGGAAGCGCGCTGTCCTTTTCATGACCTTGTCCATGGAAGCGCCGGGAATAAAGTCCATCACCGTGTAGACGGCACTGTCGTCCTCGATGAAGTCATACACCCTCGGGAGCCGCGGGTGCTTCAGATTCTTGAGAACGTCCGCTTCCGACCGGCTGTTCAGGTAGCCCAGCACACGCTCCTTGATCTGCTTCACCACCACATCCGTATTCAGCCGGATGTGACGCGCCCGGTAGATGATCCCTCCGCCGCCGGAACCGATCCGCGATTCAATGAGGTAAGTGCCTCCCAGCACCGTACCAGGTCTCAGTATGCGGTCAGCCATACTGTCTTAGCTGAGTTTCGTACCGCACCCGGTACAGAACTTCGCCCCTCGGGGCATCTTGTTCCCGCAGTTCGTGCAGAAGATAAAATCCACATTCTGCTGCGGGCCCTTCACGGAATTCAGGATCTCCTGGTTCCTGGCAAGCAGCTGTCTCTTCCGGTCCGACTCCGCCGCGATCCGCTGCTCCCGTTCGTCGATCTCCGCCATAATGGAGGAAAAAGCGGAGGCCTCCAGTCTGTCTTCTTTCAGGAGAGTATAGGTCATCTCCCCCATCCTCTTTTTCAGCTCGCCGATCTCCTTCTGAAGGGATGCGATATAACTGTCGATCTTGTTCTCCTCCATGAAGGCCGAAGTCTTCAGATTGATCTTCGTAAGCTGTTTGGAAAAGCCGCCTTTAATATCCATATTGATTCTCCTTACCTTGCCATACCCTTGACATCATCGCCGATCTTGATCACATCCTTGCCGTTGTAATAACCGAGCGTTCCCTCTCCCTTGTCATAGTCATAGAGAACAAGCACGGAATTCTCGTTTCCGATGATGACTCTTTCCACCTCTCTGCAGACATCAGATGTTTTGCCGCCTTTTACCACAGAAAGATCCTGATCCTCATTATAGCAGAATATGCCGTTGTAATACTTTGATGCCAGAATGCTCTTAACATCATCCGCGATCTTCTTTCCGTTCCTGAACAGCTCGCCGAGACCGTCATCGTCCGCATTTCCGATCCAGAGCACATCATCTTCGATCCTGACGATCCTGCACACATCCTTCGCGACCTCTCCCATTC
>CACZFV010000146.1 GCA_902780465.1 uncultured Lachnospiraceae bacterium
CTCCGAAGTCGATGCTGACTACATTGCCAAGGAGAAGGAGATCCTCCTTGCCCAGATCAAGAACGATCCGAAGGAAGCTCAGAAGCCGGAGAAGGTCATCCAGGGCATGATCCAGGGCCGTATCAACAAGGAGCTGAAGGAGATCGTGCTTCTTGACCAGACCTACGTCAAGGCTGAAGACGGCAAGCAGTCCGTCGGCAAGTATGTCGAGGAAGTCGCGAAGAAGAACGGCGCGAAGATCACCGTGAAGAGCTTCGTCCGCTTCGAGACCGGTGAGGGCATGGAGCACAAGTCTGAGAACTTTGCAGAGGAAGTCGCGAAGCAGATGCAGGGCTGATGATCTGACAGTTTTCATTAGAATGTAATAATGGCAGGATCCCGAAACAGGGCTGTTTTCCAGGAAACAGGTCGGTTTCGGGATCCTTTCTTTATGTCATCAATATACCGGCTGTGGTAAAATACTATTCAGAAGACAACAGCAGATCATTACCACTGGACCGCCGGGGAGAGAAAGGGAAGGAATACGGAATGAACTCGTTCGCAGGAAAACTGATGAGCAGCATATTCAGCGGAGACTTTTATATCCTGTTGTTTGCTGTCCTTGCCGGGACGATCCTTGTCTCGGTTCTGCGTGTCGCAGAGAAGGTGGAAGAGGAAGTGAAGCTCTGCCATGCTGACCCGAACAAACGATTCGCAGCCGATCTGGCCGGCCGTCTCAACACCGGATATAATTTCTTCACTACTATGATCACGATCTTTCCGCTGCTCGGAATGTTCGGAACCGTCAGAGCACTGATCAGGATCAACCTGAGCGGTGAGATGGATTCCTTCCGTCAGGAGTTTTTCGGAGCGCTGACATCAACAGCCTGGGGCATCATCTTTGCAGTGATCTTCAAACTGATCAATGCGTACTTTGAATACAGAATCGTTTCCCAGATCGAAGCAGCAGAGAAGCTCCAGGATGAGAGACTTGTGAAGACGATCCGGAACGGAGATCAGAATGATGAGAAGAGATAAAAAGAAAGATCTCATTCTCGACTTTACTTCGCTTCTGGATGTTGTAATGCTGCTCCTGTTCTTCTTTATCCTGTTCAGCCGTTTTGATGTGAGGAATGCCCAGACGGCAGCGGATGATGCGAAGGCGGAAGCTGCAGCACAGATCGCTCTCACTGAGGCGGAGGCGCGGGAGAAAACAGAAGAAGCGAAGAAAAGTAAGGCGCGGTATGACGATCTGATCAAAGAGAATACTGAACTGCAGGAACGGCTGGAACATAACATACGGATCGTGGATCAGGTCACTTCTCAGGAGGCGGATGAGATCGTCGCTTTTAACAGCGGGAATAACCTGAAGCTTATCCTGACAGAAGCAGACACTGCAAAGATCCCGATGACTCTGAAGGCGGTCCTTGATCAGAAAGTGATCGGAGAGTGTCTTGTTACGGAAGAGGAAGACGGTGAAGATTACAGATCTGACGATATCACCCCGGAAAAACTGATCGGCTGGATGACATCAGGCGGGATCAGAAAAGATTCTGTTATCATGTGCGACTTCGTTTACAGTTCCAGAAGCAGCCGCTCGAGTGAGGCCTACGATAAGATCAGTCATATCCTGGATTCACTCCAAAGTGAGTACGGCTACGATCATTTCTATTATTCATCGACGAACACATCCATAAGAAGCAGGAAGATAACCACAGGACAGGAGGATGATCATGAGCGGAACATCGAATGACCCCGGAATCTCTGAAAATACCACAAGACAGACGAACAGAAAGAAGCCTGCAGGTCCTCTTGCTGCTTTGGTCGTGATCCTCCTGGCGATGGCAGGGAGATTCGGAGCCGGGGGCTTTGGAAACGGATCCGGACTGCTCCCGGGCGGACAGGGAGCATCAGGACGGCCGGTGGCAGAAAGCGAAGCGGCTGCGGGCACGTCTATACAGGAGACATCAGCGGACGCAGAAGAGACATCAGCCGGAACGGTGAGTGCTGAGGAAACAGCGGAAGTTACTGTGAAGGTGATTGAAGTCACAGTCAATGAGGACGGGTATCTTTTCCAGAATCAGAAGTGCAGCCTGGAAGACCTTTTCACCGGTCTGAAAGAAGGGGATGAGATCCACTACATTGTCCAGAAGGGATCAAAGGATGATGTGGACGACCTGATAGATGCTGCGAAGGAAAAGGGGATCAAAACCGTAAAAAAGGACTGACCCGGTGACAGTTTCAGAATGGCGGGAACCATGGCTCATAATATTTTCATCAGTTACAGCTGCCTGGAAAAACAGAATGAAAGGGGTATCACTCGCAAGCATGCCGCTTACGGATTCCCTGAGTTACTGGGAACTGGCGATACCATATCCTGCCTTCGGGGAAGACTGGAAGGGAGGGCATCTTTACTGTACCCAGGCATTTCACGAGACAGCATATGCGGAATTCGAACTGAACGGAAAGTACAGGAAGCCCCTCCCGGTCCTGAAAGAGGTTTTTTCGTAACGTCAGTATTCTGCCGCGGCGAGCAGCAGAATACAGTTCCGCTGCACGCCAAGGTATGCGTCTTTCGGGTCGTAATGCTCCGAAAGGGCGTGGGTGCCGTAGCAGCGGCCTCCGCGGCCCAGGGTCACGGCAGGGATGCCGAGACTGATGGGAATGTTCGAGTCCGTACTGGAAGCTTTGGAGACTAGGGGCTCCATGCCGAAGGCACGGTACGCGGCAACGGCGGTCTGCACCAGCGGGAGTTCATGGGACTGGAGGCCTCCCGGCCGCCGTGTCAGGATCTTTTCTGCCACAGTGATCTTTACAGACGGATGATTCCAGCGGGCATTCTCCGCATTGACTGCGTCCCGGACAGATGTCTCCGTATAGCTGCAGATCCGCTCCAGTTCCGCGTTGTCTACAGAGCGGAGATTCACGTCCATGACAGCCTCGGAGGGTATGGCGTTCGGGGAGACACCGCCTTGCATCACGCCGATATTGAAGACTGTGATCGGGTCCTCCGGGACTTCCAGGTCCGCGATCCGGGATGCCGCGCGGGCCATGGCATTGTTCACGTTCGGGATCCCGAAATCGTTCAGGGCATGGCCGCCGCTGCCGGAAAAGGTAAAGCGTAAAGAGCAGCTGGCGATGGCGTTGATGACCAGGGATTCCGGTTTCCCGACGTCAATGGACAGAAAGCAGCCGATGTTTCGGCCGGAAGAAAACAGGTGACGGATGCCGCGGAGATCTCCGATGCTTTCTTCGCCGACGTCTCCCACAAAAAGTATATCCCTGGAAGCGCGGATCCCGAGAACGCAAAGGGCCTTTGCGATGATGAAGACCTCCGCCATGCCGCGGGTATCATCCCCGATGCCCGGGGCCCAGATCATGCCGTCTTCCTTTGTCACCGGCGTACAGTCTGTGTCAGCGGAGAAGACCGTGTCCATGTGGGCGGCGAGAACTGCGGCGGGAAGACCGCTGCCGCCGGTGCCGCGCAGCAGACCGATCACATTGTGTACCTCGTCCATCCGGACTTCATCGAGGCCGATGCCGGACATCATGGAAAAGTAAAGCTCCGCCCGGGCTTTCTCCTGATTTGAGGGAGAGCGGACAGCGCAGAGTTCTAACTGGACAGAAAGTGTCTCCCCGTCTTTTTCTTTCAGATATTCCATGACAGCCCGCACCTGGGGGCGGTTGAGCAGATCAGAGATGTATTCAGCGGCAGAACAGACCGTATCCGGCATATTGGTTCCTTTCTTCGCGGACTGCGGGTGTCCGCGTCTTTTTCTTTTGATTTTACCTCAGCTGTGATCACTGTCCATAATAAATTTGTGTGCGTCTAATGTGCATTTACGATATGATGAAGAACCCGGATGTCCCGCTGGAAGATATCGTCCTGAGGCAGGCGATGACGGGGAGCAGCTATCTGCTGTATCCTGGTATTCCCGGTGAGAAAAAACGGGAAAAGTACAGAACAAAATCCGAGAATATCCGGCTGGTGTATGAGTACATCCAGGAGAACCGGGGATCAGACTACAAAGTGACATGGAGTGAGTGGCTCAGCGCCCATAGCACGCAGGCCGCGGCATAACAGTATGACAGCAGTAATATGGAAGACCGATCATCAGCCCCGGGAATCCGGGGCTTTTTCTTATCCCTGCGGGATCTCACATTGAGTGTGCGTCTTTTATGATAATTCGTCTGGTAAGATTAAGCCATAAGAAAGAAAACAGAAGCCGGATGTAACGAAGAAACATGGGGGCTGGATGAAGCCGCTAGGCGCGCTGGTTCTTATGAGGCGGGACGGAAGGCATGAACATAAAAAAGCAGCCGGCACAGACGGATGTGCCTGTACAATATACGTAAAGAGAGGAAAAAAGATGAAAAAGACCGCAAAGGCAATCGCTGCAGTAGTTATGGCAACAGCAATGACAGTTCCGGCTTTTGCGGCCGGTATCACAGAGGCGCAGGCAAGAGAGATCGCGCTGAAAAAAGCGGGCGTCAGTGAAGACGATGTATGTTATATGACTGTTTCGGAAGACTGTGGCGATGGCCGCCAGGAATATGATGTAGAATTCTGTGTCGGTATCATTTCGTACAGCTGCAGCGTGGATGCTGCGACCGGCACGGTGAATGGTTTTTACGTCAGCTTTTAACCTGCACCAGACAGAATAAGGAGGTGGATACAGGGTAAGAGAAGAAGAGAGAGCAACAAAGACAGCCCCGCCCGGGAGCGATTCCCGGACGGGGTTTTTCTGTGTGAGCAATCAAAGACGCAGGATGATATGATATAATTATTTTCTGATAATAATTGTGCAATTGCCGGGTAATTTTGAAGAAATAACCGGCGCATTCTCGTGACTTGTAGTCGTGAGTCTGCAAATAAAAAGTCAAGTAGAAATTGATGGCGTTTCGGGAATCTTACAAAGGGTGAATTGGAAGAACCTTAAAAAGGCCACCGGAACCCGCTGGCCTGAGAATCACTTTGTAAACTCGGGTTATTTACCTTCGGATAACGAAGAGAGATACTCGTTCACTCGTCCGTAATAGATCCGAAGGAACTTATTGGCCCCAGCTGTCATGTACACATAGTAGGGTTTGCCCTGAGCACGTTTTTTATCCATAAAGGCATAAACAGGATCATCTTCCGGTGCACGCTGGATCAGGCTTTCCATGATAAGGAAAAGCGTTTTTCTTAGGTGTGGAGATCCTTTCTTTGAAGTGGGTACGCTTTTTTGTGAATGCTGTCCGGAATCGTTTTTACCTGGATCAACGCCTGCAAATGCCGTTAAAGAAC
>CACZFV010000147.1 GCA_902780465.1 uncultured Lachnospiraceae bacterium
CCGCTGGGCTTTTGTCACAGGAAGACCTCTGCCGTTTCTTTCGCCCGGAGATTCAAGGATGATGGAGGCTCTGCGTTTTCCCGGCACGCTTGATCCTGATGAAGTGATCTTCTGTATGCGCAGGATCCTGAAGGACTTTTTCCGCTATGATCCGGTATCGGATCCGAAAGAAAAGAGAGGACTTACCGGGTTTCGCGCGTGGTACAGGCGGTTTGCTTCCCGCAGGCAGCTCAGGGCAGACGTACTTCTGATCCGCACAGGCAGCGGGCTGGGGGACCCTGCCAATGCCGCCGCCCTCCGCCGGGATGACTGGAAGCCTGCTCCCAGGAACGAAAAGCAGGAGGCAGAGGATCTCCAATACATCCGGGCTCTGTTCGGGCCGTCCGGCGTTGCGGAAGATGAGCGGAAACAGATGGAAGCATTTCTTTGCACAGGTCCTGACGCAGGCTGCAGACTGTGGATCTCCCGGGGCGCGGGGGAAGAGGGAGAAAGACCCGGCGGGTCTGACCGGAGAGAGATCGCAGACACGCTTCTCCGCATGGATCGTCAGAAAAAAAGAAACGGACGCTTCCTTTCGGAGCGCCGTCTTATGATTGGGGAAAATATCCGAAAGCTCTCCTCAGAGCTGGAAGTGCTTCTCGCTTCTTTCAGCCGGGGACTTCCGGAGTCCGCCAGGACCGGAAGGCTGCTGACGGAACGGTCTTACCGAATCAGGCTTCTTCAGGATCCCCTGGTCTTTGTGAGGGAAGGTGAGGAACGGGAGATGCGTCTTCATGTGGAACTGCTGCTGGATGCTTCCCAGTCCCGTATGAATTCTCAGGAGCGGATCGCAGCGGAAGCCTATATTGTGACAAGAAGCCTGATAAACTGCCATGTACCGGTCTCAGTCACCGCTTTCCGGAGCCTGCGCGGCTATACAGTGCTGCAGGAACTGAAATCCGCAGAGGAAAAAGACTGCGGCGGCGTTCTGTGCTACTACGCAGGCGGATGGAACCGGGATGGTCTTGCGCTGAAGGCCATGCGGTATCTTGCTGCGCAGAAACCGGGATCTGCAGGAGAATTCCGGCTTTTGCTGGTCCTCACGGATGCCAGTCCCAACGATGCGGTGCAGGAATCGGCATTCGGGAAAAATTATGAGGGGAATGCAGCTGTGGAGGCTGCTGCCGACGCAGTGAAAAAGCTCCGCGCGGACGGTATCCGCACGGCAGCGGTATTCCACGGTTCCACCTCCCATCTTGAGAACTTATACCGCATTTACGGAAAGGAATACATCCGGGTGCAGAGTCTGCAGCAGTTCTCAGAAAGTGTTGTCGATCTGATGAGGATGGCATTATCTGAGGGCTGATAAGCCGCTGAAAGCGGTGGAACTCTTTCAGGCTTTCATTTCCGCTGAAATGCCCTCACAGAGGCGTCCTGCATCAGTTCTTCGGTAGTTTTTACTTCCGTCACAAGGCCGCTTTGAAGGATCAGTTCCTTCGCGCGCTGAACATCCTTTTCCCTTACCTTGATGCAGTATACGTCGTGGTCGGCCTTCCCCTTCGCTCCGAAATCTCTCGGATCGAGCTTGGCTCCGCAGCCGCAGGCCATTACCGTATCCTGTGCGTAATGGCTTGCACTTACGCCCTTTAACCCTCCGTTTTTCAGGGCATCCCTGATCTCCTGCCAGGTCTCCCTGTCTTTCTTTTTGTAGATCGTAACTTTTTTCTCAAACAGCATAATGTTCTCCTTCCAACAGCATTACCTGGTTGATTACATTATACAGAGATTCTCATTGCAATGCAAAGTGCCGGATGGGCTGTGACCTGTCCGGCTTTGCTTTTGTTGTATATAAAGAGTCGGAAAAGGAATCTTTCAGATTCCTGCCCGAAGATGTTATACTACTGGTCATAAGCTTGTAAACGGGAGGAAAAGATATGAAGCGATTCAGACTTGCGGTACTGACGGGGATTCTGTGCCTTGGCGTCACTGCCTGCAGCAGCGAGGAAGCGCAGGACTATCTTCCCGAAAAAAAGTGACGAAAAAAGATTCAAGGAGTGAACCATGGAACAGGATCAGTACAGAAAGGAACTGCAGGAAGCGGTAAGAAATGTGGACGATACGATCCGGAAGGTGACTTCGATCCGGGATAAGCTGAAGCAGGAGCTGAATACACTATGATTACAAAGACGAAACCGGATCTCCGGGAATTTGCGGTGCTCTCGTTCGCGACGCTGATCATCGCTGCCGCAGTATTCTTTTTCCTGATCCCGAGCCGCACTTCCGTGAGCAGTATTTCCGGTCTTGCGATCGTACTGACCAACTTCATCCCCCTGCCTGTATCTGCCATCACCATGATCCTGAACGTGGTCCTGCTGATCATCGGCTTCTTTACATGCGGAAATGAATTCGGCATCAAGACGGTCATCACGAGCGTCCTGCTGCCCTTGTATCTCGCGGCGTTTGAGCATCTGTTTCCGGGGTATGAGTCGCTGACCGGCAGCGACTGGCTGGACGTGGTCTGCTACATTTTCACTGTCAGCATCGGCCTCGCCATCCTGTTCAACAGAAACGCCTCCTCCGGAGGCCTGGATATTGTCGCGAAGATCATGAACAGGTATCTCCACATGGACCTGGGCCATGCGATGAGCATGTCGGGCATGGTCGTCGCCCTCTCGTCGGCCCTGGTCTATGAAAAGCGGGCCGTGGTCCTTTCTGTTCTCGGGACCTACCTGAACGGGCTGGTACTGGATCACTTCATTTTCGGGCAGGATATGAAGCGCAGGGTCTGCATCGTCTCCCTGACCAGGGAGAAGGAGATCCTGGATTTCATTCTGTACACGCTGCACAGCGGCGCTACACTGTATGATTCCATTGGCGCGTATACCGGGGACCGGCATACGGAGATCATCTCTATCGTGGACAAGCATGAGTATCAGAAACTTATGGACTATATTATCAGCACAGACCCGGATGCCTTTGTGACAGTCTACAACGTCAGCAGCATGCGCTATCGCCTGAAGCCGAAGAGCAGCACATAGATCAAAAGAGGACCTGCATTTTCTGTGCAGGCCCTCTTTTACTGTCCGGGTCGTTTGATGAGCTGCTGCCAGGGTTATTTGATGAACTTCACCTGGGCGCTGATCTTTTCGATCTGCTCGTCTTTTCTCTTGTTGTATTCGACCTTCTTCTCTTCGAAGTAGTTGCGGCCCTTCGCGTCGATGGAGACGATCAGGGGACCGAACTCCTTCACGCGGCAGTTCCAGAGGGTCTCGGGCATACCGAGGTCTCTCCACTCCGCGCGCTCGATCTCTTCGACCGCGACGGCTGCCACGACTGCGTTGCCTGCCGGGATCACCACGTGGATCGCGCCGAAATCCTTGCATGCCGCTGCGGTCTGCTCCTTCATGCCGCCTTTGCCGACGATCACACGGACACCGGTGATCTTCACGAATTCGTACTCAAACTTCTCCATTCTCATGGATGTGGTCGGTCCGACGGAGACCATCTCGAACTTGTCGTTCTCCAGGGGCCGGATGATGGGGCCGGCGTGCAGGATCGCGTTATTCCGGACGTCCACCGGGATCTCGCGGCCTTCCTCCACGACACGGCGGTGCGCCACATCGCGGCAGGTCGTCAGGCTGCCAGAAAGGTAAACAATATCTCCGATCTTGATGTCTTCCAGATCTTCTGCTGAAATCGGTGTGACCAGTATCTTCTTGCCGTCTCTGTATTCTACCATTATAATTCCACCCCCGAATGAGTTGTGATCGTGTAGTTAAGGTCCTTGTCAAAAATGATGTGTCCGCGTCTGTGGCTCCAGCAGCCGACATTGACCGCTACGCCGATCGCGGAGGGATGACGCGCCGTGTTCTCGATGTGCACGCCCATGACGGAGTAGTTTCCGCCCATGCCCTGGGGCCCGAGGCCGATAGCGTTGATGCCGTCCTCAAGAAGCTTCTCCATTTTCGCCGCGCGCTCGTTCTCGTTGTGGGAACCGATGGGGCGCATAAGAGCTTTCTTGGAGAGCAGGGCAGCGGTCTCGACGCTGGTCGCGACGCCGACACCCACCAGAAGGGGCGGACAGGCGTTCAGGCCGTAGCTGGTCATACGGTCCAGGACAAATTTCGTCACGCCTTCGTAGCCTTCGCCCGGCATCAGGACGGTCGCGTTTCCGGGAAGGGTGCAGCCGCCGCCTGCCATGTAGGTGTAGATCTCGCACTTGTCGGAGTGGGGGACGATGTCCCACCACACGGTAGGTGTTCCTTTGCCGACGTTCTTTCCGGTGTTGTATTCGTCAAAGGTCTCGACGGAGTTGTGGCGGAGGGGAGTCTCAAAGGTCGCCTTGATGACCGCTTCTCTGAGAAGGGCCTCCAGGTCGGCGATCAGCGTGCCGGCGCCGGTGGAATCCAGTGCGCTCGCCAGTGCCAGGGAGCCGCCGAACAGCAGGACGACCTTCAGGTCGATGGATTTCAGGGCTTCCTTTTCAGAAATGACCCCTGTCAGGACCAGGAAGCAGGCAGCGACGCAGGCAGTGACCTGAAGCTTGATGCCGATCTGCGTCTCAAAGATCATCGCCAGGATGCAGACGATCAGGACGATCAGGGACACATACTGCTTCCAGACAGGAACATCGTCAAAGCTTTTCTGCTGTTCCACTGCATCCAGCTCTCTGCCGGAACCGTCCGGAAGGAACTTGTATCCGACCAGTGCGTAGAAGAGGATGCCTGCGGCCAGCATGGGGACGCCTACCGGGGCGTACATGAAGAAGCTGGTCGGTTCGCCCATCTCCTGCAGGGCGTTGACACCCATCAGGTTTCCCGGGGCGCCGATGATCGAAAGGTTTCCGCCGAGGGCTGCTGCAAAGACCAGCGGCATGAGAAGGCGGCTTCTGGAGTATCCGGACTCATCCGCGATGCCGCAGACCACCGGGATCAGGACAGCAGCGGTGCCGGTGTTGGAAAGGAAACCGGACATGATTCCGACGATGACCATGATCGCAACGATCAGCATCCGCTCGCTCTTCGCGAATTTCGTGACGATCCCGCCGATGCGGTTCGCCATGCCGGTCTCGAACAGAGCCTGGCCGACGACGAACATGCCGACGCAGAGGATGACGTTGGAATTGACATAGCCTGCAAAAGTGGTCTTGACGTCAAGTACGCCGGTGAGGTTGAGGCCCAGCGCGACGATGGTCGCCGTCAGTCCGAGCGGGATCTTCTCCAGTACAAAGCTGATGACTGCAAACGCGAGAAAAATCAATGTGATGGTAGTTGGTGACAAGT
>CACZFV010000148.1 GCA_902780465.1 uncultured Lachnospiraceae bacterium
CCCTTTCTGTGGTCCGCGATGACGCGCCTCACTGTCTGGATAAAGTTTCCGTACAGAATATCCGGCTCCACCTTCACAAGCGTGCTGCCGGTATCTCTTCCGATCTTTTTCGCGATCTTTTCCGTTGTCCCGGTGTGGGAGCAGTAAATGACGATCGAATTCATGATGAACCTCCTTTAAAAGACCTATAGTTTCCTACATCTGTTTCCAGTATACCATAAAAAAAGACGCGGAAGGAGTCCCGCTCACTTCCGCGTCTGCGTGTGCCCGCACAGGTAAAACTGCGCACAAATATTACAGCATCCCCCCGATGATCTGCACCAGGAACGCGGCGAACCAGGCGACGGCGCACTGCCAGAGCACCACATACACGGCCCACTTTCCGCCCAATTCCCTCTTTATTGCCGCCACTGCGGCGACGCAGGGCGTGTAGAGCAGACTGAACACCAGCATTGATGCAGCGCTCAGGGCGCCTATACTTGCGGCTCCTTCCGGGAAAAGTGTCTCCATGACGGAGACCACACTCTCCTTCGCCATGAAGCCGCTGATCAGGGAAGTCACGATGCGCCAGTCCCCCAGGCCCACAGGCCGCATGACCGGCACCAGCAGGCCCGAGACCGCTGCAAGGATGCTCTCCTGGGAATTCTCCACCAGATTGAAGCTGAAGTCAAAGCTCTTCAGGAACCACACGACGATGGTGGCGATCAGGATGACAGAGAAGGCCCGGTAAAGGAAATCCTTCGTCTTCTCCCAGAGAAGCTGCGCCACGTTCTTCGGGCTGGGCAGACGGTAGTTCGGCAGTTCCATCACGAAAGGCACTGCCTCGCCCCGGAACAGCGTGCTCTTGAACAGGTACGCCGCCAGGATGCCGTTCACGATGCCCAGGATATAGAGTCCCGTGATGATGAGCCAGCTCTGCCTCGGGAAAAAGGCGTTCACGAAAAAGCCGTAGATCGGCAGCTTCGCCGTGCATGACATGAAGGGTGTGAGAAGGATCGTCATGCGGCGGTCCCTGTCACTGGGCAGCGTACGGGTCGCCATGACCGCAGGGACCGTGCAGCCGAAGCCCAGCAGCATCGGCACGATGCTCCGTCCCGAAAGACCGATGCGCCTCAGCAGCTTGTCCATCACGAAGGCGACGCGGGCAATGTAGCCGCTGTCTTCCAGCATGGACAGGAAGAAAAACAGGATCACGATGATCGGCAGGAAGCTGACCACCGTTCCGACGCCCTCGAAAATACCATTCAGGATCAGACTCTGCATCGCAGGGTTCACATCGACCGACTCCATTCCTGTCCGCACCAGCTCCTTCAGGCTGTCGATGGCCTGCTCCAGAAGCCCCTGGAAGAAGGGCCCCACCAGGAAGAAGGTCAGGAAAAACACCAGGCCCATGATACCGATGAACATGGGGATCGCCGTGATCTTTCCGGTCAGGACGCGGTCGATATTCCGGCTCCGCACATGTTCCCTGCTCTCCCGGGGTTTGATGACGCAGGCGTCGCAGACTTTCTCGATGAAGCAGAAACGCATGTCGGCGAGTGCGGCGCTCCTGTCCAGTCCGCGCTCCTTTTCCATCTGCAGGACGATGTGCTCCAGCAGCTCCTTTTCATTTCCATCCAGGTCCAGCTGCTCCGTGATCAGCGGGTCCCCCTCGATCAGCTTCGTGGCCGCGAACCGCAGAGGAAGCCTGGTCCTCTCCACGTGGTCCTCGATCAGATGCCCCACCGCGTGAAGAGCCCGGTGCACGGCGCCGCCGTGATCCTCCGCGCCGCAGAAATCCTGGCGCAGCGGGCGCTCCTGATACTTCGCGATGTGGACTGCGTGCCGCACCAGCTCGTCGACGCCCTCGTTCTTCGACGCCGAGATCGGCACTACCGGGACGCCCAGCATCTCCTCCATGGCATTCACGTCCACGGTGCCGCCGTTGCCCCGCAGCTCGTCCATCATGTTCAGCGCCACCACCATGGGCACGTTCATCTCCAGCAGCTGCATGGTCAGGTAGAGATTCCGTTCGATATTGGTGACGTCGACAATGTTGATGATGGCCCTGGGCCTGTCATTCAGCACAAAGTTCCGGGAGACCAGCTCCTCTCCGGAATAAGGCGACATGGAGTAGATCCCCGGCAGGTCCGTGATCAGTGTGTCGCTGTGTCCGCGGATCACGCCGTCCTTCCGGTCCACCGTGACGCCGGGGAAATTTCCCACATGCTGGTTTGCGCCCGTCAGCTGGTTGAACAGCGTGGTCTTTCCGCTGTTCTGGTTCCCCACCAGCGCGAACGTCAGCTGCGTGCCCTCCGGCAGCGGATCACCGCTGCCCTTCGGGTGGAATCTTCCTTCCTCGCCCAGGCCGGGATGCTCCCTGTCCTTCCGCTCTCCGCCGTCCTCCGTCTGATTTGCAGCCGCTTCCTCACCGGGCGATACCTCGATCTGCCCGGCGTCCGCCACTCTGAGCGTCAGCTCATAGCCGTGGATCCTCAGCTCCATCGGATCGCCCATCGGTGCCAGCTTGATCAGAGTGACCACCGCGCCCGGGATCACCCCCATATCCAGAAAATGCTGCCGCAGGGCACCCTCGCCGCCGACCTCCAGGATCCTGGCGGACTGCCCCGGCTTCAACATACTTAACTTCATTTTTCCTCCGGTGACTTTTCTGAAATCGGTCTTTAGAGACCGCTAACTATTCTGATATTGTACTTCGATGTCCTATTTCAGACAAGCCCGGAAATCCCTGTTTTTTAGGAGACCGCAGGCAGGCCCCCGGCTTATGGAGTTTTTTTCTCCTTTCTGCTATACTTGTCCTCAGTTTCCGGCCCGGAGGTTTTCAAGTTATGTCCGTAATTCAGAACACTCTCACCGAGGACAGCGTTCTCCGCTCCCTTTTCCGCTTCTCTGTCCCCTTCCTGATCTCCAGCTTTCTGCAGACCTTTTACGGTCTCGCGGATCTTTTCATCACGGGACAGTTCAACGGAGCCGCTTCCATCACGGCTGTCTCCATCGGAAGCCAGCTGATGCACATGCTGACAGTCATGATCGTAGGTCTTGCCATGGGAAGCACCGTGCTGATCGGACGATCCGTCGGTGCCGGGCAGCCGAAAAAGACTGCCCGCAGCATCGGGAACACCATCACCCTCTTCACGGGTGTCGCCGCTGTATCCACCCTTCTGCTTCTCTTTTTTGCGGACGGGATCCTGAAGCTTCTGGCCACACCCCCGGAAGCAGTATCGGAAGCAAAGGCCTATGTCACCATCTGCTTTGCGGGCGTTCCCTTCATCACTGCGTACAATGTCATCAGCAGCATCTACCGCGGGCTCGGCGACACGAAGACCCCGCTGAAATTCGTTGCTGCAGCCGGCGTCATCAACATCATCCTGGACTGGATCCTCATCGGCCCCTTCTCCATGGGTGCCGCCGGCGCCGCTGCCGCCACCGTGACAGCCCAGGCCTTCAGCGTCCTTCTGGCGGCCGCTTCCCTGAGACGTCTGCCTCCGGAGATCCGTTTCGGCGCATCGGATCTTCCTCCCGACCGGGAGACCTTTCCGGCGCTCCTGGCTGTCGGTCTGCCCATCATGCTGCAGGACGGCTTTATCCAGATCTCTTTCCTGGTGATCACTGCCATCGGCAACATGCGCGGCGTGAACGCAGCCGCCGGGATCGGCATTGTGGAAAAGATCATCAGCTTCCTGTTCCTGGTGCCGTCCTCCATGCTGTCTTCCGTCGCCGCGCTGTGCTCCATGAACGCGGGCGCCGGAAAGCATGACCGCAGCAGGAAAGTCCTGAGAAGCGGCATCATTGTCGGCGTCGTTTTCGGCTGTTTCACAGCTGTCGTCTGCAACCTCTGCCCGGAGCAGATCCTCCGGCTGTTTGCCCGGGAAGAGACCGCCGTCGTCACTGCCGGCGCCCAGTATCTCCGGACTTATGTGACGGACTGCATCTTTGCTTCCGTGCACTTCTGCTTCAGCGGATACTTCAGCGCCTACGGAAGATCAGGATACTCTTTCTGCATCATCTCCCTGAGGTGATGGATATCAGCGATCACCCATGCGTTTCCTTCCTTGCCGAAATATCCGTGATACTCATCGGACTGCACGGAAGCTCCGTGGCCGAGGTGGTCCTCACCCGTAACCAGATACCCGTGATCGGCAAGATATGAAGCGAAACCGTCATATCTGTCGACGAACTCCACCATGCCGTGGATTATCTGCAGGATCGCTTTTGGTTTGCCTTCAGGCTCCCATCTTATTGCGTGGATCTGAGTCTTGCCGTCAGTTGAAGGATAGTAGAATTCTTTCTTGTTCATATCGCCCTCCATGATCGTATTTATGCCGGCTTGCTGCAAAGCCCTTTCCTTTGATGAAACTATTTTAACATATATCCGTTCCGTCAGGCATCAGTCCTGATAGAGGTTAGGATATACAGACCTGTCCTTGCTGATCAGGACACACGACGCTGCTATCGTGACCGCGCCCGCGGCCATTATGGCGATCCACGCATGCATAGCGCCTCCGCCTCCGTATATCCAGCCCAGCACCAGCTGTGAAAGGCTGGTTATCACCGTGCGCACCACGGTCACCACTCCGTTGATCCTTCCCCTGTGGCTCGATGGTATCCTTCGCGACAGATAAGGACTTTCTGCCGTCATGGTGAATATCTCTCCCCAGGTAAGGATTATCATGGATATGTAGTACATCGGGATGAAAGACCTGAACAGCGCGAAGAGGACAAATCCCGCGGCGACAAGGGATACTCCCGCCGTGAGTCTTGATGTCTCTGACTTTGCTCCGAAGAGGCGGGTGATCACCGGAGTGAACAGCACAACGACCACGCAGTTGACGCTGGTGACCGATCCATATATGAGTGCCCCTCTTTCACCCTGTATCTCCGCCAGATCGAGAGGGATAAGATATACATATCCCAGCTGATATATGGCGAAGTATCCGCTCAGTACAAGAATGAACAGCAGTATCAGCGGATTGTCTTTCAGCACCCTGACAACATTGTCATTGTGCTTTTCCTTCTGATATTCGGCCTTTGCCCCGGTCTCTACTGAAGGAACAGTATCTATGACGAAAAACTGTATGAGCACCGCCGAGCAGAATATGGAAAGCCCGTTGATGAGAAACACCAGCCACAGATGGCTTTTGAACAGAAGCCCGGCCAGCGTAGGCGACATCACGAGTCCGAGATTG
>CACZFV010000149.1:0-5178 GCA_902780465.1 uncultured Lachnospiraceae bacterium
CGCGCGTGTTGCCGTCAGGCAACTTCTTCCATACCGCGCGCGTGTGCTCTACGTTTCACTTCGGTCGGCGCTGAACCGACGTCCACCGGACGTCGAGCGCCCCCGCGAAGCGTTTATCTCAGTGGGAGATCAAACTCCCCCTGAGATAAACCCATTTTCTGAAAACTACAGATTTCCTGCAGTATCTTTACTATACACCGAAGCCGTCTTTCGCGGAAGGTTTGACAGGTTCTGTCAATGACACTTCTCGTGGCACGGTCCCCTGACGATGCCGCCTGAAACTGCTGTGTATTGAATTTTGCTGTCCCGAAATGTACAATAGAATCAGTAAGTTTTAAATTCAATTCTATCTAAAACACAGGAGGGCGCATCATGGTTTCATGGAAAAACTTTGACAAACTTGACTCCTACGGAAAGCTTCAGGCCGTGAAGAAAGTCAACCTTCAGGAAGCAATGGCCGGTGAAAGCGGCGCGGAGCGCGTGAAGAAGTACGCGGTCCCGATGGCTGCGGGCCTCACCTATAATTTCGCGGCAAAAGCGGTCGATGACGCCATCCTCGGCACTCTTGCGGAGCTTGCGGAAGAACAGCAGCTCTCCGAGAAGTTCGAAGAGCTTTACAACGGCGCCGTCATCAACACCGGTGAGAAGCGCCTGGTGCTGCACCAGCTGTGCCGCGGCCAGCTCGGAAAAGACGTCATTGCCGACGGCGTGAACAAGAGAGAATTCTATACCGGCGTCCAGGCGAACATCGCCGAGTTCGCGAAGAAGGTCCATGCGGGCGAGATCACCAATGAAGCCGGCGAAAAATTCACCACCGCCGTGCAGATCGGTATCGGCGGCTCCGACCTGGGCCCCCGCGCTCTGTACATCGCCCTCGAGAACTGGGCAAAGGCCACCGGAAACTTCAAGATGGAAGCGAAGTTCATCTCCAATGTGGACCCGGATGATGCAGCCGCCGTGCTGAAGTCCATCGACGTGGCTCACTCCATCTTCATCCTCGTCTCCAAGTCCGGCACCACCCTGGAGACCCTGACCAACGAGTCCTTCGTGAAGGACGCCCTGAAGAAGGCAGGACTTGACGCGTCGAAGCACATGATCGCCGTCACCTCCGAGACCTCCCCGCTGGCAAAGAGCAGTGACTATCTGGCGGCCTTCTTCATGGATGACTACATCGGCGGCCGTTACTCCTCCTCTTCCGCGGTGGGCGGCGCGGTCCTGTCCCTGGCCTTCGGCCCGGAGATCTTTGCCCGCATTCTGAACGGCGCGGCGGAACAGGACAAGACAGCTGCGGAGAAGGATATCTTCAAGAACTCCTCCCTCCTGGATGCCCTGATCGGTGTCTATGAAAGAAACTTCCTCGGCTATCCCGAGACTGCGGTCCTGCCTTACTCCCAGGCTCTTGCCCGCTTCCCGGCGCACCTGCAGCAGCTTGACATGGAGTCCAACGGCAAGTCCGTGAACCGTTTCGGCGAGCCCGTCAGCTACGCCACCGGCCCCATCATCTTCGGTGAGCCCGGCACCAACGGCCAGCACTCCTTCTACCAGCTCCTGCACCAGGGCACCGACATCGTCCCCATGCAGTTCATCGGCTTCAAAAAGAGCCAGATCGGCAGCGACGTCGTGATCCAGGACAGCACCAGCCAGCAGAAGCTCTGCGCCAACGTCGCGGCCCAGATCATGGCCTTCGCCTGCGGCAAGAAGGACGACAACCTGAACAAGAACTTTGTTGGCGGCCGTCCCTCCAGCATCATCATCGGCGACCAGCTGACCCCGGAATCCCTGGGCGCGCTGCTGGCCCACTTCGAGAACAAGGTCATGTTCCAGGGCTTCGTGTGGAACGTGAACTCCTTCGACCAGGAAGGCGTGCAGCTCGGCAAGCTCCTGGCAAAGAAGGTCCTGGCCCACGACACCGACGGCGCCCTGAAGGTCTACAGCGACCTGCTGGACATCTGAGAACTTTTTATCAAAGAACTGCCGCATCGCGGCAGTTCTTTGATTTACGACAAAATCCATACGACAGAGAAACAAACTAAGACCAGATTCCAGGGTGGCCTGAAGATGCCTGGGGCTATACAGGCAAAGTCCTGATCTGCACTCCCTGGTCCAGGCCTTTAAACCAGGTTTTTGCTGCCTGGATGGAGCAATTTTCTGTTGTTGTGGGGCCATATGATGCAAGTCACCAGCAGCACTCCCTCCTGGCTGAAAAAACGAAGGGAGTGCTGTTGGTGACTTAAACTGTATAGCCCCAAATGAAGTGAAAAGCGCGCTGCAAAGCAGGGGCGCAGCGGCCAGCTCGAGGGAGTGCAGCTGAGGAGTCGTCTCATATACCCCCATTAAAAATTATTCATTATTTCTGAGATCTGCCGTATTACGGCAGTTCTTTTTTTCTTTTGACGGATGCTGTGCAGCCCTGCCTGCTACAATCATCTCAGAAACAAAGATCGAAACACCCGGAGAGCTCCGGGCCACAAACTCAGTCCCCCAGACAACAAAAGCTGATCATATTTCAGTAATTACGGACCCGGGACGTTCCTCTTATCCCGGGTCCGCAGAAAGGAGGCAGGCATGCGGCTTTTGAAAGACGGCATCGATTATCGCGGATCAGTATCGGAGCAGCTTGCCGGAGTTGTTTTCGATCTCTGCGGACTTCTTGAAAAAATAGCGGCCCGCTGGGACCTCGTGATGAACGAGGCTGCGGACCCTGACGATATCGACGATATGGTGTGGAAATACGCGCGCTGCTATGAACTGGCCTGTCTGGACCGCCCGAAGAAATACCGTGCGGCGCTCCGCCTCATCTATGACGGGTGCCTGGACAGCCGTGAGTACTCCAGCGCCCTGGCATTCTCCTCCAATGTAAGAGAACTCTACCGCTATGTCGGCATGCTCTCCGAAGCCTACGGAAAACCGGAGGAACGCATCGACCTCCGCAAAGAACACGCCCGCCTGACGCAGCAGTTGGAAGTCCTGCGGGACCGTCTCCGCTACATCGACGACACTGATATCGAAGGCTTCCGGGAATTTCTTGCAGACACCGAGACCGCCGTCCGGGCCTACCGGAAAAAACTCGCCCGGCTCCTCTGCCTGTTCCGGCGCCTCAGCGCATCTCTCTATACTCCGGAACCCGTATGCATCGCAGGATGATCCCTGTCCGCTGCATTGCCGAATGATCCAGGGTCACGCGTCACCGGATGTGCTTCCCTTCTTGACCTCCTTGCCTCCCGCGCTTACACTGATACTATATCAGAAGCAGCGGGAGGTTTTTTATGTCATTGAAAAAGTATCAGCTGGACACAGCAGAGAACAAGGACTTCCTCGGCAGGAACGCCGGGAATCTTCTCCGCTTCGGCCACCGTTTTCCTTCTCCGGAAGGCGGCGCCTATTATCTGGGAGATGACGGAACACCCTGGAAGGACCGCCCCAGGGAGACCTGGATCACCAGCAGAATGGTACATGTGTACTGTCTTGGAAGTCTCCTGGGACACCCGGGCAGCGAAGAACTGGCCGACGAGGCCCTTCAGGGCCTGACAGGCGAGCTCCGTGACATAGAGCACGGCGGCTGGTACGCCGGCCGCAGGGCGGACGGAAGCATCCTCCCCGACAAACAGTGCTATGCCCACGCTTTTGTGATCCTCGCCGCATCCTCCGCCCTCCTCTGCGGCCGCCCCGGAGCTTCGGAACTCCTGGATGAAGCGCTGGATATTTATGACCGGTATTTCTGGAATGAAGAAGAGGGGATGTCCTGCGACACCTGGAACACGGAATTCACTGTCCTGGACAGCTACCGGGGTATCAACGCCAACATGCACACCGTGGAGGCCTTCCTCGCCGCGGCAGATGTCCTGGAGGAGGAGAAGTACCGCGTCCGCGCGGGCAGGATCATCGACCGCGTCATCGGATGGGCGCGGGAAAACAAGTGGCGCATTCCGGAGCACTTCACCGACCAGTGGGAACCGGACCTTGAGTGCAGCAAAGACCGTCCCGACGATCCCTTCAAGCCCTACGGCGCCACGCCGGGCCACGGCATCGAGTGGGCCAGACTCATCGTCCAGTGGGCCGTGTCCACCTTCGGGACCGGTGCAGTCGGCTCACAGGATTTTTCGGAGGCTCCGGGTCAGGCGGCTCCAGTCCAGACATCTCCGGGCCAGGCTCCAGTCCAGACATCTTCTGGCCAGGCGGCTCCGTACATCGAAGCGGCCTGCTGTCTCTATGACCGCGCCGTCACAGACGGCTGGAACGCGGACGGCGCCCCGGGTCTCTGCTACACTACGGACTGGAGAGGTATTCCCGTGGTCCACGACCGGATGCACTGGACCCTGGCGGAGGCTATCAATTCTTCCGCTGTCCTGTACCGGACAACGAAGGATCCCCGCTACGAAGAGGACTACGCCATGTTCATGCAGTACCTGGACACCTGTGTCCTGGATCATGTGAACGGCTCCTGGTTCCATCAGCTTGACAGGAACAACCGCCCCATCGGCACGGTCTGGCCGGGGAAATCCGACCTGTACCACGCGCTGCAGGCCATGCTGATCCCTTACAGCCTTCAGACCGGCGTGTCCATCGCCCCGGCGCTTTCTACTCTCTTTCCATCTTCCTGAGCTCCGACGCTGCCAGGGGGATGGAGACGGAGACGGACAGGATATCCGCGATCGCCTGGGTCATTTCCACCCCCAGGAGCCCGAAGAGCTTTGGAAGGATCAGGATCAGCGGGATGAAAAAGATGCCGCTGCGGGCAGACGCCGTGATGGAAGCCTTCACGCCCTTTCCAATGGACTGCAGCATCATGTTCGTGATGACGATCGTAGGAAGCAGCGGGAGCGCAGCAGCCTGCCAGCGCAGCGCCACGGTCCCCACGGCAATGACTGCCGGGTCGTTTCGGAAAAAGGCGATGATGTGCGGCGCGAAGATAAAGCACAGAAGCGCCATCGTGCTGAGGAACATAGTTCCGTAGCGCACACAGAAAAAGAAGCCTTCCCGCACCCGGCCCTTCTTTTCCGCCCCGTAGTTAAAGGAGCACACCGGCTGGTAGCCCTGCCCGAAACCGATCAGCGCGCTGGAGACGAACATGGCGACGCGGGTGGTGACGCTCATCCCGGCGATGGCCGCGTCCCCGTAGACGCCAGCCGCCCGATTCAAAAGCACCGTCGCAACTGCCGCCAGTCCCTGCCGGAACAG
>CACZFV010000149.1:5183-10042 GCA_902780465.1 uncultured Lachnospiraceae bacterium
AGGAAGTGTCCGTTCAGCCGCACGTTCTTCACATTGAGGCGGATATTGGCGCCCTGCATGCTGCCGAGGAGCAGCACGAAGAAGCTGATCATCTGGCCGCTGATGGTGGCCAGTGCGGCGCCTGCCACACCCATGTGGAACACAAAGATCAGCAGCGGATCCAGAAAAATATTCAGGATGGCGCCGCACAGAAGTCCCACCATGGCGTACATGGCGCTGCCCTGGTAGCGGAGCTGGTTGTTGATCACGAACTGCCCCATCATGAAGGGCGCGCCGATGACGATGATCCTGAGATACCGTACGGTCTCTTCCACTGTGGTCCCCGAAGCGCCAAGGAACGCGGACAGCTGCCGGATATTCAGGATCGCCCCCGCGGCAACCAGGACCCCCAGGATCATGGACAAGGCCAGCCCCGTCGCCGCCATCTGCTCCGCCTCCTCCTGCTTTCCGGCGCCGAGCATCCGGGAAAGATAGTTCCCGGAGCCCTGCCCGCAGAAGAAGCCCAGCGCCTGGATGACCGCCATCGCAGAGAAGGCAAGCCCGACTGCCGCAGTGGCCTCCGTCGAGATCCGTCCCACAAAGAAAGTATCCGCGGCATTGTAGATCGCCGTCACAAGCATGCTGATGATCGTCGGGACCGAAAGCCTCGTGAT
The DNA here is from genome assembly GCA_902780465.1 of uncultured Lachnospiraceae bacterium. GTDB lineage: Bacteria > Bacillota > Clostridia > Lachnospirales > Lachnospiraceae > Moryella. The sequence goes on from CACZFV010000149.1 coordinate 5,837, forward strand.
CAGCTTCGGCACCGGCGTCTCCGTCATATCCCGGAACCGCGCCAGCGCCGCCGGATCCAGCTCTTTTTTCTTTCCCTGAACCATCACGCTCTCCTTCTTCTGGTCCATCATCCGCTCCCTCTTGCTATTTCTCACTGGCAGTCGTCTTTTCTGCAGTCGTTTCTTCTGTGGTCGTCTCTTCTGCAGTCGTCTCTTTCGTGTTCACATTTTGAGATTTTACCAGTTTTTTCAAACCTTTTTTCAAGTGGTCATTATCCATTGAATTTGAAAAAAGTGGACACACCAAATCCTGCTTTTTTGGGGTATTTTCCTAAAAAAACAGCTATTTGACATTTTCGCGCCCAATTCTTACGCCAAACCCATTCACCACATTTCTTTTCCGCTTATGTGCAATCATATCAGGTCAAATTTCCGTCTAAAATGTGTCCACAAATCTTGAAACCACATGTTTTATGACCACTTGCCCTTTTCCGGCGTCTTTTCCGGCGTCTTTCCTGGCGTCTTTCCCGACGTCTTTCCCGACGTCTTTCCCGACTGCCCTCCCAGCTCCTTTTCCAGCGTCTTTCCCGCATCCCTCTTCCGCGGCTTTTCCGCATCCTTTTCCGGCGGGAAAAACGCCTTATCGTCCTTTGCCAGCATCATCCGCATCACGCTGAAAAACACGATCCCCTTGGAAATGGAGCTGATGGAAAGCGCCCACCAGATCCCGGTCAGTCCCAGGGAGGTGCGGCATAAAAACCACGCATAAGGAATCCTGGCTCCGGTCAGGGCGATGCTGACCGCGCTGCAGAGCCTCGTTTTTCCGAGACCGGACAGCGCCCCAACAGTCATGCTCTCGATGCACATGAAGGCCTCGCAGAGTCCCACGATCCGCAGATATCCGGCCGACACCCGGATCGCCTCGGCTTCATGGAAAAAGATCCCGGAGATCTGCTCAGGAAACAGAAGGAACATCGCCGTGACAAAAAGTCCCCAGCTCCCCAGAAGGCGGAACGCGATATCGTATCCCTTCCGGATCCTATCCCGCTGCCGGGCGCCGTAGTTCTGGGCAGTGAAGGCATTGATCGAGGCCGCGAACCCATCGGAAATGTTCCAGGAGACGGATTCGATCTGGTTCCCCATGCGGAGCACCGCAAGGGCAAGATCGCCGTATCCGGCGGCGAGCTGCGTCAGCACGAAGGAAATCCCCGTGTAGATCATGTTCTGGACCGAAGTCGGCAGTCCGATGCGGATGATGTCGGCATACACGGACATTTCCTCGGGATGCAGCCCGCCTCTCCCGCTCCGGAGCACATTTCCCGCTCCGGCCGGTGATAAAAGGTAGAAGATCAGAAGCATCATCACCACGGACTGGGAGAAGACCGTTGCCGCCGCAGCCCCGGTGACACCCAGCGAAGGAAACGGTCCGATCCCCCGGATCATCAGCGGGTCCAGGGTCATATTCAGAAGAAGCCCCATAAGGTTCGCCCGGAACGGCGTGGCGGAATCTCCCTGGGCAGTGAACAGTCCGGTGAGGAGAAATGTCATGAAGAAAAAGACCACGAGCCCTCCTGTGATCCGGATATAACGCTCCGCATCCCGGATCACCGCCGCTCCCGAGAGATGGAAGTATCCCACCAGATGCGGGGTGAATGTCAGGCAGACTGTTCCGTACAAAAGCCCCAGAAGGATCCCCAGATGGACCGCAGCCCTGGCATAGCATCCTGCCTTTTCCCGGTCTCCTGCACCGAGAGACTGCCCCAGCATTACCTGTCCGCCCATTCTGGCGAGAAGGATCACTCCCGCCGACAGCCAGGTGTACATCCCGCCGACCCCGACGGAGGCCACCGCATCCGAACCAAGCGTTCCGACCCAGGCCATATCTGTCAGATTGTACGCCGTTGCAAGGAAGGCAGACGCCATAATGGGCATGGCAAGACGCGTGAGCGCCGGGAAGATGGGCTCACGCACCAGGTCGATCTGTCTTCTTCTGTTGTGCTGTCTCTGCTCTGCCATGATCTTATTATATAATTTCTGCGGCTTTTCAGCACCCCGTAATTCCTGTAAACTATAGTGTGACGCATCACTTGACTGATCTGTGTATATACTTGAGAAGACCGAAAACGAGAGCTTTCCTGCCGGCTTATTCCGGCAGACACCTGAACAGGAGAATACTATGGTACGGACTTACGTTAATAAACACTGCAGATTCTTTTCCGCTCAGCTTGTGGGCGCACTGACCGGACTGATGGTCCTGTTCGGAGCGGCAGAGACTGCATGGGCGGATGAGACCACGGCCGCAGCTGAGGAGGCCCCGGCGGTGACGGCGGAATTCACAGCGGTGACGGAGATCACACCGGAAGAGCTGAATGTATCGGTGACGGTGGATGCTGATCTCAACTTGCCTGAAGAATTGCACGGGGAAATCGGCCCCGGCATCGGGATGGCGCCGGAAGGCTTTGGTTCAGGCGGAAAGTGGATCTCCAGCGCCCGCCTGGAGCGCATCCTCGGCCCGGGCGAAGACCCGGAGCATCCCCGGTTCTATAACATCGTAAACGGAAAAATCACCGGCATCGTCGTCCGGTGATTTTTTTTGCAGCTCAATATTTTCAGATGACCGGGGCAGAAGGCGCCTCAGGATCCAATCAAGATCCCGTGCCGCATTTAATCAGTTGTGATCCCGTGCGCCATCGGCTTGCCATCTGAGTCTACATTGACAAACGTAACGGAGCCCTCCAGGGAGATGACGCCCCCTGCAGAGCCCTCAATATGTGCCTCCAGGCTGGTCCGGCCGGCGCGTACCACTTCGCTGTCAAGACGCAGCACTGCTCCCCGTTTTACTGGTCTGGAAAAAGTCATGGAATTGATCTTCACGAGCACGATGTTCTCTGTGGGCACCCATGCAGCGGCAGCCAGAAATCCGGATTCCACGAACCATTCCGCGGCGCGCCCCGCGAACAGGGTGCCGTGATGATTCAGATCCTCCCCTTTTACAAGATGATTCGTCGTAACTTTTCGGATCTCCATGGCGGACGTTCTCCTCCTGTTGTTTCTCAGAATACCAGGTTCCCCTGACCGGGTCTGCAGAAACAGTATAACCTCTGATCCAGTCCGCCGCAATTAATTCCGGTATTAATCCTTCTCCGACGGCTCCCGCACAGCCTTTTTCAATACGCGGTTGATGTACTGGGACAGCGACCTGTCATCCTGTTCTGCCCGGAGGCGGACCTTCTCCAGAAGTTCCGCGTCCACCGTGATGCTGATTCTTTCCTTAGGAATGCCATTGACTGCTGTTCTCATATAGTACCCCACAACAAAAAAAGCGTCACAAGTTTCAGGGCATAAAGAACCAGCGCCCCGGAGCATATAGCTCCGAGGCGCTGTAAGAGAGGGCTGTTCAGAAAAGCGGGACCTTGTCCCAGCCGTAGTCCTGGTAGGTTCTGATATTCAGACCGTTCTGCATGACATATTTCCTGATCGTGTCCGCACGGTTCTGTTCTTTCACCGCATCCAGATTCCGGAAGGCGTTCATGAGTGCCTGATCCACACCAAAGATCCTGTTCATATCCGGTGTGTAGGTGCTGCCGTCGCCGACCTTGTCAAATCCTGTCACTTCATATCCAGCGGGTGTCTTCCTCAAGTGGATCAGGCCCGACACTTCTCCGCCGTTCTTCGTGAAGAGGTTGTCTCCCTGCAGATCATAATTCATGGTCCAGAAGTTTCCCCAGATCTTCACATCCTGCGGATCGGACTCGTCTGCTCTCAGCACGATGTAGTTCGGGATCATCACATCACCCGCATCATAATACTGTCCATCTGTCTTCTTCACATAATCCAGGATCGTGTTCATGTAGGGAGCGTCGTTCGTGTAGCGGAATTCCGGAAGGTTCCGGCCGGAAGGAACCGCTGCCGCGAAAGCTGTTACTGTCATTGCTGCTGTCATAACTGCTGCTGTAAGAGCCGCTGCGATCGTTCTCATCTTCATTATATGTTTCTCCTCTTCTGACGTGTTTTCTCTATAAGTTATTGTATTTTTACTGTCTTTCTTTGCTGTCTTTTTGTTTTGTTCTGTGCCCAGTATAACAGCTGAAATATCACACAAACGTCACACTGCTTCGTCAGTTTAAAGCGGCAGGTGCAGCAGATGCGGCAGGTGCAGCGTGCGCAGTTCGCGCAATATATGCATTATATTCGTGAAATACTGCGTTTTTCGCCCTTATCCTGTCC
>CACZFV010000150.1 GCA_902780465.1 uncultured Lachnospiraceae bacterium
GATCCCCGGCTTCAACGCGGAACTGACGGACGCGGAAGGAACAGCGGCTCTTCTGAATGAGATCGGTTTGATGCGTGTCCAGCTCCTGCCCTTCCACCAGATGGGTGAGCGTAAATATGAGTTTCTGAACAGGGATTATGAAATGAATGGTGTGAAAGCGCTGCATCCGGAAGACCTGGCTGAATACCAGAAAATCTTTATCAGTCACGGTATGGAGTGCTTTTTCTGAGCCCCGGCAAAGCGGTCATTCACGCTCCGCTTCGCTCATTACTTATGAACGTAAGGAAATTTTCCAAAAAGCAAACATAAGATGCTATAATGATATTTACAGATATAACTCTTACGGGAGGTTTCCTATATGAGAAGAAAAGAGGACCGCACCAGTCAGATCCTGGAGCTTCTGGTAAAAGAAAAGAAACTGGAAGTCGCCGGGATCTCAGCGCATCTGGGCGTTTCCCAGGTAACTGTCCGCAAAGATCTGGATGCCATGGAAGCGCAGGGGCTGATCACCAGAGAACACGGTTTTGCGGTTCTCTCCAGTACGGATGACATTAAGGGTCGTCTGGCTTATCATTACGAGGAGAAAAGGGGGATCGCGCTGCGCGCTGCAGAGCTTGTAAAAGACGGCGACACCATTATGATCGAAAGCGGCAGCTGCTGTGCACTGCTGGCCGCTGCTCTCACAGATCTGCGCGCCGGTGTGACCATCATAACGAACAGTGCCTTCATCGCCGATTACATCCGCCGCTCCTCCGATTTCCAGATCATTCTTCTGGGTGGGATCTATCAGCAGGATGCGCAGGTCATGGTCGGTCCCATGGTGCGTCAGTGCGCGGAAAATTTCTGGGTCGACCGGTTCTTTATCGGCGTGGACGGATGGACTCTGAAGACTGGCTTTACCAACCAGGATCAGATGCGTGCGCAGGCTGTCCGTGATATGGCCCGGCAGGCGGACCAGGTCATCGTTCTGACAGAGTCCGAAAAATTTACAAGACACGGCACTGTGCCGCTCAATTTGAAGGACCAGGTAAAAACTGTCATCACAGATCAGAAGATCGGGACCCAGACCGCTTCAGAACTTAAAACCTGCGGAATTGAAGTGATGACCAGTTAACGACTGGGCTTGACTTTCCTTCCGGAAGGACGTAGAATATCAACCGTTCATCGGAGGGCTTTTACAGGCCGGATAAGATGGCGGAGCAAATGCTCCGCAGCTTATCCGGCCTGTTGTTTTCCGGACTGTCTCAAGTCCGGGATATGAGGTACAGAAGGATGAGAAGAGAAAAAGAACATAACTTTACGACAGGGCGCATTCTGGTGCCCCTGGTGCGTTTCGCGCTGCCGGTGCTGGCCGCGCTGTTTCTTCAGGCAATGTACGGCGCGGTAGATCTTCTGATCGTCGGCCGGTTCGGCATCCCGGCGGACGTGTCTGCGGTCTCCACCGGCTCCCAGATCATGATGACGATGACGAATCTCGTCGCAAGCTTTGCCATGGGGGCTACCGTGTGTCTCGGAAGACAGATCGGAGAAGGAAAGCCGCAGGAGGGCGGACGGACCATCGGCGCCTGCATCGCGCTGTTTACTGCGATCGGGCTTGTGATGACCATCCTCTTCGTGCCCGGCGCAGGAACCATCGCGAAGCTGATGCACGCCCCGGCGGAGGCATTTTCCCTTACGACGGATTATGTGCGGATCTGCGGAGCGGGATCGCTCATCATTATCTGCTACAACCTGATCGGAAGCATTTTCCGCGGGATCGGGGACTCGGTGACGCCGCTTCTCACAGTGGCGATCGCCTGCGTCTTCAATATCGCGGGAGATCTTCTCCTGGTAGCAGGCTTCGGCATGGGGACCGCCGGCGCGGCCATCGCCACCGTTTTCGCCCAGGCAGTCAGCGTCCTTATCTCCCTTCTGCTGATCCGGAAAAAGGAGCTGCCGTTTCAGTTCCAAAGATCGCAGATCGGATTCCACGGGGATATGATCCTCCGGATCACCCGCATCGGCCTGCCCATCGCTCTGCAGGACTTCCTGGTCGGGATCTCCTTCCTGCTGATCCAGGTGATCGTCAATACCCTCGGCGTGACTGCCTCCGCCGGCGTCGGCGTCGCGGAAAAGGTCTGCGCCTTTATCATGCTGGTGCCGGTGGCCTTCATGCAGTCCATGTCCGCTTTTGTTGCGCAGAATGTGGGCGCAGGCAGATACGACAGGGCGGAAAAGGCGCTTCGGTACGGGATCCTCATGTCACTGGCAGTGGGAACGGTGATGTTCTATCTTTCCTTTTTCCACGGGAACATCCTCACATCCCTGTTCTCAAAGGATCTCGAAGTGGCGGCAGCCGGGGCGGATTATCTCAAAGCCTACGCCATCGACTGCATGCTGACGCCGGTCTTCTTCTGCTTCATCGGATTCTACAACGGCGTGGGACTCACGACTTTTGTGATGGCCCAGGGGATCATCAGCGCATTCCTTGTGCGCGTGCCGGTATCCTGGCTCATGAGCCGCAGAGTCCCTGTGTCTCTGTTCCACATCGGACTCGCCACGCCCTGCTCTTCGGCGCTGCAGATCGTCATGTGCCTCTGCTGCATGGCGTGGTTCAAAAAAAGGTTCCGGGCTTAACTTCTGGTCCCGGAACCTTTTTTCTGTCTGCCCTATAATCGTCACTCACTAATCCATATAATCGACGGTCACAACGACTCTGTTCTCATTTCCCCAGGCATACAGATCAGAAACAAATCCGGGATATTCTGCCCATTCAGGCTGTTTCTGCGGATCGCCCCGCATACGGTAGTCGATCCTGTAAATACAATTAGAGCCTTCTCCGTAATTGATGCGCATCTCACGGTATACTGCAGGGGAATTCGGATTCATTACTTCACTTGATGTAATACGTATATTCTTTATGGAAGAAGCTGCGTAAACTGTCTGATCGACCACCATTTTCCCGGGAAACAGGACGACTTTCCCCGGAACAGAAGAAGCGTACCGGTTCAAGATCTCAAGCTGGATGAGAATGCCAGGAAGCATGATCATGACGCCGAACATCAAAGTGTACAGAATCTGAGCAGGTTCTTTCAAGGCCTTGCTGAAAAACAGCAGCAGAAGGATGCCGGCCGAGGTAAGGAACGCGATCATACAGGACCATATCACGATCTCCCGGAATCTTTTTCGGGCAGCCCGCGTCAGCTTCTCTCTAGGAAGCAGATATTCTTTGCATGTAAATTCCGCTTCTCTTTGTCCTGCTTTTTCGGCGTTGATCTTCTCAAGCGCCCGCTGCCGTTTACCTTCCAGGAAAGCAAAGATCAGCCACAGAACACCGTAGAGAAGCGCGAATCCGCCTGTGACCGCGCCAATGATCAAAAACGTCTGTGCCAGCGGCTCTTTCCCGCACGCAGAAATGATCCCCGCAAAGATGAGAAAGATCACAGCCGGGATCAGACAAATGAAACACAGTATTTTATTGATCCTTCGTCCTTTGACGATCGTCAGATGATGCATAGGCTCTCACAATTAATACGCGTTTTCTGTCATCCATTGGGGACTATAACTTACGAAGCAGGACGCGTCAAGAAAAAGCCCCATGCTGCAGCGTTCACTGCACCACAGGGCCTGTCAATACGATATATCTGTTTTACTTAGACTGACTGTACAACCAGTCGCGGACTGCTTCGATCTTATAAGCGTAGTCGAAGGAAGTCATATGCTCTCCGGCCTTGGTGCTGCCTGAGCTTCCGTCCGCCGTTGTGCTGTCCAGGGTAAAGGTCACAAAATTCGCGTTGTTCCCCTCTGCAAGCATCGCTTCGACCGCGGCATTCTGAGTCTCCTGCGGATCTTTTGCGCTCCACTCTGCGCTGCTGTACGCGGCCTGGTCCTCGTCAAAGACTGCCTTCAGTCCTGCCTGTCCTTCCGATGCCCGGGGATCTCCCGCTGCCACGATATAAAAGAACTCCTTGTCCTCCAGGACATTCAGGATGCTGTTGTCCCACTGGCTTCCGACAAACAGGGACGCTGCAAAAAGATCCGGATATGCGGTATTAAGATAGAAAGAAGTCATTCCGCCCATGGACTGCCCCGTGGTATAGATCCTGTCCATGTCGATGGAGTATTCCTCTGTCAGAGACTGGATCAGCCGCACTGCAGCATCGATCTGCGCGCTGTGCTCAAAATTGTCATTCACTACTGTCTCCGTAAAGACCGGCACCACCACGAAGGACGGATGCTTTGCCTGTTCCTCTTCCGATGCGAAAACAAGTCCGCCCCATCCCTGGGTGAGGACCGTCTCCGCGCCTTTTCCGACCACGCTGGAGTCCGGGATGAACTGGAGCAGCGGATATTTCACGGACGGATCGTAATTCTCCGGCACAAACAGCTGGTACTGGAGAGAAATGCCGCTCTCAGCATCCTCATAGGTCAGGAGTTCAAACTTCGGCGCAACTTCACTGATCATAGCCTGCAGCTCCGTGTCGGAGGACTTGTCCTGCATTCCGCCGCCCCTCTGTCCGCCGGGGCCGCCCTGACCGCCAGGTCCTCCCGGGCCGCCGGGCTTTTTTTCTTCCTCCTGTGCAGCAGACTCCGCTGCCTGCGTTGTTGTTTCCGCTGCCTGGGCTGTAGTTTCTGCAGTCTTGCTCGTTTCATTTGCTTCTGTAGTCTGCACTGTAGTTTCTGCAGCCTTGGCTTCAGTTTCTGCAGTCTGGGCGGGTGTGCTCCCGCACCCGACAGTAATAATCATCGCAGCAGCCGCCAGGATACTTACCAGTCTTCTCTTCATGATGTCATCTTCCTCTCTTGTGTTAAAAGTATCCGGACTTACGTTTTCACTGCACGATACTTTATTCGTTTGTTTCGACTTAATATAATATCAAAAGCTTAAATAAAACTGAAAGTGTCTGTAAAAAGAAATACTGTTTTCAGAGGATCAGTGCTACACTTTTTATTAAAAGAAGTGATCTGATCGACTCCGGAGGGAACCATGAGTACATATACAAACAGAATGTTTACAGAAGAGGAACTGGAAAAGATCCGCGCACAGTTTTATTACGTGGATGAAGACTATTATGGTAGGAAACGGCTTTTCTTTGACAATGCGGGAGGATCACTCCGCCTGAAAAAGGCAGAGGAGGCTTTCCACCAGACCGACA
>CACZFV010000151.1 GCA_902780465.1 uncultured Lachnospiraceae bacterium
AAGAAAGCCGGGGCAGACACGGCTGGATCTTCTCGGCAGATCCGCGGAAATGGCAGAGGAACTGATCACTTCCCTGAAGCATTTTCCGATTCCGGGGATATTCATCTCTGTCACGAATCCCTGCGACGTCATCGCCGACTATATGAGAAAGGGCCTGGGACTGAAAAAAGAGCGGGCTTTCGGGACCGGGACGCTTCTTGATACAGCCCGCCTTGTCCGGGCGATCAGCAGAAGGTCAGGGGCAGGCAGAGCCTCCATTCAGGCTTTCAGCCTGGGTGAACATGGGGACTCCTCCATGATCCCCTTCGGAGCTGTGAGGATCGGCGGACTCGGAACGGCGGAGTACGGACTTTCGGAAGAGGATCTTCTGAAAGATACAAGAGAGAGCGGGATGATCATCATCGAAGGCAAAAAGTCGACGGAATTCGGCATCGGCTCTGCCGCGGCAGATCTGGTGAAATGCATCCTCCTCGACGAAAAGCGGATCTTCCCGGTGTCTGCCTTTCTGGAAGGAGAGTATGGGGAGAACGGCGTCCACTGCGGTGTGCCCTGCAGAATCGGCTCCGGAGGAATTGAGAAGATCATCGAACTGTCACTATCGGAAAAAGAGAAAGAGCAGCTGCACCATTCCTGCGAAGTCATCCGGGAGCACATCCGGATCGCGGGAAGAAAGTAAAGATACAGAGACAGAAAAACAAGTAGAAAAAACATAGTCAGAAAAAACATAGCAAGAAAAAATACAGACGAGGAGGAAAACAAATGAAAAAGACCATGCTTACAGCTATGACAGCGATTTCAGTCATGATAGCGGCGCTTACGGGATGCGGAGGAAGCGGCACAGCCGGGACTGCGGCTGCTCCGGCGGAGAAGGCATCGGAAGTTCCGGCCGCACCGGCACAGCCCGCGCCGGCTGCCGCGGAAGGAAAGAAGGTCAGGGTGGCCATCGTCCAGCCCATGACCCACACTTCCCTGGACCAGATCCGGGAGACCATCATCGCAAACCTCGCGGAGGATCCAGGCATTGAGATCGTGACGCAGAACGCCAACGGCGACACGGCGGCCCTCACCTCCATCCTTCAGAACCTGAAGAGCGAAAAGACCGACATCATCGTTCCCATCGCCACCTCCACGGCCCAGACAGCCAAAGCGGTCTATGACGGAGAAAAGACCCCGATCGTCTTTGCCGCAGTATCTGACCCGGTGGCAGCAGGCCTGACGGGAGAGGGAAGTGAAATGATCACGGGCGTCTCCAACAACATCCCCGCTGACGAGATCGTGAAGCTGGTGTACAATTTCCAGCCGGAATGCAAAAAGATCGGTTTCGTCTACACCTCCAGTGAGACAAATTCTGTATCTACCATCAATTCGGCGAAGAAGTACTGCGACGAGAACGGCATTGCCTATGAGGAGACCTCCATCTCCAACGTCTCCGAACTGCAGACTGCGGTGGAATCCCTTCTCAGCAAGGGAGTAGAAGCGCTCTATACCGGCAACGACAATACCATTGCCAGCGCTATGGCAACATACACCTCCGCGGCTTATCCGAAGCAGATCCCGATCTACTGCGGTGCGGACTCCATGGTGGCAGACGGCGGTTTTGCCACGGTTGGTGTGAACTATGTCCAGCTGGGAGAGCAGGTGGCGGAGATCGTTAAGCGCATCAGGGCTGGGGAACAGCCGTCGGATATTCCCTATGAGACTCTGGCGGAATACGCGAAGTTTGTGAACAAGAAAGCAGTGAAGGACTTCAGCGGAGATTTTCCTGAGTCCGCCTACGAAGGCTTCGAGGTCCTTGTGGAAGAGGACGGGACCAGCCATTTCAATCAGTAAGGCAGGAGAAAACTATGATTCTGGATATGCTGGTATCGGCTTTCGGTCAGGGCTTTATTTATGCGCCCATGGCGCTGGGCGTCTTCATCTCCTTCGGAATACTGAAAACGCCGGACCTCTCTGTGGAGGGAAGCTTTGTGTTCGGCATGACGGTCTGTGCCCAGACGGCGATCCTGGGGCACCCGGTCGCGGGGCTTTTCGCCGGGATGTTTGCGGGAGCCCTCGCCGGTGCCTGTACGGGACTGCTTCAAACGAAGCTCAGGATCGAGGCGATCCTGTCGGGAATACTCACCATGACGGGGCTTTACACCGTGAACTACGCTATGCTCGGTGGTCAGTCCAATCGTTATCTGCAAAGGATGTCGCTGAATGATCTGGGGGTCGAGGTGCCGTCGCCGGTCCGCACCGTCTACAAACTGTTTCAGTCCGCACTGGGAGGAAGCCTGGATTCCTCCCTCTCGGCATGTCTCCTGACAGGGATCATCGCGGCGCTGACGGCAGCAGTCCTGATCCTGTTCTTAAGGACAAGGCGCGGAATGGCGATCATCGCCACCGGCGACAACGAAGAGATGGTGCGGTCTTCTTCGATCAACGCGGATCTCGCCAGGGTCGGCGGGATCATGATCGCCAACGCCCTTGTGGGCCTTTCAGGCGCACTGCTCTGCCAGTATCAGCAGTATGCTGATCTGAACTGCGGGACGGGGATGATGGTCATGGGCCTCGCATCCGTCGTTATCGGGACAACGATCTTCGGCAGACATTCCGTGACGCAGCAGGTCCTCGCGGCGGGTGCAGGGTCCCTTATTTACCGCTGCATCATCCAGGCGGCCTATAAGATCGACCTGCCGAGCTATTCCGTAAAGCTTTTGTCGGTGCTGATCGTCATCGCGGCCCTCGCGGTGCCCGTGGTCACCCAGAGGAGGAAGAGCGTGACGGGACAAAGGGGACAGAAAGGAGGCGGACAGGTATGAGCAGCGCCCTCAGACTGGAAAATGTGGTCAGGATCTTTGAGCCGGGCACGGTGAATGAAAAGATCGCCCTGGACCACCTGGATCTTTCAGTGTCAGCCGGAGAGTTCGTGACAGTGCTGGGCTCCAACGGCTCCGGAAAATCGACGATGTTCAACATCATCCTCGGGAGCATGTTCCCTGACGAGGGAAGGGTGATCCTGGGAGACAGGGACATCACCCGCATGAAGGATTACAGAAGAGCCTATGACATCGGGTGCCTGTACCAGAACCCGCTCCGGGGCACCGCGCCGAACCTGACGCTGGAGGAAAACCTGGCCCTCGCCTACACGAGAAAGGCATCCCCTTCCTTTTTCGCTCTGAACCGGAAAGACAGCGCGTATTTCAAAGAAGTTCTGTCCCGTCTCGGCATGGGGCTGGAGGACCGGATGAAGACGAAGATGGGCCTTCTCTCCGGGGGACAGCGGCAGGCCGCCTCCCTCATCATGGCGACGATCGCGGAGCCGGAGCTCCTGCTTCTGGACGAGCATACGGCAGCACTGGATCCCGGTGCGGCTGAAAAGGTCATGGAACTCACGAAAAAGATCGTGGAGGAAAAAAAGATCACAACGCTGATGGTCACGCATGATATGGACTACGCCCTGGAGTACGGCACCAGGACCATCCTCCTGGACAGCGGAAAGATCCGGATGGATCTCTCCGGAGAAGAACGCGCCGCAATGACGCCGGGACAGCTGGCGGAGATCTTCTACAGCAGGACCAGGCGCCGGGGCGGCAGGTGATGATGTTCAAGTCCCGCTTTTCCGCAGCACAGTGTTGGTGTATAATATTTTCCGTAAATAGTCAGCAGACTTGAAAACACTTGCATCTGCTGAAAGAAATCGCGGGGAACCACATGAGCACTTTGTTTGCTGACAAAAAAACCATGGGGACCGCGGCTGTGCTGGCCGCGTCCCTCTGCTTCTCCCTGGGCGGGCTTCTGATGAAGCTGATCCCCTGGAATCCGCTGGCCATCAACGGTGTAAGGAATGTGATCGCCTGTATCGTGATCGGTCTCTATATCCGCGCGATCCACCATAAGATCGTGTTTAATCCCACGGTCCTGATGGGGGCCCTCGCTCTTGCGGGTACAACAACACTGTACGCTGCAGCGAACAAGCTGACTACAGCGGGAAACACCATTATCCTGCAGTACACCGCGCCGATCTGGATCATCATCCTGATGTATCTCATGTTCGGGCAGAAACCGGACCGGACGGCCATCACCGCGATCATCATTGTCCTTGCGGGGATCCTGTGTTTTTTCTTTGAGGGTCTTTCCACCGGGAAATGGCTTGGAGACAGCCTTGCTCTGCTGTCCGGCGTTTTCTATGCAGTAGTATTCATGCTGAACCAGTTCCCGAAGGGAGATGCGCTCTCCTCGGTGTTTTTCGGACAGCTCGGATGCGGGATATTCCTCTCGCCCTTTGTACTCAGAGAGACAGTTTTCACGCCCGGCGTCCTGCTGGCGGTCTTTGTCCTGGGAGCAGTGCAGGTGGGACTCGCCTACATTTTCTTTACGACGGGAACCAAATACACAGACCCGGTCACGGCATCCATTATCAACGCGATGGAGCCCATCCTGAATCCTGTCCTTGTGGCGGTGTTCTACGGGGAGATGCTGGGAAAGCTTTCCCTTGTGGGAGCGGCCATCGTAATTTCGGGGATCCTTTACTACAATATCCGGCTTGCGCTGGCGGCGCGGAAAACCAGGAAAGCTTAACTGCGGTACCAAGGAGGTCCTTCTATGAATTATGTTTTTATTTCACCGGCATACCCTGTCACCTGCACCTTGTTCTGCGACCGTCTGAGCCAGCTTGGCGTAAATGTGCTCGGCATCGGAGACGTGCCCTACGACACACTGAACGATCGTCTGAAACAGGTCCTGACGGAATATTTTTACGTGAATTCCCTGGAAGACTATGACCAGGTGTACCGCGCAGTCGGGTTTTATATCCACAAGTACGGCAGGATCGACTGGCTGGATTCCCTGAATGAATACTGGCTTCCTCAGGACGCCCGCCTGCGTACGGATTTCAATATCACTTCCGGAACACAGGAGGACGGGATCGGGGATCTGGTCCGGAAATCCGGAATGAAGAGGATCTTCCTGGAGGCAGGGATCCCGACCGCGCGTCAGCATCTTGTCTCGGACCTGGAATCCGGGAAGGCTTTCGCTGCCAAGGTCGGATACCCGGTCATCGTAAAGCCCGATATCGGCGTCGGCGCCAACGGGGCGCGGAAGCTGAAGACAGAAGAGGAGCTGGTCTCGTTCTACAGCG
>CACZFV010000152.1 GCA_902780465.1 uncultured Lachnospiraceae bacterium
AGCGGTGGAACATCCGCTTTATTTTTTGCTCCATGATGAGCCGAATCCGGAGATGACTTCCTTCATTTTCAGGGAGACATTGATGACGCACCTGCTTCTGTGGGGAAATGCGTATTCGCAGATCATCCGCAACGGCAAGGGTGAAGTTGTGGCTTTGTATCCGCTGATGCCGGATCGGATGAAGGTGGATCGTGATGAACACGGAAGGCTTTATTACGAATACACCGTCTATGATTCGGACGATGTGGACGGAAGAAAAGGCACCAACAAGGTTGGAAGGACAGTAAGGCTCCAGCCTCATGATGTGCTGCATATTCCGGGACTTGGCTTTGACGGTCTGGTTGGCTATTCACCGATTGCAATGGCGAAGAATGCGATCGGCCTGGCAATCGCTACGGAAGAATACGGCAGTAAGTTCTTTGCAAACGGCGCTGCTCCTTCCGGCGTGCTGGAGCATCCGGGAACCATTAAGGATCCGAGCAAGGTGAGGGAAAGTTGGCAGGCTACCTTCGGAGGAAGCGGCAATGCGAATAAGATTGCTGTTTTGGAAGAAGGAATGAAGTACACGCCGATTTCCATTTCACCGGAACAGGCTCAGTTCCTGGAGACAAGAAAGTTCCAGATTGATGAGATCGCAAGGATCTTTCGGATTCCGCCGCATATGATCGGCGACCTTGAGAAGAGCTCCTTCAACAACATCGAGCAGCAGTCGCTGGAATTCGTGAAGTACACGCTGGATCCCTGGGTATGCCGCTGGGAGCAGTCCATGGAGCGGTCGCTCCTCAGTCAGGAGGAGAAGAAGGATTACTTCTTCAAGTTCAACGTGGACGGGCTTCTGAGAGGCGACTACCAGAGCCGCATGCAGGGCTACGCGGTCGGACGCCAGAACGGCTGGATGTCCGCAAATGATATCCGCAGTCTGGAGAACCTGGACCTGATCCCGGATGAGGATGGCGGAAATCTCTACCTCGTGAACGGGAACATGACGAAGCTTTCAAGCACGATTTCCTACAGCGATGGCAGCCAGAATGCAGGAGATGCAACATCAAGATCAGGATCGGAGGATACTGGTGAAGAAAAAGCGCAGAGGCAAGATCCCTGGGAAACCGGGAAAAGGCAGATACAGAGACATGGAGGAGACTTATGAAAAGAAAGTTCTGGAACTGGGTGCGGAACGAAGGTCAGGATGCATTCGGATCCGACCGCACACTATACCTCGACGGGGAAATTTCAGATGAGACCTGGTTCGGGGATGAGGTAACGCCGCAGCTGTTCAAGGATGAACTGAATGCCGGCAGCGGGAACATCACGCTGTGGATCAACTCTCCGGGCGGAGATGTCTTCGCGGCAGCGCAGATCTATAACATGCTGATGGACTACAAGGGCGATGTGACCGTCAAGATTGACGCCCTAGCAGCTTCGGCAGCAAGCGTGATTGCTATGGCCGGCACGAAGGTCTGCATGAGCCCGGTGGCCATGCTGATGATTCACAATCCGGCGACAGTTGCCATCGGGGATGCCGAAGAGATGCAGAAGGCCATCGACATGTTAAGTGAGGTCAAGGAGAGCATCATGAATGCCTACGAGATCAAGACCGGCATGTCACGGCACAAGATCTCGCAGCTCATGGACGCAGAGACCTGGATGAACGCCAGGGAGGCCGTCAAGCTGGGCTTTGCTGATGAGATCCTGTTTGACAAGGATCAGGAAGAAGCAGCGGACAGCAAGGAGCCAGGCGTCGAGATGCTGTTCAGCAGGAAGGCAGTTACGGATTCCCTGCTGTCGAGGCTGATTCCGAAGGACAGACACAAGGCTGGTTCGGAAGAAGAGTCAGCGGCAGAGAAGCATGGAGTTGAAACGAAGGAGACCGGAATCCCGGTCGCACAGCTTGAGAAGAGACTGTCTCTTCTCTCACATTAAGGAGGATAAAAGCAATGAGCAAGATTATGGATCTGATGGAGAAGAGAGCGAAGGCATGGAACGCCGCAAAGGAATTCCTGGACAGCCATTCTCAGGACGGCGGCAATGTTTCCGCTGAGGATGCGGCAGTTTACGACCGCATGGAGAAGGAGGTCACGGACCTCACGAAGGATATCGAGCGCCTGCAGAGGCAGGAGGCTATCGACCAGATGCTGAACCAGCCGACCAGCAGGCCGATTACGGACAGACCGGCGCAGAAGGCAGGTCCCGAGAAGAGCGGGGTTGCGTCTGATGAATACGGCAAGGCTTTCTGGGACAATCTCAGAAGACCCAATCCGATTCTCAGAGACGTGCTTGAGGTCGGAACGGACGGCAACGGCGGCTATCTTGTGCCGACGGAGTTCGAGAGGACTCTGGTAAAGGCGCTGGATGAGAACAACGTCATGCGTACCATCGGCTGCAAGGTGATCACTACGCAGAACGAGAGGAAGATCCCGGTTGCAAACGGGCATACCGTCGCGTCCTGGACGGCAGAGAACGGGGCGTATCAGGAATCTGATCCTTCCTTCAGCCAGAAGACGATCGGTGCCTTCAAGCTTACGGACCTGATCAAGGTATCCGATGAGCTGCTTGCGGACGCCGCCTTCGATATCGCCGGCTACATTTCCGAGGAGTTCGGAAGAGCCTTCGGTGAGGCAGAGGAAGAGGCCTTCATCAACGGCGCTGTCCAGTCCGGCCAGACGGAGATCGACAGACCGACCGGTCTCTTTATTCCGGAGGCAAAGGGCGGAGCGCCTCAGGGCGTGCAGGCAGGTGCCGCTATTACTGCGGATGACCTGATCAGCCTGGTTTATTCCCTGAAGGCTCCTTACAGGAAGAACGCGAAGTTCCTGATGAACGACCAGACCGTGGCTGCAGTGAGAAAGCTGAAGGACGGCAACGGCGCCTACATGTGGCAGCCCTCCATGACGCTCGGACAGCCGGACAGACTCCTGGGATACGAGCTTTACACCTCTCCCAAGGTTCCTGTCGCTGCCGCTGGAGCAAGAGCGGTCGCATTCGGAGATTTCTCCTCCTACTGGATCGCTGACAGATCCGGAAGGACCATCAAGCGCCTGAACGAGCTGTACGCAACGAACGGCCAGGTGGGCTTCACCTGCACCGAGCGTGTAGATGGCAAGCTGATCCTGTCTGAGGGTATCAAGATCCTCGACATGAAGGCGGGATCCTGATCAAGGATGAAATGAAAGGGCTCCGGTGAAAGCCGGGGCCTTAGGCTTTGGAGGTGAGTATGGCTCTGGTAACAATAGAAGAGGCGAAAGCATATCTCAGGGTCGATACCGGTGACGAAGATTCCCTGATCCAGAGCCTGCTTACCGCTTCGGAGAAGCTGGCAATGGACGTGGCAAGGCTTCCGGAGGAGGAAGTCCCGGAGCATGCGGAGCTGATGAAGACGGCGGTGCTGTTTACGCTTGGGTATCTGTATGAGCACCGGGAGGAGGCGGATCATCACGAGCTTGTGATGACGCTCCGGAACCTTCTTTTCTCGATCCGGGAAGGGAGGCCGGTGATTACATGAACATCGCAAAGTTCCATAAGAGGATTTTGTTTCAGGTGAATGCCGTCACGACGGACAGGTACGGCAATCACACGAGCGGATGGAAGGATTACTTTTCCGCATGGGCCACGATAGGGACGGACAGCTACGGGTCCGAGGACAAGGGCGTGGTCATCAATCCGGAGGAGACACTGAACTTCACGACAAGGTGGTGCACGGAGTTGGCAGCGGTGGAATCAACGAAGTACAGGATCATCTGCGAAGGAAAGACCTACAACATTATTTTTGTGAATCCGATGGGCTATAAGCATAGGTCGCTGAAGTTCACGGGGAAGCTTTACAAGGAGAAGTCATGAGCGACAGGGTGACAATTGACGGAATGACGGACGCCATTATGGGCGAGCTGGAAAAATACCGGGATATGGCTGCCGAGGATCTGAAGGAAGCAGTCAGGGAGACAGGGAACGATGTCAAGAAGGACATCTCCGCCAACGCACCGGTCAGGACGGGAAAGTACAAGAAATCCTGGGCGGTGAAGAAAACAGCAGAGACCGCGGAATCCATCGAGGTTGTGGTCCATTCCAGAAACCGGTATCAGATTGCGCATCTCCTGGAAAACGGTCATGCCAAGAGGGGCGGAGGCAGGGTGGCTGCCATTCCTCATATCAGGCCTGCTGAGCAGAGGGGAGAAGCGGAGCTTGTAGAGAAGATCAAACGGAAGCTGGAGGGAGGAGGCTGATGTGACATACGATGAAACCATGGCGATGCTGCAGGCAGCCGGCCTGCCGCTTGCCTACGATCATTTTGCTGAGGGCGAATCTCCGGATCCGCCTTTTTTGGTGTTTCTTTTTCCGGAATCGGAAAACGTCTTTGCTGACGATACGGTCTACCAGAAGGTCGAGAACCTGAACGTGGAGCTGTATACGGACCGGAAGGATCCGGAGCTGGAGAGGAAGCTGGAAACGATATTGACGGAGCATCAGTGTCCGTATGTGAAGACGGAGGTCTGGATCCCGGATGAGCGGATGTACGAGGTGCTTTATCAGACGCAGATCATAAAGGAGGACTGAGAGATGGCTGCAGTAAAGAACAAGGTTAAGTTCGGTCTGAGGAACTGCCATTACGCGGTTGCGACGATGGACGATTCCCAGAACGTGACGTTTGAAAAGCCGGTGCAGATTCCCGGCGCGGTGTCCCTCTCGCTGAGTGCGGAGGGTGATAATGATCCCTTCTATGCGGATGATTCCGTGTATTTCCTGGTGGCAACGAATACCGGTTATTCCGGTGACCTGGAGGTTGCCATGATCCCGGAGAGCTTCCTGAAGGATGTCCTGAAGGAGACGGAGGACGCGAACGGGGTCATCGTGGAGAACAAGGACGCGGAGCCGGCGCATTTTGCCCTGCTCTTCGAGTTCACGGGTGATAAGAAGCAGATCCGCCACTGCATGTACTATTGCAGTGCAACAAGACCTGCCATGGAGGGCGATACCAAGGAAGACAAGACGAATGTGAAGACCGAGAAGATCTCGATCACGGCGACACCGCTGCCCAATGGCATCGTGAAGTCCAAGACCGGGTCCAATACCTCGGATGCCGTCTACAACGACTGGTACA
>CACZFV010000153.1 GCA_902780465.1 uncultured Lachnospiraceae bacterium
CCGGGGATCAGGACGCCCTCGCCCGCGTCGAAGGTGTGGTGGATGATGGGATCGCTGTCTTTCACGATGTCCTGCATCCTGGGGGCGGGGCGGTACAGCGGACTCTGCTTCGCAATGGCATCCACCGCGTTCTGGGCCAGATCAAAGAGACTGTCCTCGATCTGAAGGAGCGACTTTTCCCGGAAGCTTTTCCGGATGTGGTACTCCTTCACCTGGGCGTTCTGGTAGAAGTAGGTCTTCCGGATCACGTCCGTCATCCGCGCCTCGATCACTTCAAAACCGTTCTTCTCCAGGTACCGCTCGATCTCATGGTTGGCGCCGGGGTGGAAATTCAGAAGGTATTCCCCGACGATCAGCACTTTCGGCTTCTTTTTTGTGAAATCGCAGCGGATGCCGTTCATGATGTCGATCGCTTTTTTAAAGCCTTTTCTTGCACCCTGGATGCCCCGGTCCATGCCCTTTACCACTTCCTTCAGGGCGAGACCGAAGGAACGGTCCGCGGATCCCTCCTCCAGTTCATAGGGCCGGGTCTTCCGCAGCAGTTCCTCCAGCACGTCGATCATCGGGAGAGCGAAGACCAGGCGGGCCTGGGACCGGAGATTCATCCGGTATCCCGGGTGCAGGCCGCGTTCATCCTCCTGGTCGTTGGTGATGATCGGCACGGTTTTGAAACCTGCGTCATCCAGCGCTTTCCGGAGCAGCGCGCTGTAGTGGGTCAGCCGGCAGTCACCGATATATTTCGCCATGACGACGCCGACGGATCCGATATCATATTTTCCGGACTTCAGGGCACTGATGATCTCTCCGATCACCATCTGCGCCGGGAAGCAGATATCATTGTGCACGTAGCGCTTCCCGTTCCGGACTGCATCTCCGTATCCCAGCGGCAGCGGCACCGCCCGGATATGCTGCGTGCGGAAGGCGGCGGACAGGATTTCGCAGAAGGCGTGGCTGGTGTTCGGGACCAGGACCACTCGTTCTTTGATGTCTTTTTTCAGGAATTTTACGGGATAGGGGTCCGGCAGTTCCCGGATCTCCTGATCTGCTGCTGTGTCTGCGGCCATGTCTGTCTCTGCGGCAGCGGCACGCTTTCTCCGCATGCGCACGGTCTCTGTAAAGGAGCGCACCCGGATCCGCAGAGGCCCCTGAACATCGCTCTCGTCCAGCTTCAGCACAAGGGGCGTCTTTCCGGAGATGCCGTCCATCAGCCGGATGATCTCGTCCGTCAGATAGGCGTCGTGTCCGCAGCCAAAGGAGACCACCTGTACGTATTCGAGGTTCGGGTTCTCCGCGGCAAGGACCGCGGAACCAAGCATTCTCGCGTGGAAATTGTTCACGATGTCCAGGCGGCTGCGGCTCAGATCCACGTCGTTGACGCCAGGGACTGCGTCCGCGGTCAGCACCGGGATCCCCATGGAGGTAAACATCCGGGACAGGCCGTGGTTCACCAGTTCATCGTTCTGGTAGGGCCGGGATGCCAGTACCACCGCGAACTCCCCGCGCTCTGTCACCTGGTCCAGAACACGCTGGCCCGCTTCCGAAAGGTCCCTGTGGAAGCGATCCATCGCTGCTTCCGCCTGCCGGACCGCATTTTCACAGCTCGCGGCGGAGATCCCGAACTCCCGGGACACATACTCCTTCAGCTGCCGGTGCATGTCTGCTCTTCTGTGCCAGTGGAACAGCGGTGCGTCGAAGGGAATGTCCCATTTTTCGGCGGGGTTGTCGGAGTTCCGTATGACGATAGGGTAGCCTTTCACCACGGCGCACATGGACTCGCTGGTCTTCTCCCGGTTTTCCGACTGCACAGCTGTCACCGACGGAAGGAAGATCCTGTCCACGCCCAGGTCCTTCAGCGCCCGCAGATGTCCGTGGACCAGCTTCGCCGGGAAACAGACCGTGTCGGATGTCACGGCGGAAAGTCCTGATTCGTAGAGCTTTCTGGAGCTTTTCGGAGACAGGAGGACCTTGAAGCCGAGGCTTCGCCAGAAGGTGGTCCAGAAGGGTGTGAACTCCCAGTTGAGAAGGACCCGCGGCAGGCCGATGACTGTGTCTCTCTCCGGCGCACAGAGCTCCGCCGGGTATTCCCGGAACAGAAGCTCCTGCCGCAGTTCATAGAGATCCGGGACGCTGCGCCTTTTCTTTTCTGCCGCGGCAAGCTTTTCCCTTACTGCGCTGTCCTTCGGGTCTCCGAGGATCTCTCCGCGTTCGCAGCGGTTGTTCGTGACCCAGGAGTTTCCGTTCGGGAAACTGACCACGGTGCGTTTACAGTGGTTGCCGCAGAAGGGGCACACCAGATTCGGCTCCTGGGTGTAGCTGAAGCGGTCCAGGGCGTCCAGCCCGATAAAGGTCTTTCTGAAGGTCCCGGCCGCCAGGGCTTCCTCTGTCTGCTCCTTCACCAGGAGTGCAGCCCCGATGGCGCCCATCAGCCCCGGATAGGGCGCTCTTGTCACGTTTCTTCCGAGGTACTGTTCCATGGCGCGGAGCACCGCATCATTCCGGAAGGTGCCGCCCTGCACTACGATATGTTCCCCGAGGGTACAGATATTTGACACCCGGATCACCTTGGTGAACACGTTCTCTATAATGGAGCGGCAGAGCCCCGCCATGATGTCGTCCGGCAGCTTTCCGTTTCGCTGTTCCGTGATGATGGAGCTGTTCATGAACACAGTGCAGCGGCTGCCCAGCGCGGCGGGAGCGGAGGAGCGGAAGGCCGCCTCCGCGATCTCATAGACCGGGATCTTCAGGTTCCGGGCGAAGTTTTCAAGGAAGGAGCCGCAGCCGGAGGAGCAGGCTTCGTTGACCACGATATTCGTCACGATCCCGTTGTTCATCCAGATCGCTTTCATATCCTGGCCGCCGATGTCGAGAATAAAAGATACCTGGTCCGCGTACTGTTCCGCGGCCCTCGCGTGGGCCACGGTCTCCACCATGTGGCACTCAGTGCTGAAGGCTTTCGATACCAGAAGCTCTCCGTAGCCGGTGCTGCCGGAGGCGATGATCTCAAGTTCTGCCCCTGCCGTCCGGCAGCGGTTCCGCACCGAGATCAGGCCCTTCCGCAGGACCTTCAGGGGATCGCCCTCATTCGGGCCGTAATAGCTGTCGATCAGAGTGCCGTCTTCTTCCATCAGCACAAACTTGGTCGTGGTGCTCCCGCAGTCGATGCCGAGATACGCGCGCACTTTCTGACCGGGGGAGAAGACTATGGGCTGAAGCTCCTCGATCCTGTGTTCCTCCGCAAACAGCCGGTAGTCCTCCTCATTTTCAAAGAAAGGTCTGGACAGCCGTTCATCGCCCCCGGGCCTCTGCTCCCGGATGTTTTCAAATTTTGTGATCAGTTCCGGGACGGAAAATGTTTCCCGCCGTTCCCGGAACAGGCTGTCCAGGGACAGCGCAGCGCCGCGGGCAATCATCATCTCGGGGCGTTCCGGAACGATGACCTCGTCTTTGGTGAGCCGGAGCCGTTCCGCGAAGACACGGACCAGCACCGGATTGAAGGTCAGGGGACCGCCCTCGAACACCACCGGGGGACGGATGTCCAGCCCCTGGGCCAGTCCGCCGATGCTCTGCTTCGCGATGGCGTGGAAGGCCGAGAGCGCCAGATCGCTGGTAAGGACGCCCTGGTTCAGCAGCGGCTGTATATCTGTTTTAGCGAACACACCGCAGCGCCCGGAGATATCGAAGACTGTGGTGCCTTTTTCGGCCAGCGCGTTGAATTGCTCCGTGGGTACATGCAGAATGGAAGCCACCTCGTCGATAAAGGCGCCGGTCCCTCCGGCACAGCTGCCGTTCATCCGCATATCGTCCACTTCGGAGCGGCCTGTGGCCGGGTCCTCGCGGAAAAAGAGGATCTTCGCGTCCTGACCGCCCAGCTCAATGGCTGTTCCGACGTTACCGCAGTACTCACGGAGGGCAATGGAGTTTGCCACCACCTCCTGGATAAAGGGCACGCCGGCAGCATCGGCCGCGGGCTTCGCGCCGGATCCCGTCAGCACCAGAGACACTTCCGCGCCCGGGAACTGCCGGTCAAAGTCACGGAGAGCCCGGATGACGCTCTTTCTCTGTTCCGCGTGATGCCTTCTGTAATCCGCGTAGAGCAGCTCTCCGGAAGTCTCTTCGAGGGCTGCGATCTTTGTCGTTGTGGAACCTACATCTATGCCCAGACGAAATTTTTTTCTGCTTCCGTTCATTTTAGTCTCTTTCTCTAAAAAAGTGTCAGGCACCGCCAGGGTCTCTTAACGATGCCTGACACCGCATGACAGCGCCTGCGTACATTATAAAGTTCCCTTATAACTGCGTCAAAAGCGGAGCGAAAGCTGAACGGGTTCTTTGCATTCTGCCGTATAATAAAAAAAAAGAAAGGAGCGGACAGGGATGAAACTGGTTCTTTCAGCATTGCTGATCACTCTGCTCACGGGAGCCATGGCTTCAGACTGCTGTCTGGTTTATGCGATGGATAAAGAACAGTACTATGATATAGAATTTCACCGGGGAGGCAGGGACGCCAGGCCGGAGAATTCGCTGTATTCCTATCAGTACGCCCTGGAGAACGGCGCGTCCACGATAGAGTGCGACATGCAGCTTACTTCGGACGGGGTGCTGGTCATGAGCCATAATCCGGCGCTGAATCCGGATATCACCACTTATGCGGATGGAAGAAGAGTGGAACGGGACACCTTCTATATTCATGACATGACTCTGGAGGAAGTGAAGAAGTTCAATACGGGGGTCATGGATGAGAGTTGCGAGTACTATGATCTGCACGGGCGGAGCCAGGTCATGGCAGACACGACCATCCCGGCCCTGAGGGAGCTCTTTGAACTGGTCAGGGACAGCGGGAACGATTTTGTCAGGATGAGCATAGAGGCAAAATCCTACCCGGACCCGGCCATGGGCATCCTTTATGAGAAAAGTCCTGACACGGACAAGGTGCTGGAGGAATTCCTGAAGCTTGTCCGGGAATTCGGCTTTGAGGACAGGGTGATCCTGCAGTCTTTCAACTGGGATGTGCTGGTCAGGATGAAGAAGCTGGCCCCGGAGATCGAGACCATC
>CACZFV010000154.1 GCA_902780465.1 uncultured Lachnospiraceae bacterium
TGAGGGTGGGTACAGGGACTTGAACTATAACCCACCACTAAAAGTGGCGTGGTTGAGCCATTTTTTAAGGGCGATCATGGAAATTGTCACCCGATTGTCAAATAGTCAGAAGGAGGGCAGGCTGCATCACTCACACAAAATTTCATATACATAGCACGTCAGTTTCATCTGTAAGAAGATGCGGCTGGCGTGTTTTTTTGTCCCATCTTAGGCAAGTCACTCACCAAAGGAGGTCCCATGTCTGATAACAATCTCATTATAATCGATGGCATCCATTATCACAAGGAGCGCCCGTCAAGCTGCCGCCGGTGCTTCTTCTGGAAGAACCGCAAGAAAGGCTGCAACCTCGGGAAAGGAAACTGCTACTACCTTGCGGAGGAGCCCGGTCCGAAGTCTCCCTGTGAGGGCTGCTGCTACGGTCCCTGCGTAAGCTTCTGCATGAACAAAGTGCTTGGCCGAAAGGAGGTCCCCGCAAATGCGTAAGGAAGAGAATCCCGCTCAGAAGAGAGACCAGCTGAACCGCTGCAAAAACCTTCTGAAAACGCCCCCGGCCGTGGACCGGAAACGGCAGCCGCCGCAGTGCCTGAGCTGTATGTACTTCCAGCCGAAATTCCGCTTCCGGTGCTGCCTCTATGTGCGCTGCCCTTACGGAAAGGGCTGCACCTGCCGCGAAGAGCCGCTGAAGCGTGAATACTTCGGCGCAAGGAGGGCGGTGCGTTTGAGTGTATGACTATTTTTACGGCGCCCAGTCGGATCAGTTCTCCTTTATCCGGATCCCCTCCGTCCTGTTCAGCGAGGAGCGGTTCAAAGCGCTGTCAGCTGAAGCGAAGGTCCTGTACGGGATCCTTTTAAAGCGAATGGATCTTTCCGCCAGGAACGGCTGGTTTGACAAACAGGGCCGGGTCTATATCATCTGCACACTGGAAGAGATCATGGAGACCCTGAACTGTGCGGACAAAAAAGCGACACGGCTGATGAACGAGCTGGAGACAAAATGCGGGCTCATCGAGCGGAAGCGCCAGGGCCTGGGCCGGCCGAATCTCATCTATGTCAAGAATTTTATCACCCGTCAGAATAACGATTCAAGAATCGTCAAAACAACGATTCAGGAACCGTCAGAACAACGAACAAGTAATACAGATATTAGTGATACTGATCTGAGTGATACTGAGAATCCAATCTTATCAGGACCGGATGCGGATGGGATGGCAGAGCATCATTTCTTTGAGCACTATTTCCGGGAACATCTGGAAATGGATCTTCTCCTGCAGGATCTCCCGGAGGACCAGGATACCCTGCACGGCATACTGAGTCTTCTGACAGATACCTGCTGTTCCAGGCGGAAGTACATCCGGATCGCTGCCGACGACAAGCCCCGGGAAGTTGTAAAGAGCCGGCTCATGAAGCTGAACTCGTTCCATATCCGGTATGTTCTCAAGTGCCTGAAGGAGAACGCGGCCGATGTCCGCAATATTAAGCAGTACCTGCTGGCGGCGCTGTACAACGCTCCGACGACCATGGATGCCTACTACCAGGCCAGAGTAAATCACGACATCCAGAGAAAGGAGGTGGCGCATGCCCGGTAAAGCTTTGATCACATCAGTTGCGAACCAGAAAGGGGGTGTAGGAAAGACCACTACCTGCGAGAATCTTGGGGTTGGACTGGCCCGGGACGGAAACCGGGTGCTTCTGGTCGACACAGATCCGCAGGCCTCTCTCACAGTCTCCCTCGGTTTCCCCCAGCCGGATCAGCTCACGGTCACGCTCTCTGAGCTGCTGACCAAGGTCATGGAGGACCGGCCGCTCACGCCGGGAGAAGGGATCCTGCACCACAAGGAAGGCGTGGATCTCCTGCCGGCGAATATCACGCTGGCCGGAACAGAAGTCTCGCTAGTCAATGCAATGAGCCGGGAGAAGATCCTGAAGCAGTACCTCGATACAGTCAAAAAGGATTACGACTATATCCTCCTGGACTGCATGCCGTCTCTCGGGATGCTGACCGTGAATGCCCTTGCGGCGTCAGACCAGGTGCTGATCCCGGTGCAGGCAAACTATCTTTCCGCCAAGGGTCTGGAACAGCTCCTCAGCACCATCAATAAGGTCCGCCGGCAGATCAACCCGAAGCTCCGGATCGAAGGCATTCTGCTCACAATGGTGGACGCCCGGACCAATGACGCGAAGGAGATCTCCCGCCTGATCCGCGAAACCTACGGCGGAAAGCTGAACGTCTTTGATACCGACATCCCCCGCTCCGTCCGGGCGGCGGAAACAAGCGCCGAAGGGAAAAGCATCTTTTCCTATGATCCGAACGGAAAGGTCGCGGAAGCCTACCAGACTCTGACGAAGGAGGTGGTGAAGAATGCCGAGAAAAGGCGTAAACGTGAGCTTTCGCAGTTACGATGACATCTTCGAGACGGACGAGAGCCGGGCCGAAAGCCAGCTGGAAAAGGTTCAGAAGATCGCCTTGACGGAACTGGTCCCTTTCAGAAACCATCCATTTAAAGTCGTGGATGATGAGGCAATGCTGAGAACAACAGAGAGTATTGCCCAGTTCGGCGTCCTGACGCCGCTGATCGCAAGGCCGAACGAAGACGGTACCTACGAGATCATCTCCGGGCACCGCCGGGCGCATGCAGCTGCAGCCGCAGGCCTGACCGAAGTGCCGGTGATCGTAAGGGATATGGACGATGATGCCGCAGTCTGTCTGATGGTGGATACCAATCTGCAGAGAGAAGAGATTCTCCCGAGTGAAAGGGCTTTTGCTTACAAGATGAAGTTGGAGGCTATGAAAAGGCAGGGAGAACGAACAGATTTAACTTTGGACCAAGTTGGTCCAAAGTTGACGAACCAGGAAATTGGAAAATCGGCAAATGACAGCATGACGCAAGTTAAGCGATATATCCGCCTCACCAACCTGATCCCCGAGCTCCTGGACATGGTCGACCGGAAACAGATCTCCTTTAATCCCGCCGTGGAACTCTCCTATCTCACCCCTGCGGAACAGGAGCAGCTGATCGATGCCATGGACTACACCCAGGCATCCCCTTCCCTCTCCCAGGCCCAGCGCCTGAAGAAACTCAGCCAGGAAGGCTCCTGCACCGGCGAAGCTATGCAGGATATTCTGGGAGAAGTCAAAAAGGGAGAACTGGAGCGGGTCGCCTTCAAAAGCGAACAGCTCAGAAAGTACTTTCCGAAATCCTACTCTCCCAAACAGATGCAGGACACCATCATCAAACTCCTGGAACAGTGGCAGAAAAAACGCCAGCGGGACCAGGAACGCTGAAACTGCAGCGCACAACTGAATAAGCACCATGCAGTCTGCGTCTTTGAGCTCCCTCAGAGGCGTTTTCTTTTTACCCCAAAACCACGCAACCACACACAGAAGGAGAAACAAAGCCCATGAAAAACACCAGTAAGATCAGCAAGCTGACCAATGACCTGAAGAATTATCTCCGCCATATGGAGGCTGCCCGCCTCCAAAGACATCCCCAGGAGATCGAGATCGAATTTGAGATCGATGATGACGAGGCAAGTGAGGAGGATGAGGGCGATTCCCCGTCTGACTTCCTGCTCCGTGCCTCCGGCATGCTTCTCGACTGCTCCGTAATGGTGGCAAAGGCCGCTTTCCTGGTGACCCTTATGGAAAAGCAGGCGGAGAAAGACGCAGAGGATGCCTGTGACTGCTGCCCGTACAGAGATGCACTCGAAACCAGATGCGGCGCCGAATACGGCACCATGGTCCTCATCGCCCGCCCGGATGGCGACAATTCCGTCATGACCCTGAAGGAACTTACTGAGGAGATCGGAGATATCTTCGACGGCAGAGCCGGGGCCTGCGAGATCAAGCCTGTTCCCGGTGCGGAGGATCTTTACTACACGCTCCCGGAAAAGAAGCCCCTGAGGCGGAATGGCAATACCTACTACAGAGGACCGGCAGTCATCTTCGGGATCAATGAGGACGCCGGCGAAGTCGTAAGCCCCAACGCGAAACAGCTCTATACTGCAGCCAGATATTTCGAAAACGCAGCAGAAACCATTAAGACCCGTGAAGGCGGCGAGACAGCTGTCTTCTGTCTTGACTGAAGAAGGAGGTACTGAACTATGGCGATTCCGGCAACTTATGATGAATTCCTTGATCTTGCAAAGGATGCGGCCCATGCCATCGTGCCGAATGCGGAGATCACGACCCAGAAGGTGGAAAAACTGCAGGGGGAATCCTATGTGGGTCTCTCTGTAAGGCCTGAAAAAAGCAATGCTGCCGTAACCATGAACCTGCGCGGCATGTTTGAGGAGGTCCAGAAAAACCCGAAGCGCCTCGCGGCTGTGATGAGCGAATTTCTTTCCAGTCTTGATAATGCGATCCGGAACATTCCGAGGATCAACGCGGACCGCTTCCTTGATTATGACTATGTGAAAACACAGCTTACGATGCAGATCATCCCGGTGGAACCGAACCGGGAAAGGCTTGCACAGATCCCCCACAAGACCATTGAAGACATCGCTGTGGTCTATCGGATCGACGTAAGCGACGACTGGCACCAGAATGCCAGCACCCTTGTCACGAATCAGATGCTGGCCCAGTTCGGCATCACCCCGGAGCAGCTCCACCAGGACGCCGTAACCTCCCAGATGGAGCATTGTCCGCCGACGCTGAAAAACATGTCCGACGTAATGGCGGAAATGACCGGCAGTACGGACTTTATGGATATGCCCGAATCCCCCCTGTGGGTTGCGTCCGTCGAGGGCGGCGTTCACGGTGCTGCGGCAGTGCAGTTCCCGGAATTCATGGACCATGCGGCAGAGACGCTGGGCGGCAATTTCTTTGTCCTCCCCTCTTCCATCCACGAATGCCTCTTTATCCCTGACGATGGGGAATTCCGGCGCCCCCAGCTGGAGGAGATGGTCCGCGGCGTCAATGCCACAGAGGTCAGCGAAGCGGACTTCCTCTCTGACAGTGTCTACCATTACGATGCTGATG
>CACZFV010000155.1 GCA_902780465.1 uncultured Lachnospiraceae bacterium
TTCAGAATATCCAGGATATGAAAATGCAGAGTGATATCCTTATTCGTGAAGCTTTTGGCCTTCAACGCCCTGTAGAGCGGATTATGCCGCGTCTCCCGGCTGTCTACGGAAATAAATACACGTTTCCCGGAAGCGTCCTGGTGAAATACCATGGAATCGCCCAGCCAGCTTTCGATCCTCCGGCGCTCATTGTCATAGCTGCGGGCGCTTTTCCGGTCAAAGTCTGTCCGGGTGCGGAATCCATATACATAGAAATCCCACATGAAGGACCGGACCTTATCAAAGATTTTGATCAGTTCGCTGTAGGCCATTGCTGCACCTCACCTTTTCAGCGCCTCGCTGAAGCTGTTCGGAATGCCCCGCGGTCCCCGGACAGCGTAGATGCCGTACTCCGACTTCAGAACGTCAAAGGTGAACCTGTCCTCCGGGTACCGCTTCTGCAGCCGGATCTTCATCAGTGCTTTGATGTTCAGCCTTTCGTTCCGGTAATTGTAAGGGATGTCGGTCTCCGTGACCCTGCACTTGTACAGCACTGCTGAGACCGGTGCCCCCACATACATGTAGACCGTGTCACCCTTTTTGATCCCGGCGCCCTGCTTCCAGTTGATCTCCTTCTTCTCGTCAAAGGCGTGAACAATGTCGAAATACTTCGGATTGGCAGGAACGATCCACTCTTTCGCAGGACGTATCTTCTCTTTTTTCTTCGCTGATGCTGTCGCGAGATAACTCATATCGATCAGCTCAAAGACCCGTTCCCCAGGGACTGTTCCATCCAGAAGCACCGAGACCCAGTGCTGCTTGTTCATATGGTACGCCGGCGTGATCCCCGGTTCCTGAATCAGCATGTCCCGGAAAAACAGATCATCTACCTTCAGGTTGATCACATCCACCAGCTCCGTGTCCGGCACGCCCAGTGTTTTACCTGCCACATCGGCTGTCAGCGCAAACCATTTTTTGTTGTCCTCATGGCGGAACACCGCGTAACCGGGATAGCTGCGCCAGGGATACTCCGGCGAAGCCTTGTATTTCTTTTTGATATATTCATGAACTGTCTGCCGGTCCATCTTTCCCCCTGATCATCCCTCAGGCGTATAGGTCCAGCCGTGATCGTCGTGATAGATCATCAGCTTTGTCATGCCGCCATCGATGCAGATGTTCTCTCCTGTAATGAATCCCGCCTTGTCGGAGCACAGGAACATCACCATATTCGCGATATCCATGGGATTTCCCACGCGGCCTGCCGGCTGCTGCAGCGCGTCCGGTCCGTCATACTCCCTGTATGCTGTATCGATCCATCCCGGAGAGATGGAATTCACCCGGACCCTGCCAGCGAAGCTTGCCGCCATGGCGTGCGTCAGGGCGGCGATCCCGCCCTTGGCAGCTGTATAGCTCTCCGTCTGCGGCTGGCTCATCCGGTCACGGGAGGATGAAATGTTGATGATGCTTGCCCCCTCCCGGAAATGCGGTGCAAACAGCTTTGACAGATAGAACGGCGCCGTGACGCCGACAGCCAGGGCATACTGGAATTCCTCATAGCTGCAGTCATCGATCCCTCTCATCAGCGGAAGGGCATTGTTGATGAGATAGTCGATGCCGCCGGTCTCGCTGATCACCTTCCGGGCAAAGGCTTCCAGAACTGTCTTGTTGGAGATATCTCCGACATAGTGATAGCCGGTCGCCTTATCGATCACGTAGACCTTTACGCCCTGCTTCCGGAACTCTTCCACGATGCATTTTCCTATTCCGCTGGCGCCGCCGGTCACCACTGCCACTTTCTGATCACTCATCTGCCGGTTCCTTTCTGTCTTTCTGCCTTCCCGGGATCTCAGTCCTCAGAAAGACGTATTCCGTATCTGTAGATCTGCTCTCATCAAAGCGATATCCGCCTGAGCTGAAGGCTTTGATCTGTTCCGGTTCCTCTGCCTGGATCCCTGCCATGAACCGCACCATCTCTCCTCTGGCCATCTTGGCGTAAACGCCCTTCTGGACGATCTTTCCGCTCTCCGGTTCACCAAAAACGCAGGTGATGTACCGGTCTCCCGGCTGCAGATATTTCTCGATGCATTTGGAGTATTCCTTCGACGCGAGATTGATCAGCACACGGCTTTCATCCATGACCTCCCGGTAAAGATCTTCGCCCCAGAAGTCATACAGGTTCTTATGTCCGGCCACCGCTGCCTTCGCCTGCATTTCCAGGCGGTAGGGCACTACACCGTCCATTGGCTTCACCACCCCGTAGAATCCGGAGAGGATCCGCAGATGCTCCTGCACGTAATCGAACTGCCCGTCCTCAAAGACAGCCGGCGCCATGTAGGTATACTGGATCCCGTCGTATGAAAGCAGCGCCGGCGTCAGATTCCGGCGAAGATCCATATGCGCGAACCGCTCCGCGTTCTGCTGTGCGATCTTGTCATTGCAGGCCCAGAGCTTTTTCTGCTCAGGATAAGAAAGGCCTCTGATCCAGTCCTTCAGGACCGCGGTCTTTTCCGGAAACACCGGCACATCTGTACAGACAAACGTGTCCGTATCCGTGCGCATCTGCTTTGCCGGCGAGATGATGATCCTCATGAAAGTTCTCCTTTACGCATTTACCTGCACTGTGGCGACATATTCCATGCTGTCCGGGATGAGGATCCCGGGATCGGCGGTCACCACCGCAGGCTGCGCCCCCTTTTCTTCCAGTCCCATCACGAAATGACAGAGTGCGATGCCGACATCGATCTTCTGCAGATCGCCGGTCGCGGCGGTGACAAAACCCTTATCCTTCTTCTCATAGAAATGGTACAGGCTGTCTGCCGCTATGATCCTCCAGGGCTGCTTGTTGACCGCGGACGGCGCCCACCGCACCAGTTCGATCAGATCAGCGATCTTCTCTTTCTTTGCGCCAGCCAGCGGTGTATCCAGGTTTCCGTCGAAAAACAGTTTTTCAGCAGGTTTACGGGCATCGGCCCCGACGCCTTTCCGCATCAGCGCTTCCCGAACGGATTTTTTCTTTGCAGGGTATCCCAGGGGACTCATGCAGGGCATCATTTCCCCGTCCTTCAGCCCCGCCGCCTTCTCAAAAAGTTCCCGCTTCATGGTGCCGGCGATCCAGGTCGTCCCGATGCCCAGTGACCATGCATAAAGCACCATCCGCTCAAATGAATAGCCGAAGGCCGCATCGGCATACGGCCCCTTCCGGACCTTGCCTTCGATATACAGCTTTTCGCCGCTGATGACAGGACTGGACAGGCCGTATTCCTCCGCGTCCAGTAGAACGAACTCCACCGGAATGCCGAAGGGGTTGGTAATGCCGTCGATATATGCGCACAGCTTCTCTCTGTCTTCCTGACTGACCGGATTCCCGTCGAAGGTGCGGACGCTCCTGCGCCCTTTGACGATTTCTTTCAATGCTGCCATATACAGAACCTCCTGTTCTTTTTACCCCTGCTCCCACACCTGAAGCGGTGTTCTGCTGACTCTGTGAAGATACTCCCCGGTCAGGTTCACCCAGCTTCTGCAGTGATCCAGAATAATGGAATCTGATGTCACCACCAGTTCTTTGTCATACAGCTCCCGGTCTACGTCCCTCTGTATCCGGATGTCCAGGTCAAAGGGACATCCCTCTGCGATATCCGCGATCTTCGCCTTCAGTCTCCCGGAATTTGATACCGGTTCATCCAGAAGGATCCTGACGGTCCGGACTTTTGCTTCCTGCAGCATGTCCGTCAGCAGGTGCACTGCCTGGTCAGTTTCCGGGATCAGCCGATAGGTCCCCCGCAGGGCGGCCAGGTCACGGACCGCTCCGTCCATGCATCTGAAAAAGACGGAATCGCTGAGGATCACCTCCAGGGTGATGATCGTATTGAATCCGTCGATCCAGATCTCTTTTCCTGCAAGATCCCGGAACCGGACCTGTTTTCTCTTTCTGGCGGCAGCCTGTTCGTCCACTGCCACGCTCCGCATGATCGCAAGCCTCTGTCTTTCAGACAGCAGATAGTGGTTTCCCACAAACGTGGATGCCTGCTTCAGATCGTACCCTTCGTTGATCAGGAAGCAGACATGCCTGGATGCTGTCCTCATGAGTCTGACTGCTTCCGGAGAGAAGTTTCTTACATCCTCAGGGACAAACCCTCTTTTTGCATCCATACAGACTCCTTCCCTGACCTGACATTACAGCTTTTGCTGCAAACGCTTACGAAAGCACTCCCAGCATCTGCGCGGGATTGTCCGCCGCTTTCACCTTATCGAAGGCTTTCACGATGATGCCGTTCTCATCGATCAGATAGGTGGTGCGGACCACGCCCATGGACACCTTGCCGTAATTCTTCTTTTCTTTCCAGACATCATAGGCCTGAATAACTTCTTTCTCCGGATCGGAAAGAAGCGTAAACGGCAGACCGTATTTCTCCTCAAACTTTTTATGGGACGCCACGCTGTCCTTGCTCACTCCCAGTACCACTGCGCCCTTCTCCCGGAACTGCGGATACAGCTCGCCAAAGGCGCAGGCCTGCTTCGTGCAGCCTGCGGTCATATCCTTCGGATAAAAATAGAGGATCACCTTCTGACCGCGGTAATCTTCCAGGGAGTGATTCTTTCCGTTCTGATCCGGCAGTGTGAATGCCGGCGCCTTTGTTCCTTCTGATAACATAATTCTGTCTCCTTTTCCATAATGCGGCGATCAATACCGTTCGTATTCTCTTATCGTGAAGCTTGTGGAATATTTCGCTTTACAAAAACAGCTTAATCAAAATCAGCAGGGTTGTCCATAGCATACCGTATGCTCAGAACGAAGACAAAGAAGCTTCAGGAATAAGCTGCTGAGGTTGCTTTGTTTTTTAACTGTGCTGGCGGAGCCGGCATATGCAGGACTGGCATGTACAACGGGTTACTGGCGCTGCGGCTGTCTGGGGCTGCGGCTGTCTGGGGGTATATGAGGGAACTCCTTATCTGCACTCCCTCGACCTGACCGCTGCGCCCTGT
>CACZFV010000156.1 GCA_902780465.1 uncultured Lachnospiraceae bacterium
TGTCAGTATGGATTATCAGAAGGAATACCGCCAGAAGCTGGTCACGCCGCAGGAGGCCGTAAAGGCGGTAAAAAGCGGCGACTGGGTGGACTATACTGTTGCCCTCGGCTTTCCTCCGCTGCTGGATCAGGCTCTGGCGGAGAGAAGAGACGAGCTGCATGATGTTATGATCCGGGGCAATCTGATCTTCGGTCCCATTCAAACGGTAGAGTGCGACCCGAAAAGGGAACACTTTGTTTACAACAGCTGGCATTGCTCTTCCTATGAGCGGAAGCTGTGCGACCAGGGTCTGTGCAACTATATCCCCATGGTGTTCCACAACGTGGTCCCCTACTACCGGCACTTCATAAAGGTGAATGTCGCCATGCTGTGCGTCACGCCGATGGACCGGCACGGCTACTTCAGCCTGTCCTGCAGCACCGGCACATCCAAGGGGATCGTGGAGCAGGCAGACGTAGTGATCGTCGAGATCAATGAAAAGCTGCCGAGAGTCAACGGCGGCTTCGGAGACTGCGTTCACATCTCGGAGGTCGACTACATCGTTGAAGGGGAGCATGAACGGCTTCCCGAGGTGCCTGTGGTCCCCGCAACAGAAACAGAGCGGAAGATCGCAGAGTTTATCCTCCCGCATATACGGAACGGGGCCACACTGCAGCTGGGGATCGGCGGCATGCCGACAGTCCTGGGGCAGATGCTGGCGCAGTCAGACCTGAAGGATCTGGGAATGCACACAGAGCTCTGTACCGATGCTTATGTGGATCTTCATGAGGCCGGAAAACTGACCAACCGTCTCAAAAAAGTATTTCCGGGAAAAGGGGTTGCCGGCTTCGCGTTCGGCACAGACCGGCTGTACGACTGGCTGGACGATAACCGCGGCGTGGCGTTCTGTCCTCTGGAGTATGTAAACGATCCTTCCGTGATCGGCAGCATCGACAACATGGTATCCATCAACGGGTGCATCAGCGTGGATCTGTACGGACAGGTATCCTCGGAAAGCTCTGGCATGCGGCAGATCAGCGGCACGGGAGGACAGCTGGATTTCCTGCTGGGTGCATCTACCTCTGCCGGCGGGAAGGCGTTCCTCTGTCTGCCGTCCACCTATACAGACAAAGCCGGCAGGATCCATTCGAACATCCTGCCTCATTTCACGGGGGAGATCATCACATCGCCCCGTTCCCAGGTGTACTACATCGTGACAGAATACGGCGCGGTCAACCTGGAGGGCCGCACCACATGGGAGCGCGCGGAGTCCCTCATCTCCATCGCCCACCCTGATTTCCGCGACGGGCTGATCAGAGCGGCGCAGAAGCAGAAGATCTGGCTCCGTTCCAACAGAAGATAGACCACATCGATCCGTTTTCTTTCTGGGCGGCTTTCTTCGTAAGCGTCAAATAAGAAGGTGTAGTGTGCCTGTTCTTCCAATCGGGTATCCTTATAAGCAACAAGAGATTAGCCGAGGGAGTATATCACGGCGGAGCTTGTGATGAATCTTGCGCAGGAGTATTGCTTCGCGTATCACAGGGGTACCGCGTCCTATAAAGGCCTTTATAATAATTATCTTGCCTGGAACTGAATGGAATAGTTCCGCGATCATACTGTTTACTTTCTATTGAAAACGGAGAGATGCTATGTTATATTAACCTACAAGGTAAGTAGGCGATTTCGGGTGCCGGAGGATTCGCAGGAGTCCTCCGGTTTTTCATGTATGAGAGGTTTTTGATGAAGCGGGATACTGAAGTGAAAAGATCAAATAAATGGATATCCCGGCAGCAGCAGGGATCATGGTCATACTTGCACTGATCTTCGTGCTTTTTTTCCGAAGAGAAATTAAACGGGTGCAACAGTGAGATCGTGATCCCGTCTTATGATCTCACTGTCAGGCTTCATGAAGGGGAGAACACTGCCTTCTTTACCCCGGACGAAGCCGGGACGATCCCCTATGGCTGCTGGATGGGCATGATCAGGAGCAGTATCAAGGTCACAGAGTAAAAGGAGCTGGATGGAATGTTGAATCAGTTTTCAAGAACGCAGCTTTTGTATGGCGAGGCATCCATGAAGAAGCTTGCAGCCTGCCGGGTCGCCGTATTCGGGATCGGCGGTGTGGGCGGCTACGTAGTGGAAGCGCTTGCCCGTTCCGGCATCGGCGCGCTGGATCTGATCGATGACGACAGAGTCTGCCTCACCAACCTCAACCGGCAGATCCTGGCGACCAGGAAAACAGTCGGAAAGTACAAGGTGGACGCCGCGGAAGAACGAATCAAAGAGATCAATCCCGACTGCAGAGTCAGGACCTATAAGACATTTTTCCTTCCTGACACCCGGGATCAGTTTGATTTCAGCGAATACGATTACGTCGTTGATGCGATCGACACTGTCACCGGAAAGCTTGCCATCATCGAGAGTGCAAAGAAAGCTGACGTCCCGGTCATCTCATCCATGGGAGCGGGGAACAAAGTGGATCCGGCTGCCTTTGAAGTCGCTGATATTTATGAGACCTCCATCTGTCCTCTTGCGAGGGTCATACGCCGGGAGTGCAGGAAACGCGGTATTGACTCTCTGAAAGTGGTCTACTCAAAAGAAAAGCCGATCCGCCTCCTGGAGGATATGTCTGTCAGCTGCAGGCAGCACTGTATCTGTCCTCCGGGGACAGTGAGAAAATGCACAGAACGAAGAGACATCCCCGGATCGACGGCCTTTGTCCCGTCAGTGGCAGGCCTTATCATTTCAGGAGAAATCGTCAATGATCTATCTGGATTATTCTGCTAATACGCCGGCTGATCCGGCGGTTCTTGAAGTCTTTGTCCGCACAGAAAACAGTTTTGGCGGAAATCCGAATTCCAGTCACCCCGCGGGGCTTGCCGCAAAGGAAAAGCTGGAACAGACGACCGGTTCCATCGCGGCTTTTCTGGAGATCCAGGCATCCGAGGTGATCTACACCTCCGGAGCCAGCGAGGCGAACAATCTCGCTGTCAAAGGGATCGCAAGGGCACAGAGAAATTACGGAAAGCATATCATTTCAACAGCTCTGGAGCATCCGTCTGTCAGCGGACCTCTTACCTGGCTGCAGGAGCAGGGGTATGAGATCGATCTTGCGGACATCAGACGGGATGGAAAGATAGACACAGATCACCTCCGGGAGCTTCTCCGGGACGACACGGTCCTGGTTGCGGTAACTGCAGTTGACAGCGAGCTCGGAGTTATCCAGCCGGTACAGACGATCGCGGAAATCGTGCACCGGTATCCGAACTGCAGGCTGCATGTCGACGCCACACAGGCGATTGGAAAGATCCCGTTCTCATTTTCCGGCCTGGATACAGCCAGCCTCGCTGCCCATAAATTCTACGGGCTGAATGGCAGCGGAATGCTGTTCAAACGGAAGGGACTCGTGCTTGATCCATTGATTCATGGCGGCAGCGGCGCATCTCTGTACCGCAGCGGAACGCCGACCCTTTCGCTTGTGGCGGCACTGGAAGTAGCTCTGAGATCATCCCTTGAGCATCTTCCCGAACGGTACGAAAGAGTTGCTGCGCTCAATCAAAAGCTGAGGGATGCGTTCTCCCGCTATTCATCTGTCACGGTCAACAGTCCGGTGGATGCGGTTCCCCATATTCTGAATGTCAGTGTTTCAGGAGTGAAAGGAACAAAAATGCAGCAGATCCTTTCTGAACACGGAGTCTGTGTATCCGTCAAATCGGCGTGCTCTTCGGAGGGAACCCCGTCAAAAGCCGTCTTTGCCGTGAGCCGGGACAGAAAGAACGCCCTTGCCTCCTGGAGGATCAGCCTCAGCCATAGGACCACAGAGGATGAGATCCGGGAGTTCCTTGAAATATTCGATCGCTGCGTAAAGGAGCTGGCACTATGATGGAGCAGATGAAAAAGTATCAGCTTGTGGAAAGAAGCATTCAGAAAAGTTCTCCAGTAAGCTCTGGACTCCTTTTGTCAAAGCCGTGAAGCAGTATGAACTGATCCGGGAAGGTGACAGGATCGCCGTCTGCATTTCCGGCGGCAAGGACTCCATACTGATGGCTAAGCTGATGCAGATGCTGCACCGTCACAGTGATTTCCCCTTTG
The DNA here is from genome assembly GCA_902780465.1 of uncultured Lachnospiraceae bacterium. Lineage (GTDB taxonomy): Bacteria > Bacillota > Clostridia > Lachnospirales > Lachnospiraceae > Moryella. The sequence goes on from CACZFV010000156.1 coordinate 4,072, forward strand.
ACCTCGTCTATCTGGTGATGGATCCGGGGTACAATGAACTGAACAGACAGAAGATCGAGAGCAACGCCGCGCTCCTCAATATCCCGGTCACGATATTTGAGACGAATATCTTTGATATCGCCAACAGTGCGGATCAATCTCCCTGTTACCTTTGCGCCAGAATGCGCAGAGGCAGCCTTTACTCGAAAGCGAGAGAGCTGGGATGCAATAAGATCGCTCTGGGACATCACTTGAACGATGTGATCGAAACGACCGTTATGGCGATGTTCTACAGTTCCCAGCTGCAGGGGATGCTGCCGAAGCTTCACAGCACGAATTTTGAGGGGATGGAGCTGATCCGGCCGCTTTACTGTATCCGGGAAGAGGACATCCTGGCGTGGAGGACCTATAACGAGCTGGAGTTCATCCAGTGTGCGTGCCGCTTTACGGAAAACTGTTCTGTCTGCGATAACGGAGGAGGCGGCTCCAGGAGGCAGGAAATAAAAACGCTGATCAGGCGTCTGAAGAGGGACAATCCTCAGATCGAGACGAGCATCTTCAACAGTATTCACTCTGTCAATATCGAAACATTTCCGGGATATAAAAAGAACGGCAGCAAGCATACGTATCTTGAGGAATATGATGCCTGAAAACACAGAACTATTTGTGGTAGGATTCTTTTGTAAGATCCATTTCACAGGATACCGTACACGAGGTGCTGCACTTCATGTGCTGCACACGAGGTGCTGCACTTCATGTGCTGCACACGAGGTGCCGCACTTCATGTGCTGCACAAGAGGTGCTGCACAGGAAGGTGTCAGTATGGATTATCAGAAGGAATACCGCCAGAAGCTGGTCACGCCGCAGGAGGCCGTAAAGGCGGTAAAAAGCGGCGACTGGGTGGACTATAC
>CACZFV010000157.1 GCA_902780465.1 uncultured Lachnospiraceae bacterium
AGGCCGTTCTGGTATCTCCATGATATGATGCGGATGCCGTGCGAAAAGGATATGTATTATGACCGCCGAAGGAAGTTCTACTACTTGATGGCGAAGAAGATTTAAAAAAAGGCGCCCTGAAATAAGGGCGCTAATATTATTTTAGTGTTAACACTATTTGCGCTTGACATAGTGTTAACACTATGATATAATGATATCAGATCAAAGGAAAGGAGGTGAAGCCGATGGACAGAATAAAAGAAACGCTCCAAAGAATCCTTGAAGGGATTATCTCAGGAGCGATCGGCGGTGTGGTCGCCGGGTTGATAGTCCACTGGATCCTGAAGCAGTAGTTCGGGGGATTCAGTAAGGACAGGGTTGAGGGGGAGCGAGCTGGCGACTCGCTTCCCTTCACAATTAAAATTTAACACAGAATCGGAGGGAAAACAATATGACGATTCCGGTAATTACAGCAATTATTGTTGGAGCTTTTATAGCAGCCATCATTACGGTATCAAGACACGGGAGGAAATGAACATGCCGAAGGGAAGCCCGAATACACAGACAAAAGCAACTGATAAATATCAGGCTAAAATCGGTCTCACGGTCAAGGGCTTCAAAATCAGGAAGTCACTGGCAGACGAATTTGCGGCAGCATGTGAAAAGGCTGGCGTTGGACAGGCGGCGACTATCTCAAGACTGATGCAGGAATTTATCGACCAGCAGAAGGGAACGGCTAATGGCGAAGGATGATTACTTTGTCATCGTATACAAGATCCTGACGTATTTTTATGAATGTCTGAAAGCAGGGAAGAAACCACAGGCAGAAGATTATGCTGCCACTTGCGAGATGTTTTCAATACCGCAAACATATTGGCTTCAAATCATGCGGGAACTGATAGAGGCAGGATATCTTCGGGATATTCACATCGTTTCGGTACATGGTGGATTTGGAATCAAAGCTGATCCGACTTCCTCGATCACAATGAAGGGAGTGGAGTTTCTACAGACAAACTCCGGGATCTCCAAGGCGAGAGAGTTGTTTCAATCTGGATTTGAGTTACTGCTGTCTGGAATAATTTCCAGGATCTAAAATGACCGCACTCACGGGACATAAAGCGGTGGTATTATGGTAGACGGAAAACGCGAGGCTGGAAACGGTCTCGTGTTTTTCTTTGCCTTCCTGCCGGAAGCTGCAGGCCGGCGTACAAATTCAGCGGAAGGGGCCATGGCGCCCCTTTAGCTGACTTTACTGGGGGCCCATTGATGCCGATCTATTACAGATGCCCGCACTGCGGGAAGAGAGTGCCGCGTGGAAAAAAGTGCGGGTGTGATTTCAAGCGGGAGTACAGTGATCCAGAAGGAACGAGAAAGCTGTACCACACGAGCCGGTGGACACGCCTGCAGCGTACAGTCATGTCAAGATACAACGGACTGGACCAGTACGCGATCACGCAGCATCAGCGGGTAGAGTACGCGGACACGGTGCACCACATTGTTCCAGCAGAAGAAGACCCCGGGCTCTTCTGGGATCCCGACAACCTGATACCACTGAGCAGGCACAGCCACGATGAGGTACACGTAGCCTACCGTGTAGGTGGACAGGCAAAGAGTGATTGTCAGAAGCTTTTGCAGTCGCTTGTGAGGTCAGTTTCTGAGTCACTCTGACTGCCAGACCCCAGAGGGGAGGGAAAAAGTACGGAGGATCTGGAGCGAGACCGCACCAGTCCTTTTCTTCACGCAAATTGCCCTTTTCCGGGCCAAATCCATCGAAAGGAGGAGAAAAATGGGCGCAAGACCGAAAAAAATCGTCGAATTAAGCACGAAACACCGTTCAAAAGCCGAGACCGACCGGCGGGAGTACGAACAGTCGCTCATCACCTCCTCCGGGACTGACCTGGATGACGTCAGGGCTTCCCAGTTCGTGAACACCACCGCCGGAAAGGAATACCGGCGCGTCCTGAAGCGGCTCAGGGAAGAGACAGGCGTGATCGGAAACCTCAACAAGAGCGACCTGATCAACTACGCGAACAGCTACGGCAGGTACATGGACCTCGTGAAGGAGTGCCGGAAGAAATCATTCACTTATCTGATCGACACCGAGAACGGCCCGAAGCCGAACCCGATCATCCGGATGATGGACGAAGCCCGGCGGGATATGGCGGAAAGCTCCAGACGGCTCGGCATGACCCTCGACGGCCAGCTGAAGACGGCAGCGGCGAAAGCGGACCGACAGGAAGCCGAGATGGAGCAGAAGTTCGGTGTGATATGAGCATCAGGGACGACCTCATACGGTATTCGGAGGACTGTATATCCGGGAAGATCCCGTCCTGCCAGAAGCACAAATGGGCATGCCAGCGCTTTCTCAGAGATCTCGACCGCATCGGGACTCCTGACTTCCCTTTTCTCTGGGATGAGGCGGCTGCCGGCCGGATCGTTGACTGGTTCGCGTACCTTAAGCACAGCAAGGGCTCCCTGGCCGGGCAGCCGATCATCCTGACGGAGTGGCAGAAGTTCAGGGAATGCCAGATATACGGATGGATCCACCGGGAGACCGGCAGGAGGCGCTTCCGGAAGGCATTCACGGAAGTCGCAAGGAAGAACGCGAAGAGCCAGATGGAGGCCGGAGAGGCGCTGTATGAGCTCTCTGTGACAGCAGTGAAGAACGACGAGGTAAATGAGATCTACACTGCCGGCGTCAAGCGCGAGCAGTCGAAGATCGTCTTCACGGAGAGCGACCTGATGACCAGGAAGACGCTGCTCCGGTCGAAGTTCCGCTTCAAGAGGGACGAGATCCGGCACCTGAAGACAGGATCCTTCATGAAGGCGCTGTCCAAGGAAGACGGCAAGAGCGGCGACGGAACGAACCCGGCGATGCTGATCATCGACGAGTACCACCAGCACCCGAACACGGACTTATACGATCTGGCGCTCGGCTCCAACACGAAGGAGCCGCTGACGTCGATCATCACGACAGCCGGGAAGGACCTGACGTATCCGTGCTTCACGCAGGAATATGACTATTGCAGCAAGATCCTGAACCCGGCAGTCGATGCGGAGAACGACACCTACTTTGTGGACATCTGCGAGGCGGATCCGGGAGACGATCCCGGATCGCTGAATACCTGGAAAAAGGCGAACCCTATCAGGGCCTACTATCCGGAAGGCATCCAGAAGATCTCCGAGGAATATGAGATCGCGAAGCAGATGCCGGAGAAGATGGTCGCCTTCATGACGAAGATCCTCAATGTATGGGTGCAGGCAAAAGACCACGGATACATGGACATGGGGAAGTGGAAAGCCTGCGAGGTGAAGGAGCTGCCTGTCGAGCTGGCCGGACGCCCGGTCTATGTCGGCTTCGATATGTCTTCAAAGATCGACCTGACTTCCGTCGCTTTCGTGATCCTGTACCTGAGCGACAGCCTGGACGCTCAGGGGCATAAGGTGCCGCGCTATGTGGTCTGGACGCACAGCTTCATCCCGACCATGGACAGGCTGCGTGAGCACATAATCAAGGACAAGATGCCCTACGACGCCTGGGAACGCCTCGGATACCTGACCCTGACGAACACGCCGATCGTCGACCAGAACTTTGTCATGAAGTACGTGCTCGACGAGTGCGACAGGCTGAAGCTGGATATCCAGTGCCTCTGCTTCGACCCTGCAAACGCCTCGAAGATCATGATGGATCTCGCTGACCAGGGCTACACGGTCGAGGAAGTCTTCCAGAGCCATAAGAGCCTGAACGAGTCCACGCAGGGCTTCCGGGAGCAGGTCTACGCGGGAAATGTGGCCTACACGCATAACCCGCTCCTGAACTATTCAATGAGCAATGCAGTCATCAGGACCAGCAACGGCCTGATCAAGATAGATAAAGACGCAAGCACCAAGAGGATCGACCCTGTCGACGCCCTGCTTGGTGCTTTTAAATTAGCGCTGTACCACGACTTCGACATGGAGGGCTACAGCGATTATGTAGCCAGTTTCCTCGATGGCATGGAGGCATGAGATGGGACTTTTTAAACGGTTACTGAACGCCGTGACAGCTAAGGACACGGCGGATCTGAATGAAGAGAAGCTCCTGCAGTGGCTCGGCATTGATCCCAGCAGGCCGGAGGCGATCTCGGAGGCGACGTATTTCGCCTGCCTGAAGATCCTCTCCGAGACCATGGGCAAGCTGCCTCTGAAGTACTTCGAAGAAGATCTGAACGGCGGAAGGGTGAGGGCATCCCCCGAACCCGGGATCCAGATGCTCCTGGAGCGCCCGAACGCGATCATGACGCCGGCGACCTTCTGGTCGACGCTGGAGGCGAACTGTGAACACTACGGGAACAGCTACGCCTGGATCCAGCAGACCTTCGTCCGGCATGGCAGGTACGGAGGGGAATGTAAGACCCTCGGATACTGGCCTATGCAGTCAGAGTGCGTCGAGGTCCTGATGGACGACGTCGGTGTCTTCGGCAACAAAGGACAGCTTTATTACAGATACACGGACCCGAAGAGCAGTCAGGAGTATGTATTCCGGCAGGACAGCGTCCTGCATTTCAAGACCTGGTTCACATGGGACGGCATCATGGGAAAGGCTGTCCGGGACATCCTGAAGGGCATGGTCAGCGGCTCCGGCTATTCCCAGAAGTATCTGGAGAAGCTCTACGAGAGCGGACTGACGGCGTCGAGTGTGCTGCAGTACACCGGCGACCTGGATGAGAAGCTCCGGCAGAAACTGCAGAAGAAGTATAACGACCTGCTGGCAGGCGCGAAGAACGCAGGCAAGGTGGTCGCCCTTCCGGTAGGGATGACACTGACGCCGCTCAGCTACAAGCTGACGGACGCGCAGTTCCTCGAGCTCCGGAAATACTCCGCCTTGCAGATCGCGGCGGCTTTCGGTGTCAAGGAGCCAGCAGCTGGCATTCCTTACGGATACGATGCTGTTCCGGCTCGCCATGTACGAGCAGGAGATCACCTACAAGGTCCTGACGGACGAACAGAGGGCAAAAGGCAAGTTCTTCAAGTTCAACGAGAAGGCCCTCCTCCGTGCAGACGCTGAGACGCAGATGCGGACCATCGTCAATGGAGTACAGAACGCCATCTATACGCCGAACGAGGGCAGGCACCTGCTGGATATGCCTGACCGTGACGGCGGCGATGTCCTGATGTGCAACGGGAATTATGTTCCGGTCACACAGGTAGGTGCAGCTTACGGAATCTCACAGGAAGGAGGTAGCGGCGAAAATGGTAATCAGGATTAACGGTGACATTGTCAGCAACGACCTGAAGATGGTCTATGACTGGTTCGACATCGAGGCAACATGCCCCGCGGATGTACGCGGCCAGCTGGAGACGATGCCGGAAGGCGAAAAGCCTGAGGTGAAGATCAACTCCGGCGGCGGCGATGCGATCGCAGGACAGGAGATCTATTCCATCCTGCGGGCGCGGTCTGATGTGGAGATCGAGATCGAATCCATCGCGGCGTCTGCGGCGAGCATCATCGCGATGGCGGGGCACTGTACGATCAGTCCGGTGGGCATGATCATGATCCACAATGTCTCGACCGGGATCTACGGCAATCATAAAGCACTGGAAAAGGAAGCCGATACGCTCCGCCGGTGGGATGACGCACTGGCGTCTGCGTATGTCGAGAAGACCGGAAGACCGAAGGATGAAGTCCTGCGGATGATGGAAAAGGAGACCTGGCTGACAGCAGAACGCGCCCTTGAGCTTGGCTTCGTGGACGGGATCACAGCCCCGGCGGAAGCGAAGGCAGCGGCAGCGGGATGTCTCAGGGTCACTCCGGAAATGATCGCACAGTACCAGAAAGCCATGCGGGACAAGGAAGCCCGCGAGGCAGAGAAACAGGAACTTTTAAACAGTCTTGCCAATTACGGCACAAAGTAAAGGAGAAACATCATGGACAAGAGACTGCAGACCATGCTGTCCGAAATCAATGCCAAGAAGCACGAAATCCAGGACCTGATCGCAGCTGACAAGCTGGATGAGGCAAAAGCAAAGAAGGAGGAACTTGACGCAATGCAGAATAAATTCAATATGTTCGAGGAAGTTATGGATGCCGCACCCGTGGCAGCCGTGAAGCCGGTCGAGACCGATGCGATCCACGATTTCGCCAGCGCCGCCAGGAATCGTTTCAGAAATACCGCGAACGAAGGCACCGGATCCGCCGGCGGCTATACCGTTCCGCAGGATATCCTGACCCGGATCAACAAGTACAAAGAGGCTAAGTTCTCCATGAAGAAGCTGGTCCGGGTTGAGAATGTCACC
>CACZFV010000158.1 GCA_902780465.1 uncultured Lachnospiraceae bacterium
TTACTGAATACTTCTGATTCTCGTTCTCATTCCGCGAATCATCTCTTTGCACCGGCCGATGCGTTTTCTGTGACTTCATTGTACAGCCGGAACTGTCATAGTTCAATTTAATGAAATTTGCGATAGAATAAAAATTTTTAATGATGATATGGACATTTCTTTCCGCCGGGGGTATGCTGAGATCAAGAAGTACATACGGAACGAATTCATACAGAATGCTTTGCGAAAAACGCTTGGAGGAGCCCCGATGACACTTGCCCAGCTGAGATATTTCTGCACCGCTGCCCAGTACCACAGCATCACCAAAGCGGCGGAAGCTTTGTTCGTGACGCAGCCGACCATTTCTATCGCTGTGAGAGACCTGGAAAAAGAGTTTTCCCTGACGCTCTTTTCCCATGCAAACAACCATCTGGTGCTGACTTCTGAAGGAGAGGAGTTCTACCGGAAGGCACACGCAATCCTGGCTTCCTGCGAAGAAATGCAGGCGGAGTATACCAGCCTGGAGAGGCACCGGGTCCAGGTCCGGATCGGCATCCCGCCGATGCTGAGCACGGTCTTTTTTCCGGAGCTGCTGGATGCATTTCACGCAAAGCATCCGGACATCTGGCTGGAGCTGCAGGAGTTCGGATCTGTCCGCTGCTGCGACCTGGTGCAGGACGAGATCCTGGACATCGGTCTCATCAACATGGAGATCCACAATATCGACAAATATAATTTCCTGGAGCTGACCAGAGATCCTCTTTACTACGCGGTCTCCCCCCGGCATGCGCTCGCAGGGGAGCAGGAACTTACACTGTCCATGCTGGACGGTCAGCCGCTGATCCTTTACAACCAGGATTCTGTCCAGAACCAGATCCTTCAGGCGCGCTTCAACGCCCTGAATATCACTCCCCGGGTAGTCATGCGCAGCAGCCAGCTGCAGACCATCTTAAAGTTCCTGCGGCAGGGTAGCTGCGGATGTTTCTTTTACAAGCGGGTGCTGGAGCAGTTCCCGGAGCTTGCCGGCATCCCCCTCACTCCCCAGATCACGACAAAAGCCGGCCTGATATGGAAGCGGGGACGCTTCATCAGTGCCGGCATGCAGGCGTTCATCAATTTTTGCAGGGATCATTACAGACCTTGAAGGTATGAAAAGAAGCGCCGTCCCGGACACAGTTCTGTGTTCAGGACAGCGCTTCTTTTTCCCGCGTCCGGGTACTCAGGCAGTGAAGAGGAAAAGCGATGTTTATTCAGCCAGCTCTTTCTGCAGAACAGAGCCGAGGCCGTTCGTTTCACCGTCGATCTTCTGGTAGAGCTCTTTGACGGCGCCGATGGCAAGAACCTCATCGAAGAAACTGTCGGGATATTCGATGACTGTCATCCCCTTTCCTTCCAGGTCCTTCTTGCTGTTGATGTCGATATCAGCCAGCTGAGCGCGGATCTCCGCAGTAGCTTCTTTGATCGCTTCTTCCAGCACTGCCTGGTAGGCCGGGTCAAGTTCGTCCCATTTGTTCTGATTCATGGAAAACTGGTTGCAGTAAAGAATATGGTTGGTGCAGGCAAGATACTTCTGTACTTCATTCAGGTTGGCGTTCACGATGGTGTCCGCGGAGTTTTCTTCCGCTGCGATCAGTCCGCTCTGAAGGGCGAAGTAGACCTCAGCCCAGGCAAGGGGAGTCGGGTTGGCGCCGATGGCGGACCAGAAGGCCATGTGGTTTGAGTTTTCCATGGTGCGGATCTGGAGACCGGAGTAGGAAGCAAGATCCGGAAGATCCACGCTGGAAGAGGTCAGACGATAGGTCGCGTTCTGAAGGAAACCCAGAAGGTGAAGACCGTTGGTTTCGTATGCTTTGCTGATGGCGGTACGGAATTCTCCGCTGCCGTTCAGTACGTTCTCGATCGTATCTCCGTCATACTTCGCAAAGACCATGGGAAGATCAAAGACAGCAAGTTCAGGAATGAAAGCGACTGCAGGTGCGATCTGGCAGCCGAGGGCGTCGATATCGCCGCCCTGAAGCTGGCGGATCAGATCCGCATCACCGCCGAGCTCGCCGCCGGAGTGGATGTCCATCGTCAGTTTTCCGCCGGTTTTTTCAGCGACCTTCTCGGCGACACTGTTCTCAAACAGAACAATCGCTGTGCTGGGAGCAGCGGAATCAGCTACAAGCAGTTCGACCGGCTCCAGGTTTTCAAAGGCAGATGTTGCCTCAGACGCTGCAGCGCTGGCCGCGGGGGCTGCACTCTGGCTGGAAGAGCCGCCGCAGGCTGTAAGTGTAAGGATCATGGAAGCCGTCAGAACAGCAGACAGAGTTTTTTTCATTGTGATTCCTCCTGTTTTCTTAAGTTGATCTGTATTTTCAGATGTTCAGTGTTTTTCAGATTTCTGTGATCTTCATTCCGAATTCCCGGCGGAGAGAGGCTGCGATCCCCCGGTGAACGTATCTGCTAAGAGGTTCATCAACCACACAGAATCCGTGGGTGACGCGGGGAGCGCAGGAAATCTCGCAGGGAACACGATTCATCAGAAGCCGTGTGGCGTACTCAAGGCCCTCGTCCCGCAGCGGATCATACTCCGCCACGATCACTATATGCGGCCCCAGTCCCTGAAGGTTTCTGCAGAGAAGGGGCATCCCGTAATAAGAGGTGTCCTGACCCTGCATGTTCAAGTAAACGGATTCCATCATGTCATAATAGACGTCCGTATTGCTGAGATTCCCGAACTGAAGCTTTGAAGCGGTCATTTTGTCTGTCAGAACGGGGCAGTTCAGAACCGTCAGCGCAGGGGTCTGCAGCGCGTGGTCCCGGAGATAAAGAGCCAGCGCAGCGGCAAGATTTCCTCCGGCGCTGGTGCCGTGGAGAGCGATTTTTGAAGGGTCTCCTCCGATCTTGCCGGCGTTTTCCGTCAGCCACTGGTAAGCCTGCAGACAGTCCATGAGCTGTGCGGGAAACGGAAGCTCCCTGGAAGCGAGGCGGTAGTCAACAGAGACTGCGATGCAGGGCGTCATCGAAGCGAGTGCGATGCAGCGGTAGTTGTCGATATCCAGGCTGCCGCTGGTAAATCCGCCTCCGTGGATGTCCAGCAGAACGGGAACATGGTCCGCGGATCCCGAAGGCTTAAAAATACGGAGTTTCAGTTCTGTGCCGGTTTCGACACCCGGGATCGTGATGTCGCGCATTTCCATTCCTTCCGGAAGGGAATAGGCTTTGATCTTCTCCTGGACTGCTGCCATATCCGGAGTGCTGCCGGAATCGGTGGAGAGACTCATGGTAATATGTTCTTCATATCCGGGATACGGAAAGAGGTTCTGTACGGTGGTCTTCATGTGATTTCCTTTCACTGCAATGCGCATTGCTGTTTACAATTGAAAGTATAACGGAGACAATATATAATGTATAATACGTAGTAAATTAGGATATAGTTAATATATACATTAACTATATCCGCCTTCAGTTCACTTACAGGATGATGAGCAAGGAGCGAAGCGGATTGTGAATGTCCGCTTTTACTGTCTGTTCATAAGGGGAAAGAGAATGGAACTTCTGCAGCTGCGTTATTTTGTGGAAATAGCGAAACATGAAAGTATGAAAGAAGCGTCAAAGCGGCTTTTTGTATCCCAGCCGTCACTGAGTCAGAGTGTGAGAAGACTGGAAAAGGAACTGAATACGGAACTGTTCCGGCATGAGGGACGGAATATCCGGCTGACGGAACAGGGGAGAAGCTTTTTCCTGAGGGCGGAACGGGCGCTGAGAGAGCTGGACCAGGGCTTCGGGGAAATGGACGGAAGCGCGCTGCAGGGCCATGTGACCATCGGCACCTACATGCCGGTGCGGCCTATTACAGAGTGCCTGAAGGAATTTGCCGGAGCATATCCCTGCGTTACTTTTTCCATTATTATGGTATCTTCCGGCCTCTCCGGATTTGATCCGAAGACACTGGATGCCCTTCTGTATTATGAACAGTCAAATCATCTTGATTTTCATGAGCATGTGCAGGTAGGGGAGACGGAGCGGAGATGGGTGCTCCCCGCGGGGCACGCGCTTCAGGGACGAAGCCCTCTGAGCATCAAGGACATGGAAAATGAGGAATTTGTTTCCATGATCTGGGGAGGCGGGCAGGAGGAGGAATTGTTTCAGAACTACAGACATGCCGGAATCTCTCCGCGGATCCGCTACAGGACAAACAGTTTCCGCATCAAGCAGGAACTGATGGAAGCCGGCATGGCGGTGGGCTCCAGCAATGACCTTCTGATACAGAATTCCCGGAATCAGTGCGTTACTGTCAGACAGGAGGGAGATCCAGAGCGCCTGTTCCTCGGGTGGCGGGCCGAAGCTTATCTGTCCTCCGCAGCCATGGCCTTCTCGAAATTCTGCAGGGACTGGTTTCAGACTCCGGGGCATCAGTACCCCTGAGAGGTGGTTTGTGTTAGACTATAAGTGCTGCGGACAGCGCTCTGTCAGATCCAGGCGCCGCGGAGGAACCGTCCCCTGCCTCCTCAGAAAAAAGGATGATTTGTCTTTTATGAGCAGAAAGAAGATTTTAGTTCAATGGGTCCAGGTGGCGGCGGGGCTTCTGGTGTTCGCCCTCGGGATCTATATGACGATCTACGCGAACATCGGGCTGGCGCCCTGGGACTGCCTGTCCGTGGGAATCTCACGCCGCACCCCTCTGAATCTCGGTGCGGCTGTCACGCTGGTATCCGTATTTGTCTTCGGGATCGATCTTTTCCTGAAAGAGCGGATCGGTTTCGGGACCGTGATGGATACACTTCTTACGGGACCGATGATCCAGTTTTTTCAGGATGTGAACCCTCTGCCTGAGAACAGAAGTATCCCCATGGGCATCATCATTATGCTGACAGGGTTTGTATTTATGGCAGTGGGGATGCGGATCTACATGGGTGCGGAGCAGTGCTGCGGGCCCCGGGACGCGCTGCTGGTAGGACTGGGAAAAAGGCTGCCGTCCGTGCCCATCGGTTATGTGGAGATCCTGTTGTGGTCAGCCGTGCTGCTGGCGGGATGGCTGCTTGGAGGACCGGTGGGGATCGGCACGGTGCTCAGCACCTTCGGAGCGGGCGCCATTATGCAGGCGGTCTATTCGGTCATCAGATTTGAACCTCGGGACCTGAGGCACAAAGATATCCTGGAAGTAACGAAGATCCTTCTTAATGGAGAGTGAGCGAGAAACCGATGAGGAAAAGAGAGAAAGCTGTGAAAGGAGAGAGAATGATGAAAAAGTACGGAAGAACGATGCTGGCTGATGCAGGAAAGACTGCCATGGCGCTTTTAATGACCCTGACGTTCGCGTCAACGGTATTTGCCGCGGCTCCCTTCAGTCCCCACTGGGAGATAGACCGCGACCAGGTGTGGCATTACCGGATGAATGACGGAAGCTATGCCAGCGACGCGTGGATCCACGACGAGGTGAACGGAGACTGGTATCTCCTGGACGTCAACGGCAACATGCTCGCCGGCACCTTCGTGTCCTACGGGAAGTATTATCTTCTGGATCCTGTCCGGGGAACGGGACATTACGGCAGACTTCTGAAGAATGGCCACAAATACCGGGGGATCGTTCTTGAAGCTTCAACGGACATGGCGGATGAAGGAGCGCTGTCCCAGGAGACCCTGAATGCGGTCAATGCCCTTGGAGGGGCGGACAGTGTCGTCAATGCTGTGGAGATCAGCGGCACAAAACACATTGAGGCAGGAAATGTGATCTCTGCCGGCGGCGTGCCGGAACTTCAGGAATGAAAGACTATACTGACTGAGCCGACATTTGCAGAAACGGAAGGGACTGCAGCTGACTGGGGGTATACAGGAGAATTCCTGAACTGCACTCCCTCGAAATAGGTAATGTACCTTGCTTTCAGGGCGCTTTTCGCTTCATTTGGGGGTATACAGACCAAGTCCCCGTCCGCACTCCCTCCGGTTTTATAATCAGGAGGGAGTGCG
>CACZFV010000159.1 GCA_902780465.1 uncultured Lachnospiraceae bacterium
GACAACATGGAGGAATAATAAAATGAGTAAAGTGATCCTGCTGAACGGAAGCGCCCACCAGAACGGGTGCACAAGGACCGCTCTGGAAGAGATGATCAAAGTGTTTGAGGCCGAGGGGATCAAGGCCGAGCTGATCCAGGTGGGAGCAAAAGCTGTCCGCGGATGCATCGGCTGCAATTCATGCTATGAGACAGGCAAGTGTGTGTTTGACGATCTTGTAAATGAAGTGGCGCCGAAGTTTGAAGAGGCTGATGGAATGGTGGTGGGAAGTCCGGTCTACTATGCTTCGCCGAACGGGACACTTGTTTCCTTTATGGACAGGCTGTTCTACAGCACGCATTTTTCCAAGCATATGAAGGTCGGCGCTGCTGTAGTGAGCTGCAGAAGAGGCGGCAACACCGCAAGCTTTGACGTGCTGAACAAGTACTTTACGATCAGCGGCATGCCGGTGGCCTCCGCCACCTACTGGAATCAGGTCCAGGGGCTTTCAGCGGACGATGTAAAGAAAGATCTGGAAGGCCTGCAGACCATGCGGAACCTCGCGAGAAATATGAGCTTCATGATCAAAGCGTTTGCTGATGCCAAAGAGAAGTACGGATATCCGGAAGTCGAGAGCGAATGCTTTACGAACTTTGCTGATGGCAAGTGACCAGAAAAGAGGGAAAGGATCTCTCCTTTCCCTCTCTGAAATGACTGCCTTATTTACTTTTCAGACTTATAATCGATATGCCTGTTTCAGAAGAAAAAGCCTGTCATAAACAAGTATAGTGTTCTTTAGCTGAAGTACCTCTTCAGAAGGCCTGCAAATGCCTTTCCGTGTCTTGCCTCGTCGCGTGCCATCTCGTGGACGGTGTCGTGGATCGCGTCAAGGTTCAGGGCTTTTGCCTTCTTCGCCAGATCAGTCTTGCCTGCGGTCGCGCCGTGCTCAGCAGCGACTCTCATCTCGAGGTTCTTCTTGGTGGAGTCGGTCAGGACTTCACCCAGGAGCTCCGCAAACTTCGCAGCGTGCTCAGCCTCTTCAAAAGCTGCGGTCTTCCAGTACTCGCCGATCTCCGGATAGCCCTCGCGGAAAGCGACTCTGGACATGGCAAGGTACATACCGACTTCGGAGCACTCGCCTTCGAAGTTTGCTCTCAGGCCGGCCTTGATCTCTTCGTCAACATCTTTTGCGCAGCCGACAATGTGCTCGGATGCCCAGACCAGTTCCTCATCCTCTTTCAGCTCTTCAAAAACAGTAGAGGGCTGCTTGCACTGAGGACATTTCTCCGGAGCGGTATCGCCTTCCCAGATATAACCACAGATTTTGCATCTCCATTTCTTCATAACAGTGATCTCCTTTTCAGAAAAATGAATGAATGGTTGACAGGTACAGATCTTTTGAATCTTTTACTTCCGACACTCATGCCAGCGTGTCCTGGGTGCTGTCCAGACATTCTGTGCAGCAGCCGTAGAACACCAGCGCATGACCTTCCACAGTTCCGACCCCGCCCTGCTCGGCAAGACGGTCCAGATCCCGGATGGCTTCCATGGGAAGATCCAGAACTCTTCCGCAGGATCTGCATACCAGATGGTAGTGCTCGTGGGTCTCCGCGTCGTAGTGCTCGATGCCGCTGTCAGAACGGATCTTCCGGATCTTTCCGAGCTCCGAAAGAAGGTTCAGGTTGCGGTACACGGTCCCCAGGCTGATATGGGGAAGATCCTTTCTCAGCGCGCGGTACAGGGTATCGGCAGTGGGGTGGTCATGGCGCAGGATCAGTGCCTCCAGGATGGCTTCACGCTGGCGGCTGTACTTCAATTCTCCCATGGCGCCTCCCCCTGAGAAATTAGGAACTGTTACCATTATTGTAGGCGAGGGGGATCAGGTTAGTCAAGCGCAACAAAGAAAGCTGTGCCGGAAGCGGAAAACATTTGACGTTTTCTACAGTTCCCAAACGAAAGGAACTGTGATATAATGGATCACAATAACGGCCTCGGGCCGGCTAGTTGGGGAGGTTTTTGTCATGGCAGAAGAGAGCATGAAGGATTTTGAACAGGAAATTAATGATTCTTTCAAGACAGCGAAAAAGGTCGAGAGCGAGGACAACGGCAAGTGGGATCGCTTTGCGGAGCTGATCGAGACGAAGGAGCAGTTCGACGTTAAGATCATCGAGGTTGTCAAGGGAGGCTGCATCGCTTATCTTGAGGATACGCGCGCGTTCATCCCTGCCAGCCAGCTTTCCACCTCTTATGTTGAAAAGCTTGAGGATTTCCAGGGCAAGCATATCAAAGTTGTTGTGATCACCGCAGATCCGGAGAAGAAGCGTCTCGTTCTTTCTCACCGCGCGATCGAGCAGGCTGAGAAGGATGCCGCAAAGGCAGAGAGACTTGCGCAGATCAAGGTCGGCGACGTCCTGGACGGCAAGGTCGAGACCATCAAGGATTACGGCGCATTCGTGGATCTTGGCGGCGACGCCACCGGTCTGCTGCACGTTTCCCAGATCTCCCGCAAGAGAGTGAAGACTCCGGCGGATGTCCTCCAGGAGGGACAGGAGATCAAGGTCAAGGTCATCAAGGTCGGCGACGGAAAGATCTCTCTTTCCATGCGCGCACTTGAGGAGCCGGAGCAGGGCGCCCGTGATTTCCGCAGCGACCGCGCCGCTTCCGACGAGCCGCAGGAAGACTACAGAAAGTTCGTCGCAAAAGAAAAAGCGACCACCAACCTGGGCGATCTGTTAAAGGGAATCAAGCTGAACTAATGAAGATATGATGCAGAGAAGAACCGTCAGCCTCCCGCTGATGGTTCTTTCTTTTGTGAGGAGCACTAAGCGAGGTATACAGAAAGGAATGGATATGGCTGAAAAAGAGAAGAAGCTTCCAAAAGGGAAAAAGCTGGAAGAAGAACTTTGCTGGAGTTATCCGAATATCGCTGAGAAAGCCCCGGAGCAGATCGCCGCTGCTGCAGCCTTTGCGGAGGGGTACAAGGACTTTCTGTCCCGCTGCAAGACAGAGCGGGAGTGCGCGGCGTTCGCGGAGCAGGCGCTGCTGGCAGCAGGCTATGAGCGCTTTTCTCCTCAGAAAAAGTACGCAGCGGGGGATAAGGTCTATCAGGTGAACCGCGGCAAGGCGGTCCTTGCGACGGTGTTCGGGAAAAAGGACATCCGGGAAGGTGTCCGCATCAACGGCGCCCACATCGACTCGCCCCGTCTGGACCTGAAGCCGAATCCGCTGTACGAAAAGGATGAGATCGCCTACTTCAAGACGCACTATTACGGCGGTATCCGGAAATACCAGTGGGGCACCATCCCGCTCGCCATGCACGGCGTGGCAGTCCGGAAGGATCTCACAAAGGTGGAGTTCAGCATCGGCGAGGATCCCGGAGATCCGGTGTTCTGCATCTCGGACCTGCTTCCGCACCTGGCAGCGAAGCAGTCCCAGCGCCCCCTTTCCGAGGGGCTGAGAGGAGAGGAACTTAACATCATCCTCGGCTCTACGCCCTATGCTGACGGCGACGTGAAGGAACCCTTCCGTCTGGAAGTGCTGCGCATCCTCAATGAAAAATACGGGATCACGGAGCGCGATTTCGCCCGGGCGGAGATCGAGATGGTGCCGGCGGACAAGCCGCGGGACATCGGCTTTGACCGCTCCATGGTGGGCGCCTACGGTCAGGATGACCGGGTCTGCGCTTATCCCGCGCTGATGGCGCAGCTTGACACGGTGGATCCGGAGTACACCACGGTCACTGTCCTGACAGACAAGGAAGAGATCGGCTCTGTGGGAAATACCGGTCTTCATTCCAATTATGTTCACGATTACATCACATATCTGTGCGATAATCAGGGGGCAGATCCGAAAGAAGTGTTCGCGAATTCCGCGTGTCTTTCCGCAGATGTGAACGCAGCCTATGATCCCACCTTCCCGGATGTGTTCGAAAAGAAGAACGCCAGTTACCTGAACCACGGCGTCGTCCTTACCAAGTATACCGGAGCGAGAGGAAAGTCCGGAAGCTCGGACGCCAGCGCGGAGTTCATGGCGAAGGTCATCGACATCATGGACCGGGCAAAGGTGTACTGGCAGATCGGAGAGCTCGGCGCGGTGGATGCCGGCGGCGGCGGGACCATCGCCCAGTTCGTTGCGATGATGAACATCGACGTGGTGGATCTGGGTGTTCCGGTGCTGTCCATGCACGCGCCCTTCGAGATCACAAGCAAGCTGGATCTGTACAACACTTATCTTGCCTTCAGGGCATTCTATAACGAAAAAGAGGCAGCACCGGAAAAGCCCGCTGCCGGAAGAGGAAGGAGAAAAAAGAAATGAGAAAGTCCATGAGAAAAGCAGCGGCAGCGGCAGGCATCATCGCGGGAGCCCTGCTCCTTGCTTCCTGCGGGAGCAAGCCCGCGGAGACTACAGCAGCGGAGACCACAGCAGCTGCTTCCACAGCGGCGGCAGGAGAGACTGCGGCGGCAGGAGCTGAGACCAGCGCGGCAGCAGAGACGCAGGCGGCTCTGGAAGCACCCGAGAGCTACGGCACAGTGACCCTGGGAGAATACAAAGGGGTGGACGTGGAAGTCCGCGACGTGACCGTCACAGATGATGACGTGAAGCAGTATGTGGACAGTCTTGTGACCTACAACCCGGTGATGGAGGAAGTGGACAGGGCAGCGAAGGACGGCGACACGGTCAATATCGACTACGTGGGCAAAAAGGACGGCGTCGCGTTTGACGGCGGGACCGCCCAGGGCTATGATCTGACCCTTGGCAGCGGCACCTTCATCGACGGATTTGAGAGCGGCCTTGTGGGCGTGAAGAAGGGCGACAAGCTGGACCTGAATCTCACCTTC
>CACZFV010000160.1 GCA_902780465.1 uncultured Lachnospiraceae bacterium
CGTATACGTGTCCTCGCATTGTGTGCTTTTCGTTTCAGGGACTCGGGGACACAATGCTTTTTGTTGTGTCCTCCATTGTGTCCTTTTTGCATATCCGGCCCCTTTTCCAGACATAACCGGCCTCCTGCATCGCCTTCGAATGCCTCGGATCGAACGACCCGCCCTTCCGTTTTGCCCCGCAGAAATCCTTCTTCACGGTGTCCGGGCTCTTCCCCAGGTACTCCGCCAGCTCCTTATAATCGATCTCGCTGGTGTCATCCTTGAACAGATCTTCCAGGGCTTCGAGGTATGCCTGCGCAGTCTGCTTGCCGGCTTCCTTCTGTTTCTCGGCCCATTTCTTTTTCGCCTGTGCCTTGTCTCCCTCCACAACGATATCCTTCAGGACGTCGCTCTCATCGAGATGATGTACCGGGAAATCGAACCACATATTCAGCGGCGGTATCTCCGGGAACTCGCGGAAGATGCCCTCAAGCCTCCACGCGGTCTTCCGCCGCGTCTTCGCCAGTGCTTCCGCGACATAGCCAGCCATAGTATTTGCCTGGTCAAAATTCAGCTTGCTGCCGGCATACTCCTGCATGGCCGACGGGCTGAGCATGTCGTCCTGGCTGACGTCCTGCTGCCATCCGGGAAGAAATTCGTCCAGTGCCTTCGCAATGCCCCTGATCCGCGCCTTCCCTTCATCTGCCTTCTTCAGGTCGTCGGTTATCTCCAGCGGCGCGAAGTCCAGCATGGCGTCCGGGTCTCTGGCGAACACTCCGGAGCCGGAAGCACGGTCCATGGCCTTCTTGCCGCCCTGCGCTCCCTTGCTGTGATGGTGGCAGTAGATCATGGAGACGGAAAGCGACGTGCAGATCTTGTCGAACTGGTTGCAGAACTTCGCCATCTCCTCCGCGCTGTTCTCATCGCCGGTGATGACCTTATAGATCGGGTCGATGATGACAGCGACATAATTCTTTTTCTCTGCCCGGCGGATCAGCTTCGGTGTCAGCTTGTCCATCGGCACCGTCTTGCCGCGCAGGTTCCAGATATCGATATTGTTCAGAGCCCTGGGCGTGATCCCGAGGGCCTGATACACATCTTTAAACCTCCGCAGGCAGCTGGCCCGGTCGAGCTCCATGTTGACGTACAGCACCCGTCCCTGCCTGCATGGGAAGTTCAACCAGCTGGTGCCTTCGGCGATTGCGATGACCAGTTCTATCAGAAGGAACGACTTTCCTGCCTTCGACGGTCCCGCAAGCAGCATCTTGTGCCCTTTCCGGAGGACACCGTCGATCAGGCAGTCCGCCAGCGGCGGCAGGTTATCCCAGACATCCGCCAGGTCTTCCGGATCCGGGAGATCGTCGTTGACGCCCTCTATCCACTCATGCCACTCCTCCCAGGATCTCTTCCCGATATTCGTAGCCATAAGGAACTGCTTGTGGCCGTTCCGGACGACGCCGGGCATTCTGGAAAGCCTGGACGGATTCTTGTTCTGGGTATCGACCTTCAGGCCGTTCTTCTCACAGACCTTGTAAAGGTACTCGACACGCTTGCGGTATTCGGAGTAATCCGGTGCCTCCACCCTCACGATGGCGTGTATGGATTTCTTCCCGGAGAACACCAGGGCTGCGACCGGAAGCTCCAGCTCACGGATGATGGCCTCCTGCCGTCCAAGTGACATGGCGTCGGATTCCACCAGGGCAAAGCGGAAGTCCGTCACGTTGTCGTTCTTTACACCGTTCCCATCCAGCGGATTGAATCGGATCCACGCGCCCGCGGCCGGGTTCGGGTCACCTACTACCGCGCCGATATCCTTGTACCGACGGAGCTCCTCGATCAGTTCGCCGGCTGTCCGGTCCCAGTTCCCCTTCTTCGGCGCCAGCCGGTCTTCCGTCTCATATACGTCCGTGACGTAACCGACATTCTCCGTGCTCTGGAACAGCGTCTGCAGGTACGTGATCAGGTCCTGTACCGGGTTCCAGGCATCATCAGCCGGCTCCTCTACTTCCCGTTCCTCGAGCCACGTCCCATCGACCACCTGAAGGTCGTCCTTCACGATGGAATCATCCCAGTCCAGGGCGTGCCCGGGATCCTTCGAGGGAGGCACGAACCCGCCGCGCACAGCAAGCTCATAGATCGTCCCGCCGGTCACTGTATCCGTCCCTGACCTCTGGAACGTCCCCCACTTCCGGAAGCACTCCCCGGCCTTATATCTGGTGTCGTGACGGCTCCAGGAATCCCAGTCGGCAGCGGTACAGCCCTCAGTTTTGAGGGCCATACCGACGTTGATCCACTCCTGATAAGTCAGTTCGGACGGCTGGATATAATTCAACAGTTCTTTGATGTCATACATGGCTTATCCCCATCCGGACGCACTCGGCTCCGGAACGTAAGTCTGCGGCGTGATCTCATAAGGTACGCGCCAGCCGTTCGCGGCGATCCGGTCGATCAGCTTCCTGGCTGATTCAAACTCCCATGTGCCGACATGCTGGAAGCCCCGGCCCTCCAGAAAACGGATCTGTTTCGGCGTAGTAAGTCCCGCGTCCCGGCGCTCTCCGAGCCGATCCAGAAGCTTTTCCGCCTTCCCCCTGCTCTCGATCTCGTCCGGGCAGATACCGAGCTTCTCCAGCCTGTCCTTCTGCGTCTGGGAAGCCGGCTGCGCCTCCCATCCGAAGGCCGGGACATACCCGGAAAGATCTTCCGCCTGGATGCTCATTTCAAACTGCAGCGGATCCACCAGCTTCTTCTTCCGGCGTTTCATCTCTGCCAGCTTCTTTGCCAGGGCTTCTTCTCTTTCTGCCACCACATCCTTGGACGCCTGCTGTTCCGCCGCCTCAAGGTCCATAGACGCGCCGGCCTGCTCCTCCATGTTCTCGGTCATTTTCCTGGCCACATCGTCGTCAGTGCAGATCAGGTTCGCCGGATGGCAGAGCTCATGCCTTTCCGTATGCCAGAGGAAGTCCAGGAGGAGCAGATGCTCCTTTCCCGGAGAAAGCCTGGTGCCGCGCCCTACCATCTGGCTGTAAAGGCTTCTCACCTTTGTGGGCCTGAGGACGATGACACAGTCCACCGACGGGCAGTCCCATCCTTCCGTCAACAGCATGGAATTGCACAGGACGTTGTATCTGCCGGCATCGAAATCCCGCAGGACCTCTTCCCGGTCGTCGCTGTTCCCGTTCACTTCAGCGGCCCGGAAGCCGTGCGCCTGAAGGATCCCGCAGAACTTCTGCGAAGTCTTGATCAGCGGCAGGAAGACCACCGTCTTCCGGTCCCGGCAGTATTTCATCATCTCATCCGCGATCTGCTCGAGGTACGGGTCCAGTGCCGTGGCGATCTCTCCCGAGGCGAAATCACCGGACTGCATTCCCACCATGGAGATATCCAGCCGCAGAGGTATGGTGAGGGCCCGGATCGGGCACAGGTATCCCTCCTTAATGGCTTTCGGGAGCGTGTACTCATACGCCAGGGATTCAAAGTAAGACCCGAGGTTCCGCATATCTCCCCTGTCAGGCGTCGCAGTGACTCCCAGTACCTTCGCCTTGTCAAAGTGCCTCAGTACTCTCTGGTAGCCCTCTGAGATGGCGTGATGCGCCTCGTCAACGATGATCGTGCTGAAATAATCCGGCTCAAACTTCTGGAGGCGGCTCTCCCGCTGCAGCGACTGTACAGAACCGACTGTCACCCGGAACCACGAACCGATACAGCTCTGTTCAGCCTTCTCGACAGAGCACCCGAGGCCGGTAGCCTTCCGGATCTTATCCGCCGCCTGGTCAAGCAGCTCCCCGCGGTGTGCGAGGATCAGGACATGGTCTCCGGATTTGACCATGTCCTCTGTGATCTTCGCGAAGACGATCGTCTTCCCGGTCCCTGTCGGCAGTACCAGGAGCGTCCGGCGGGTCCCGGAGAGCCATTCGTCCTTCACCCGCCGCCGCGCTTCCTCCTGATACGGCCTCAGTTCCATCTGGGCCATATCAGAAGCCCTGTCCCGGCGTCCAGGCCTGCGGCGGCAGGTACTTGCCGACGCGGTTGTTCTCTCCCGGAGTACCGTCCTTCTTCGTAAACTTGTTCACAGTCAGCTCCAGCCGTCCGGTCGATCCGGGCACCATGTTCCAGTTCATCTTCAGGGGTTCGCCCTTCTTCTTCTGGCCGATGGCTGTAAAGAACTGCGACAGCCTCCACTCTGCCTTTGAGTGCAGGAACAGGGAATCAAACACCTTATGCTGCTTTCCGTCCGCTCCCGTCAGGATCAGCGTCAGGTTCGCCTGGTTGCATGCGGACATCTTCTCGGAGCCGGCGAACCTTGCGCGTTCCAGTGATTCCACCTTGAAGCTGTAGGTACCTGCCGGCAGGAGTTCAAATTCATCGTCTTTGGTTATCTCAGAGTCCCAGTCAAGGGCGCCTGCTGCGGGGTTCATGTATTCTTCTGCCATTATCGTTTATCCTCCTCAGTCAAATTTGATTCCGTTCTTGCGGATGTCTTTGATCAGTTCAAGTACCTGCGGCCAGTACGCTACAGCCCAGCCGTCAATAAAAGCCGGATCCATGTCCTGGATCTTCGTTTCCTGCGGATAATATCCCTTGGAAAAGACCGCGTCCTGCAGTTCCATCTCTGTCACGTCATCACGTTCCATGAGATCCTTCAGGGACTTGGGGATCCTTGCAGGATCTGACATATAGCGCGATACCATTGCCGGCGGCGGCGCCGGAGCTTCGACGCTTTTCATCTCGGAGGCCGGCCTCTCATCCGGCGGCGGAGACGTGAGATTCATTTCCTGCTGCACTGCGG
>CACZFV010000161.1 GCA_902780465.1 uncultured Lachnospiraceae bacterium
GAACTGTCGAAGAAGACGGCAGCGGCGATCGTTTCCTTTGCAGAAGGACACGGGGCGGATGTGATCGTGTTCGAATACCTGGAGATGAAGGGAAAGGTCCGGGGGAGCAGGAAGCAGCGTCTGCACATGTGGAGAAAGAGGGACGTGCAGAAGAGGTGCACGCACCTGGCGCACCGGAAAGGGATAAGGGTCAGCCGGGTCTGCTGTGTTTTGTCAATAAGAATTCCTCAGAATCGGAAGGAAAAATCCCCATTTTCGGATTGGGAATTCCCCATTATCCGAAAGAGACATGCCGGTTCCAGTTCCTGGGCTCTGCCCAGACCTGCCCCTCGTCGGGGAGGCAGGAAAGCAGCATGAGCTGCTTTCGCCAGACAGGGTGATCCGTGTCGCTTGTGTCAAGGGCTGCCCGGACGCTTCGCTTCCAGCGTACTGTCCCTTGACACCGCTCCCGCTCCGGGCTGACGCGCAGTCTGCTTCATAAGTGCATGCTCCATTCGATAGCTGTGTCCTTCAAATAGGATCAGGTGTCCATGATGGACAAGCCGGTCGATCATCGCTGCGGCCATCTGGTCATCCGTAAAGATACTTCCCCACTTGGAGAACTCCAGGTTGGTCGTGAGCAGAAGGCTTTTGCTCTCATAGCTGTCTGAGATCACTCTGAACAGGAGCTGGGAGCCATCCCGGTCGACCGGGACATATCCCCATTCATCGAGGATCAGCAGGTCAAGGCTGTTCAGGTCACTGCGGAGCCGTTCCAGGGTGCCGTTTTTCCTGGCTTCCGCAAGCTTGAGCACAAGCTCTGTTACGGTATAGAAGCGGACTTTATAGCCCTTCATGCAGGCGCTTACTCCGGCGGCGATCGCCATGTGAGTCTTTCCGATGCCGACGGGTCCATAGAGCACAAGGTTGTTCTTCTCTTCTATGAACCGGACATCCTCCAGCTCTTCCCTGGACAGTGCCGGCGGCAGCTTGACACAGCGGTACTCGTAGCTTTCGAACGTTTTATAGGTAGGGAAACGCGCCCTCTTGACCAGGCGGTCACGCTTATTCTCCTCCCGGCGGTCAACTTCACTCTGAAGTGCAGAGGCAAGGTATTCGATCTGCTTCGGTGTACCGTCCCGCCGGATAAGCTCAGGAATCGCTGATGTCAGGAACAGGGACTTGCAGCAGGCAAGGATGCCTTCTTCCAGTCCGGTACGGACAGAGGCGGTGATCATGATGCGAGTGCCTCCTTTCCGTTATCCTTCGAAGGAAGGAATACCTGATCATAGATGGCAAGTGACGGTCCCGGTTCCGGTGGAGTATCGATACCATAGCCGGTGATGCGGGCGGCAAGGATCGCGGCGTCGGATCTGTTGACGCTGCCAGCCTTGATGGCCAGTTCCAGGGCTCTGACAGCTGCAGCATAGCCGTATTCCTTTGTCAGCTCGCTGAGCAGGCGGACACAGGATTTCCGTTCTGCGCGCGGCTGGCTGTCAATGTATTCCCGGATCAGTTCCGGTGCATCCTTACGAAATCCGCTGTTGTCCCAGGCGCCGATGTTCTTTGAGAGCATCTCAAGAGAGGTGCTGTAGTCGCTGATATCCGTCCGGATATCGCCATACTGGCGCTTGTGGCGGACGAGAAGATCCCCGTTGGGTTCCAGGATGTCGATGTAGTGAGCACGGATCCCGACCATGACCTTCTGGTTGTGGTTTTCCGGCCTGGTGGAGTAGAAATGTCTGCCGTCCAGGCAGATCTTCCCGTAGCCGTCGGCTTTGTAAGTCTCATACCGGCAGACGTTGAACTGTTTCGGAGGAAGGCTCAGGAAATGCTTCCGGTCTTCCTCGAAAAGCTCGGAGATCACGGTGCCTTTCTTGTAGTGGGCTTCGGCAGCCTTCTTCTCATGCTTATCAAGGAGGGTGCGGTTGAACTCCTCGATGTCATGGTATGCCGGCACCGGAACGAACAGGTTGCGCCGGGTCGTGCCTACCTTGTTCTCGACGTTCCCCTTCTCATAGCCTGCGTACGGATTGCAGAAGCGGATCTGAAAGCCATAATGGGCGCGGAAGCGGGAAAAGAGTTCGGTCTCGTGGATCTTATCCATGACCCTTCGGCCGACGCCGGTCGCATTGTCGAATACAAGAAGCTTCGGTACGCCGCCGATGTAGTCGAAGATATCAACCAGCCCCTGGCAGACGCACTCCGCTGTCTCCCCGCAGAACACCTGGCTGTAACCATCATTGCTATAAGGGAAGGAGACTGTGAGGTACTTGCGCCGGACGCAGTCGGTGTCCTCGTTGAAGTCAGCCTCGCCGAAGTCGACCTGGGCGCATCCGGGTTCCCAGACCAGTTCCTGCGTACCTTTCGTCTGGACGTCTTTGCGGATCTTCTGGACGAACTTTTGAACTGAATCGTAACTTCCGGTAAAACCGTGTTCTTCTGTCAGCCGGTCATAGATCCGCTTTGCAGTGTGGCGCTGTTTGGACCAGTGCTTCTGGTCTTCTTCGAGCCACTCTGTGATGATATTAATATACGGTGTGACGATGGAGACTCTGTTCTTCGCCACAGGCGGCTCCGGTGAGAAGTCATCCTGTCCGAGGTACTTGGTGATCGTCTTACGATCCCTGCCGGTAATGGATGAGATTTTTGAAATATTGTATCCCATTCGTCTTAGATCTCTGATATCATTGATTTGGGACATGGTCAGCATCTTCCTTTCCTCCTTTGTTTTTGGTCGTGCTTAAACAAAGGATATAAGATTGGTTGAGTTGCTACAACATGTCCCTTTCTGATTTCGGGGAAATCCCTTTCTGATTATGGGGATTTTTGTTTCCGATTTCAGGTATTTTTATTTTACGCTACACAAACACTCTCGATTACATGAGCAGCGGCCAGATCACCGTGGGAAGCTATGAGATCGAGGGCAATCAGGTGAAGGCGGAGATCGGCGGAGAAGAGTACATCTTCGAACTGACAGAAGAGGATCACCTGGTCACCGTGCCATATGACGAAACTCTGGACCTGGTGCGGGGAGTCACCTGCGGCGGTCTGACCCTTGGCGATCCGGGGGACACGCAGGATCCGGAGAACCGCTGGGGAGGACGGGATGTCTCCTTTGTTTCTGAGGACGCGACCCGGACCAGGGTGCGGGATTATGATAATGAAGTCGGGGTCATCTATCCTGACGAAATGGAGTACTATGACTGGTTCTATGACGCAGTGATCGTGGGAGATGGTTCCGACGGCTATCTTGTCGCCAGGAACGTCACAGACTGGTGGCTCAGCTATTCCGGATCTGACAGGGATTTTCTTCGGGAGTACGCGGATCTTTACGTCCGGGATGATTTTGCCTCCCTGTACGGAGAGATCGGGGACGATAACGATGTGACGTGCAAGGCGACGAACGGCAAAAGTGATAAAAAAGCTGAGTATTCCGCGAACTTCTGGAATGACACCTATGATATCCAGGTCCAGTCAGAACTCTGGAAGCGTACCTACAAGAAGAACGGGGATATCGCTTACATCGTAAAGACTGTGTACGCGCCCTTCGGTGAAGACAGCAGACTCGATTACCTTTTGAATTCGACGAAGGTGATCGGAGTCAGGCATACCTGATAGGAAACACAAAATACATGAAAAAGCCGCGCCCTTATACTGGCGCGGCTTTTGCTGTTCTGGTCTGTGTGATTCAGTACGGTTTTCCTTTCCCGGAAGGTCAGCGGTACAGGACGTTTTCTGTCGGGTCAAGGAAAAACGGCTCTGTTTCCATATAGCGCTGATAAATATCGTAGAGGACGCCGAAGAAAGCGTACCAGTGGTCTTCCAGCGGAGAATAACCGAGCTCCGGCTGGTGGGTCTCTGTCACAAGGATAGGCTCTCCCATGATCCGGGTCTCGGTGTGGAAGGTCTCATCCGTATCAAAGACCGCAACATCGTAAACAAGCTCCAGAACATCCCCCGGCGAAAGCGGCCGGACGCCCCGCTCCACGGTTCCCGAGGCTTCATCACGGAGGCGGACACCCTGGATCTCTCCGGCCAGGGCGTCTGCCTCCTTATCCTTCGGGTCGCAGCGGACCACGAGCTCCGCCATATGCTCTCCGTTCAGACGCACGGGGATCCTTCCATTGTAAACGTATCCGCTGCCGTCCTCCTTGTAGTAAAGCCGGTCGGAACGGTAGCACACGATCTGCCCGTCGAGGCTCACCCATACCTCCGGGAAGGTAAAATGCCGGTTTCCCTCTTCGGTGGTCTCCCAGAGGTAATCTGTCCCGAGATCCACGAATTCCGTGAGGTCGTCATTCACCATATGACACTGGAGCTGAATGTCCGTGATATGATCCCAGAATTCCGGCGGCTGCACAAGATCGTATCCGTCCCCGCTTTCCGTGAGGGGGAGATCCTCCGGCACGATGAAGTATTCATAATTCCGTACGATGTCAGGATCCGCCCAGGGGTCGCTTCCCGAAGAGCTGCCGGAGGTTTCCCTGCTTTGTTTCTGTTTTCCGAAAAGGCCGCCGGAACTACCCTTTGCCTGTCCTCCGGACATAATGCTCAGAAGGTAGTCGTAGGATTCGACCTCCTTCTGAAAACCGCTGTTATTCAGCATCCGCCGGATGCCTGCGTACTGGTTGATCCTGTGATACGGGAAATACAAAGCGATGCCATAGGCACCGGGAAGATCGCCCTTGCCGAAGACGCGGATAACGCTGTCCATGGCGGAGAGGACTTCCTTCTTTCCATCCTCAAAGAAATTCCGGAAGAGGAAATCCGC
>CACZFV010000162.1 GCA_902780465.1 uncultured Lachnospiraceae bacterium
CAGGGCTGCGGAAACCTGAGGAGGAACACCTATGACTTTCCACGGACTTCTGCTGGACAACTTTACTGTTACTCAAGGGGCAGAGCTTCTTCTCCGAATCATCGTCGCCACTGTCTGCGGCTCGATCATTGGCCTGGAGCGGAGCCGCCGCTTCAAGGACGCCGGTATCCGGACCCACAGTGTCGTGGCCTGTTCGGCCGCCCTTCTGATGATCGTCTCCAAGTACGGCTTCGCTGATCTCTCTCAGGGCGACCTCTTCTTCCCCGGTGTTCGGGGCGGGGATCCTTCCCGGATCGCTGCGCAGGTAGTCAGCGGCGTCAGCTTCCTCGGTGCCGGCATCATCTACCGCGACCGCAACTTCAATACCAAGGGACTTACCACCGCCGCCGGCATCTGGGCCGTGGCGGGCATCGGCCTTGCCATCGGCGCCGGCCTCTACCTGATCGGCATCTTCACTTCTCTCTTCATTGTCATCCTGCAGTATTTCATGCACAAGGTCACCGTCGGCAACGAGCTTTCCTCCGACATCCGTCTGGACATGGTTCTGCCAAAAGGCTCCAGCTATCCTGAGGAGCTGTATCGGAAGCTGGAAGAATGGGAAGCCGTGATCACGGATACGCAGATCCGGAAAGAGGACGAGAGCCACACCCGCTACACTCTCACCCTGAAGCTGAACAAGGACATCACCAAAGATATGCTGCACAACCTTCTCGCCCAGAACGAAGAAATACTCTCCGTCAAAATGTCCCGGGACACCTGACTGCCGCCGCGGCGCCCGGGTCTTATACCGGCTGCAAAGACACTTCCAGACAGAAACAGAGCCGCTGTACTGTAAAGTACAGCAGCTCTGCTTTTTTTGATTCAGCGAGATCCGTCTCCCGGAGCTCAGACCTGCTCTTTGTTCAGGCCAAGAATATCCTTCACCTTGCCGGTGATGTAGATTCCGATATCTCTGGAAGCGTCCACAGACTGTGCGCCCAGGTGCGGGGTGATGATGAAGTTCTCGCACTCGAACAGCGGGGAAGCGAACTCATCGTTTCCGGTCAGGCCGGAGCCAGCCAGCTCGTTCTCCATGACGTCAGAAGCGTATCCGCCGATTCTGCCTTCCTTCAGCGCCTCATACATATCCGCCTCGTTGACGATGCCGCCGCGGCTCATGTTCAGGACCACTGCGCCGTCCTTCATGGTGGCGATGGACTTCTTGTTGAACATGTTCTTGGTCTCGGGGGTCAGCGGGACATGGATGGAGATGAAATCGGAGACGCGGATCAGCTCGTCGACGCTCATTCCCTTTGCGCCTTCAGCGTCAAACTGCTCGGGCTTCAGATAGGGATCGTATGCCACGATGTTCATCTTGAAAGCCTTGCCCAGCTCGCCGACACGGCGGCCGATGCGGCCGAAGCCCATGATGCCCAGGGTCTTTCCGCGGAGCTCTCTTCCCACGAACTTGTACTTATCCCAGTTGTGGTTGACCTTGACATCGTAGTTTGCGGGGATGGTGTTTCTGGAGATCTCCAGCATCTTTGTGATGGTCAGCTCGGCAACAGCGTTGGCGTTCATGCCGGGAGCGTTGAAGACCTGGATGCCTTTTTCCTTCGCGTAGTCCACGTCGATGTGGTTGGTACCGACTGCGCAGACACCGATCATCTTCAGGTTCTTCGCCGCGTCGAGGATCTCCTTGTCGATCTTCGGGTCCACACGCATGATCAGAACTTGGAGAGGGGCTTGCCGTCGGTGGTAGTAACATCGATGTACTTCTTCAGTTCTTCCGCGATGCCGGGATAGACAGCATCCGTAATAAGGCATTTCATAATGATCATATCTCCTTTCGGTAGCCATATGGTGTTATATTCTCATTTTACAGATTCATACCCGGAATGTAAAGGAGACAAGAGACGGTTCTGTATACCTCGCCTGGTGCTCCTCACAAAACGGCCCGGGCACCCCGGTATAAAATCGGGATGCCCGGGCCTTCTATCTTTGTATTTCAGGGGTACCGATGTTTAATTAGAACGCTCTGCCCTGCTTGATCATAGCGTCAGCAACCTTCTCAACGGAAGCAAGGTTTGCGCCGGCGACCAGGTTGTAGCCAAGGCCATAACGCTCAGCTGCTGCTGCGGTGGAATCGTGGATGCCCTTCATGATCTTGTGCAGCCACTTATCAACTTCCTCACCATCCCAGAACAGTCTCTCGGAGTTCTGAGACATCTCAAGAGCGGAGACAGACACGCCGCCGCAGTTGACTGCCTTGGACGGAGCAACGATCATGTTCTTCTGATCCATCAGGAAACGGAGAGCATCGTTGGTGGTGGGCATGTTCGCGACTTCGATGTAGTACTTCACGCCGTTGGCGACGATCTTCTTGGCCTCGTCCATGTTGACATCGTTCTGGGTTGCGCACGGCATGATGATGTCGACATCCTTCTGGCCCCACGGCTTCTGGCCCGGGAAGAACTGAACGCCGAACTTGTCAGCATAATCCTGAACTTTGTTGCGGCCGGATGCTCTCATCTCGAGCATGTAGTCGATCTTCTCCTGAGTGGTGATGCCGTCCGGATCATAGATGTAGCCGTCCGGGCCGGACAGGGTAACAGCCTTTGCGCCGAGCTCGGCGAGCTTGCGGCAGACACCCCAGGAAACGTTACCGAAACCGGCGACAGCAACTCTCTTGCCCTCGATCGGATCGTTCTCGTGCTTCAGGACTTCCTGCAGATAGTAAACAGCACCGAAACCGGTAGCTTCCGGACGGAATGCGGAGCCGCCGAACAGCGGGTCCTTGCCGGACAGAGCGCCGTTTGCATAGGAAGCGGTCAGTCTTCTCCATGCGCCGAACATGTAACCGATCTCACGTGCGCCGACACCAAGGTCGCCTGCCGGGCAGTCAACATCCGGTCCGATGAAGCGGAACAGGCCCTGCATGAAGGATGCGCAGAATCTCTGAACTTCCTTGTCGCTCTTGCCGTTCGGATCAAAGTCGGAACCGCCCTTTGCGCCGCCGATCGGCAGAGTGGACAGAGCATCCTTGAAGGTCTGCTCGAAGCCCAGGAACTTGATGATGGACATATTTACGGAAGGAGCGAAACGAAGGCCGCCCTTGTACGGTCCAATGGCGCTGTTGTACTGAACTCTGTAGCCAGTGTTGACGTGAAGGTTGCCCTGATCATCCTCCCACGGAACGCGGAACATAACAACTCTCTCCGGGATGACCATTCTCTCGAGGATGGCGTTCTCTTCATACTCCGGATGAGCATCGATCAGCGGGCTGACAGAAGAATAAACTTCTTCAACAGTCTGGACGAACTCCGGCTCGGTCGCGTATTTGACCTTCACTTCATTGATGACTCTCTCGACATACTTGTTCATAGCGATTGTCCTCCTTGTGATTAGTGTACCCTCTGAATTGCATTGCTGTGACTTGTAAAACCTGAAACTATCTCATGAAGGAGGTTCATCCTGGGATGAATTCCTTCGATGATTCTATTATATACTGTTTTTCCCACCCGGGGTTATTTATTATCGCTATGGCGTTATCGCCAGGAGAAATAGCCGGGGGGAATCATATTGTAAAGACTCCGCGATCGCTCCGCGCTTTCGCGCTCCTTTACAGGAAGTTTGCGAAGGCAGTGATGATAGCTGCGTTGAAGAAGTCGATGAACAGGGAACCGACCAGCGGCACGATCATGAAAGCGACAGGCGCCGGACCGTAGATATTGGTGATGGCCTGCATGTTCGCCATGGCGTTCGGGGTGGCGCCCATTCCGAATCCGCAGAAACCGGAGGAAATGGTAGCCGCATCGTAGTCCCGGCCCATCACGTTGAACACGACGAAGGAAGCGTAGAAATACATGATCACGGTCTGAATCACCAGGATGACGATCATCGGAAGTGCCAGGCTGACCAGCTGCCACAGCTTCAGGTTGATCATGGCAAGGCCGAGGAAGATGGACAGGCAGATGTTTCCGAGTGCGCCCATCTCGCCCATGGGCATCTTCACGCCGCGGCTTTCCTGCACGTTGCGGATGATGGCGCCGACGATCATGGCTCCGATGTAACCGGGCAGGGTGATGATCTTGCCGAGCAGAGCTGCGACGATGGTGCCGAGGCCGACTGCGATGACGATGTAGATCGCAGCATCCATCAGGTTGTTTTCATCCATTGCGCCGGTATCCTGGTCAACTGCGACCTGTGTGGTCTCCTCTTTCGTGGTTCCCTGGGCGTTGATGCCGCTGGACTTCAGGTTGTACTTTCTGATCTTGCTGGTCGCGATCGGTCCGCCGATCATACAGCCGGAGATCAGACCGTAGGTAGCAGCTGCGACAGCGACGGTGGTAGCATTTGCGACGCCCATGTCCTCAAGGAAGGGGCCGAAGGAACCGGCAGTTCCGTGGCCGCCGACCAGCGGGATGGAAGCCATTGCAAGGCCCAGTCTGCCGTCCAGGCCGAAGAGCTTCGCGCCGAAACCGCCGACGATGTCCTGGATGCAGCACATCAGGATCGCGAGGATCAGGAACTTCACGACGCCGATGCCGCCCTTCTTCAGCTCGCCGAATGCTGCCATGTATCCGACGGAGCAGAAGAACGCTGTCATGAAGACGGACTGGAGCGTGGTGTCCATGTTGAACTCAAGGATGCCCATGGATCTCAGGATCACATGGAGAATAGCGAAGATCAGTCCGCCCACGACAGGAGCCGGGATGCAGTATCTTCTCAGGAATTCGATTCTTGCGACAAGCATACGGCCGATCACCAGCATGATGACCGCCAGGCCGGCAGCCTGGTACATATTCAATTCAATAACGTTCATGGTTTTCCCCCTTACAAGCTGTTTTTATGGTCTGCTCGTTCCGTGTCCCGCGGTCACTTTGTCGGGACGGTGATTCCCTTCTCGCTGTAGTACTTCGCCGCGCCCTTGTGGTACGGAACGGACTTGACGGAGGAAGCAGTGATCAGGTTCAGCTCAGCGCCCTTGGAATGCGCTTTGGTAATGGCGTCCATGTTCTCATAGATTCCGGAGATGATCTTGTAGACGTCGTCTTCGGAAACGTCGTCATTTGCCAGCAGCACTGCGCCGACCGCCACGGTGTCGATATCACCGACGGTGTTGTAGGTCTTGCTGCTGATGACTTCCTTGCTGTAGGCGGGGTTCTTCTGGATCAGCTTGTTGATGTGCTCTTCATCCAGGCCGATCAGGTAGATGTCGGTGGTGGCTGCCAGTCCGGAGATCGCGGATGTCGGGGCACCGGCCACGACGAAGGCTGCGTCCAGCTTGCCGCTCTGCAGGGCATCCGCGGAATCGCCGAAGGACTGGTAGGTGGGGTTCACGTCGCGCTCGGTCAGGCCGTATGCCTCAAGGACATCGATCGCGTTGAAGTACACGCCGGATCCTGCTGCGCCGATGGAGACGTTCTTGCCCTTCAGGTCCTCAACAGACTTCAGGGTCGGATCCATGGTGACGATCTGCACCTGCTCCTTGTAAAGGTCCGCGATCACGGAGATCTTGTCGGCTTTCTTGTCGAACAGTCTGGTTCCTTCCACGGCGTAGCCGAGAACGTCGGACTGCGCGAAGCCGATCTTCGCGGCGCCGCTCTGCAGGGCTTCGATGTTCGCCTTGGAACCATCGGAAGACACCACGTTCAGTGCTGTCCCGTTGGCTTCCGCGATCTTTCCTGCCAGGACTCCGCCGAAGCGGTAGTAAGTACCCTGTTCGCCGCCGGTGGTGAATTTCAGTCCGTTTTCCGCAGCGGCGGGAACACTCGGTGCGGGAGCAGTCGGCTTCGTCGCAGTGGCGCAGCCGGTGAGCGCCATCACTGAAACCATGACAACCGCTATGCCAGTTAACAACCTTCTCATAACAAATCCTCCTCTTCATACTTTGGTATCCAGAACTGGTATCCAAATCTGAATAAAGTATAAAGAGGAGGCTTCAGAAAGTATCAGAAAGTTTCAAAAAGTTAAATACAATTTATCAATTCATCGATCATCTTAATTGATCGGCCGCTCCGCCTGGATCATGAGGCTCTCAATAAACTTTTTCAGGCTGACCTTGCCGCCGTAGGGCCGCTTCCCCCGGACGTAATCCATCTCCGCGCGGACTTCCTCAAACAGGAAGAGCGTGCTGGAGTACTCTGTGAAGGTGTCGTTCATAAAGTCCTCGATCCCCAGGTGAGCGAGATTCGTGAGGGCGGTCTGCACGGCGCGCCGCATGCGCTGCTCCATGCTCTTCGGCGCGTCGGAAAGCTTACTGCAGATGTTTCTGACATTCTCCCGCCGCATGGAGATCCCTTTCTTATTAAGATAAGTACAGACGCGGACAATATCGGCGCTTCCCTTTTCTCCCGCCATGCCGATGCGCACCAGGATCTGTTCCACATTCCGGGTGAACTCATCTTCCGCGGATTCCTCCGTCCCGCCCTGCCGCACTGCCGCAGCCGGCGTTTTCTCCGCCGTACTCCGGACTGCCGGCGCGCCGGACACTGCGTCCTTTCCGTCCCCGAGCCCGATCTCGCTCATGAAAAGGTTCCTCAGCTGAGCCACTGTCCGCTCATTTTTGATCTGCTGGGTCACTGTATTCAGGATGGATTTTACTTCGATCAGGTTGATGGGTTTCGAGATAAAGAACTCGATCCCCGCGTCATAGGCTTTGCCGATCATATCCTTGGAAGAGACCTGGGATACCATAATGAACTTTGAGGTGCACCCTGCTTCTTTCAGTTCCCGCACCAGCTGGGCCCCGTCCTTCCCGGGCATCAGGAAGTCGATCATAATGATATCCGGCCGCAGTGCCGGCACCTGAAGAAGGGCCTCAGAGGGATCCGTGGAGCTGCCCACTACTTCTCCCATCTCATGGTCTTCGATCAGGTCCTCCAGAATTTCGATCATGGTCTCATCGTCTTCTATAATATAGATGCCCATGCCGCTCCTCCGTCTTATCTTTTTTCAGCCGCCACAAGATTCTCCTCAGGAATGACGACCCGGAAGCGGGTCCCCTCCCCGGGCTCCGACTGCACCTCAATGCTTCCGTCGAAATACTCCTCCACCGTCTGCTTCACCCCTGCCAGGCCGACGCCGCGGTAGATGTTGCCGGTCCTGCCGTCGAATTTCGTGGAGTATCCCATGCGGAAGATCTTTTTCTGCTGTTTCTCCGTGATCCCGGGGCCGTTGTCCTCCACCTCCAGGATATAGCAGGTTCTTTCTCCGTCCTTCGTTTGCACCAGTGTCTGCAGGCGCTCCCGCACGATGATCTCGCCGGAGCGGCGGTCGCCTTCAATGGCCTCAATGGCGTTGGATACCAGGTTCCGGAGGATCGTCATCAGCGCGTAGTGATCCGTCGTCACGAAGTTGTCTCTGCAGTCAAAGAGAAGGCTGACATCCAGCCCGAGCTTCCGGATCCTCGTCTTCGCCATGCCCTCCAGGATCTCCAGAAGCTCCCGGAAGGTCATCCGCTCTTCTTCATTCTCCGCGTTGATCGTGCTCTCCAGGCCATCCATGATGCGGATGTAGCCCTTTTTGATCTCGTGCACGTCCTTCGCGATACCAAGGGTCATCCGGCGGACTTCCTCCGATTCCTGGTTCTGCTCCGCAATTTCATGAAGGCGGTAGGCGTTTCCCATGACCTGCTCGATCTCCTCCGTATTCTTCCGCATCAGGTAGATCTCGCTCTTCAGGCTGGTGATCAGCATGAACATGCTCTGGTAGCGCTGTTCCTGAATATCCCGCACCTGCATGGCACGGTACTGCCATATCATGGAAAAAAGCATCGCGGCGAAAAGCGTCCGCGCCACCGCCACCAGGATGAGGAGCCCCAGCTGCTCCAGGGTGGGCGCCTCCCCATCCAGAGTAAGGTTCCGCATGCCGATCTCCATCAGGTTCGCCCCGAAGTCACAGTAGAAAGAAGCGATGATCACCGATATAACAGAGGCGCTGCGCTTGCTGGGGATCTGGATCCGGAACAGCAGCCCGTAAAAAAAGTAATACAGGGCGCCGGGGATCACCTGGAGGACGGTCTGTTCCGGGATATTCCCGTCCCATCCCACGATCACAACGCGGAACAGAAACACGATCAGCGCGGTGATGGAACAGATCACGATGGTGGAAAGCTGCCTTCCGATCGTCATCAGGAGGACAGGCAGAAGGATCACAGCTGGTGAAATACGGAAGTTGTTGATAAAAACAAAGAGATAGATCTGAGAAGTCAGCGCAGTGACTGCACCGATCAGGAGACTGGTCTGCCACGGGCGAAAATCATAGCTCTGCCCCATCCTGTCCCCTCCTTTCTCTTCAATCCTTCCTGCCTGTCAGAGTGTTCTTTATATTCTCCGCGAAGGCCCGGATCCGCTCCTCGATCCCCGGCAGCCTGACTGCCTGGCCCGCGTTGTTGGCCGTTTCCAGCAGTGCAAACCGCGGCGGCAGGTAGAACGTCTTGTTCATGTTCAGCGCCGCGATCAGCTGCTCCGCGACGATGTCGCTCCCGGAATAGCCCGAGACCACCACCGCGAACAGGGCCTTGTCATAAAAACGCACCTGCCGGAACAGGGCTGTCAGGCGGTTGATGAAGGCTGTCAGGTTTGCGGACAGCGCGTCATTGTAGTTGGCGCAGAGCATGACGATGGCATCCGCCTCCCGCACCGCGGGATAGACTTCCTCCGCCATCACACCGCCGTAAAAGCAGCTGCCTTGTTCACCGTAGTGCAGGCAGGTATGGTAAGGACAGCCGGCGCAGTCGTAGAGCGTGCCGTTCTGGAGGCTGATGATCCTGACGTCCAGGGGCGCGTCCTTCAGGTACTGCTCCGTCCTGTTCCACAGAGCCAGGGTATTGGATGTCTTCCGGATGGAGGCGTGCAGCACCAGGAGTTTTTTCCGCGGTGCGGCATCTTCCGCTCCGGCTGCCTTTCCGGCGCCGTCATTTTCTCCGTTCCCGGCAGCCGAGGTCTTTTCCGCGGCTGCTTCCCTGGAGCCTGTGCTGAGGGTGCCTCCGCTTCCCAGGAAATGGCTCCCAGGCGCGCCCGCCCCGCCCTCCCGGGCGAAGGCCAGGATCTCCCTCACCAGTTCCGCCGCGCTCCTGCGGTAGGCAGTCTCGGCGTCCGTGGAGAGGATCTGGGCGACCACAGAGAAATTGGAAAGGGTCCTTGTCCCCTCCACCAGCGGACGGCCCACAAAGGCGCAGCCGGAAAGATTCGCCGTGAAGACCAGTTCCCGGGAGACCGACTTGGTGTAAAGGTCGCTCTCCCCGTCGGTGATCACGCCGCCGGCGTATCCCTCCAGCATGGTCCTGTTCTCCCGCAGGAGACGGAGAAGCTTCATATATTCAAGGTTCACCCCGTCGCGCCCCAGGGAGATAACGAACAGCACCGGACGGTATTTTCCATCTCCTCCGGCCCCGGCGCCTTCCCCGAGAAAAAAGCGTTCCGTCTCCTCTGCGGTAGTGAGGATGCGGACGCCAACGCCTTCTGCTTCCGCGAGGGCGGCCTTCAGCACTTCTTCCAGTCTTCTGCTTTTTTCCGCCTGCTCTTCTTTAGGGAAGATGACAGGCAGCAATTCTTTTTCAGACATATACGATACCCTGCTCCGGCTGTTTGCAGATTTTGTAACCATTCAGCAAATTTTTTTCAGTGTCTCCTCCGCCATACGGATACGCTCAAACAGCATGTCCGGCAGCGGCAGGATCTCAGTCTCCAGCCCGTTCGGCGTATAGCGGTTCTTCACGCCCATGAACGCGCCGCCGAGATACACGGAGCCGCAGTGCCATTCCCCCCGCAGCATTAAAAGGATGGACAGCGCGCCGGAAGAGAACGCCGGAGCGACAAAGGGCTTGAAGCCCAGGGCCCGCATCTCCAGGTTCGCCGTCACGACCTTCTCTGTCAGTTCCCTGGAAAGAGCGTCATCGTAGTTTTCAATGGAGTCCGCGATCACCAGCTCCTGTCCGTGGGGGCCGAAGGAGCGGCCCTCCGTGAGGAACTTCGCGAAACGCGGATCCCGCTTCGCGTAGTACGCGGCCCGCGCGTTCATCACACCGAGACCGAACCCCTGGATCTGTTCCGGCCGAAGGCCTTTCCAGTCCAGCTCCCCGTCTCCGTTCCGGTTGCTCTCCAGAAGCGCCGTCTTCGCGAGAGGATCCACCGGGTCGGAGACCTGACAGAACATGCCGCGGTAGCCGAGCTTCCTGGCCTGGCGCGCGTACATGCCGACGATCTTTCTGTTGTTCTCAAACTGGTACATCCGCACGTCCTTCACGCCGCTTCCCACCGGGGGAATGCCCTTGGACGCCACGAACACCACCACGTCGGCATCGAACAGCTGGTCCGCCGTCACCGCCCGTACTTCCGGAAGACGGTCGTAGTCCCAGGGATAGGCGATCTGGTTCTGCTCAAAGGCCCACCTTGCGGTCACCTTCTCATCCAGATCGCAGATGCCGATCTCCGAGATACAGTCGCCGCCCAGGAGATGCAGGCCCGTCAGAAGATTGGAGCCCACGTCTCCGATGGCGAGAATGTTCACCCGCTTTTTCCCGGCGGGAAGGAAGGACGGCCCGGCGGCGGAAGAAGTCTCCGCGAGGATCTCCTTCCAGTCTTCCCGGGCGGTATTCACCGCCCGGAGACCGCCGCGTTCCATAAATCCCGCCAGCAGTTCCGTTTCCGCGGGATCCGGCACTCCCCCATCCTG
>CACZFV010000163.1:0-4718 GCA_902780465.1 uncultured Lachnospiraceae bacterium
CTTCTTTCCGTTCCTGAACAACTCTCCGAGGCCGTCATCGTCCGCATTTCCGATCCACAGTACATCATCTTCGATCACGGCTACCCTGGTCACATCCTTCGCGATCTCCTCCATACCGGATTTTCCTTCCTTCAGTTCGTAAAGGGTGTTCCATTTCTCTCCGGTCTCACGTCCTGTCGCCAGATAGCGTTTTCCAGCCTTGTCATAGAAGAAATCACTGCCGAACTCCTCAAAATCTTCTCTGGCGCAGTCACCCTTCAGAATCTCCTTGCCGTCCTGGAGGATGTGCCATGTTCTGTCATCCTTCTGGTAATCGCCATCGTCGATCACCAGGAGCGCTCCGCCTTCTTTGCTGTAAGAACTGTTCCCGAGGGTCAGCTCCATCACTTTTTCAGAGGATTTTCCGTTCCAGTAATAGATCTCGTGGTTTCCGTTCTTGTCTGTCTTCCAGTAGTATATTCCATCATCAAAGTAAGCGAGCACTCCGTCCGCCTTGTTCTCGATCTCCGTTTCCTTTCCGTCGGAAGTATACTTCAGAAGAGTGTAGGTATCGTTGTCTTTCCGGACAGCGACATAGAAGGAAGAAAGGCTGTCATTGATGGAGACGAGGCCGATCCGTGTTCCTTTGATCCCTTCCTTCAGGACTGCAGGCTTCTTTCCGAAGGTCTGGAAATGAAGATCCCACTTCTCCTTGTTTTTCTTCGGCTCGGCCCAGACGACAGCCTTGCCGTCTTCATCGAGGATATAGGAGCAGTCGTCCGCATCGAAAAGCTTCTCGATCTTTTTAAGATTCCCTCCCTGGATCAGGTTCAGCTTTCCGCTCTTCGTGTAAAGGATATTTCCGCTATCCAGCATCGAGATGCTGGACACGTTGGAAGCGACATCCTCCCCGGTCTTGTTCTTCTTCCCGATATCCGAGACCTTGATCCGCTTCAGATCCCCGTCTCCGCCGTCCACATCCTCAAAGTAATAGAGATACTTCCCGTCGTCCGTGATGCATTTCCCGCTGGGCAGATGATAGGATGAGCCCTTTCTGGTGAGATCTTCCGTCACAAGCTTCGACTGATTCTTTTTCTTTTTCAGGTCCGCAAAGAACAGACCGTCTTCTGTATAGTAGACAGCACGGGTCAGCGTTTTACCGGCGCTGCTCTTTCCTCCTCCGCCGATACCGGAAAGGACCTTCGGCACCACCAGGAACCCGACTGCAGCAACGATCGCCGCGGCAGCCACACCGGCGATGATCTTGACGATCAGCCCTTTTCCCGGTCCTTTCTTCGGTCCTTCCGCCGGAGCGCCGGCTGTATTCTGCCATGCGCCGCCTGCAGTTCCCGCAGCGCCGCCCGCAGCTGCGGCAATGTCCGAACCGTCCAGACGGCTGCCGCAC
Source organism: uncultured Lachnospiraceae bacterium (assembly GCA_902780465.1). Classification (GTDB taxonomy): domain Bacteria; phylum Bacillota; class Clostridia; order Lachnospirales; family Lachnospiraceae; genus Moryella. Next base: position 1,385 of record CACZFV010000163.1, read on the forward strand.
TCCTCGCAGAAGAGTTCGCCGCCCACATTCCGGTGTCCGCAGTTCGGGCAGAACACCGCGCTCTGGAACTCCTGTCCCCCTGGCTTCACCGTCGGGGTCTCAGGACGCGGCGGCTGCGAACCTGCCGGGGACTGTGCGTCTGCCGGAGGTCTCACGCCTGCCGGGGGCTGTGCGTCTGCCGGAGGTCTCACACCTGCCGGGGGCTGTACTCCTGCCGGGGGCTGCAGAGCAGGAGCTTCCTCTTCTTCCGTGGAACCTCCGATGATGATCGTCTGCATATTGTCTTCCTCGTCGTCTTCATCCACTTCAGGACCTGCAGTCTGCACAGCGCCTGCTCCCAGCATTTCACCGCACTGATAGCAGAACCGCACCTGGTCATCCAACTCCGCACCGCATTTCGGACACCTTTTCATATCTTCTCTCCTTGCTTCTTGCTTGAACTGTCTTTACCTGAATGTACTTAAATTACTGAGAAACGCGTTCCTCGCTCCAGAGGGCTCCCACCCCGGGACACTGAAGCTCATACCCTCAAGGACCGCAAATACTCTTTTTCTGTCCTGTTTCGCATGTCCGGCTACCCAGACATTTACATAGTTCCTGTACAGTTCCTCCTGCGGGACTGCTCCGCCGGAGAACTTTACCGGAAAGGTGTAGCGGGAACCATTGCCATAGCGCAGGCCGAATTCGGCATCGCCCTCTGCTCTTCCCCCTGAAAAGGCCCCGTCCAGCCGGAAAGCGCCGGCATAGGCGCTGGTATTCTCATAGAGCGCCGTCCGGAGCATTCCCTCGCCTTCCGGCACGTCATGAGACCATGCCCCCCGGTACTGGACCATCCTGTTTCCGGTAAAATACCAGAACGATCCGTCCTCTCCGGTCCTCTGGACTCCGCCTGTAAGCTCCCCTACATAAACACCTCCGTCGGGGTAGATCACAATGTAGCGTCCTTCCTGTCCCTGGACAGCGAAGACCGCCGGTTCCGTAAGCTTCCTGGCCAGAGCGGTGAACGCTTCGTTGAACTGCGGCGTCTCCTCCGGAGGTGCTGTATCTCCTGCATCTCTTCCCAGGGATATTTCAGCGAGTCGGTTCAGATCCGGTCCGCACTGCTCCGTGATGGTCTTCCGGGAATTCAGGCTTTCCATCTCAACAGTGACTGCCTCGGAAGGGATCTCCTGACGCTGCAGCATGTCCGCTGCCTTGTCGTAATCTCCCAGCCTCGCGTATGCGCGGGAGGCACTGATCGAGGCGGTCTCGTTGTCGCGGTCATATTCCAGGACGCGGCTGTAGTATTTTGCTGCCCGTCCGTAATCGCCTTCCTCTGCTTCTTCGTCTCCGAGCTCGATCAGGGCTTTCGAAAGTTCTTCCCGTACGAATTCCCTGGCTGTGACCTCCTGCCAGCTCATCGTATCACTTATGTCCGCCGATTCGTTCCAGCCATCTTCAAGAATATCCGCCGCCGCGGCAGTGTCTCCTCTTCTCCTGCATATCTCCGCCAGATCCAGGTATGCCTGCATCTCCTTCGGGTCGATCTCGATCGCTTTCTTCAGAGCCAGCTCAGCGGCTTCATAATCTGATTCAAGCAGATATTTGTTTCCGAGAGAAAGCTGTCTCCGCAGGCGGATGGAGCGGATCTGCCCGCAGCCCGTCAGGAGCGTCGGCAGCAGGAACATTGAAATGATCAAATATCTTCTTTTCATTTCTTTCTGCCTCCGCTCAGTCCGTCACGTCACAGCACATGGAGAAAAGCACATCCGAAGGAATTACAGATTTCGTGTCCTCTCCTCCCCGGTCCCCGGACTCCACATAGACATTCACTCCTCTGGCATCGAAGAGAGAACTCCCTGTATCCGTGTATTCCAGCATATAGTACTGTTTGATCTGGTGATATATCTGCGCGTAGAACTGGGACATATCTTCATTGAAATTGCTGACCACACGGAACGATCCGCCCGAGCTTTCCGCGATCTGCCGGAGCACTCCGTCATAATTCGCATCAGAACCAGTATAGCCGCCCACACGGACAATGTAGACCGGGACGCCGGCGTAGCGCACCGTGTTGATCAGGTCCTGGGGGTTTGTGCTGCTGTGTTCGTCATGTCCGTCCGTGAACGCTACGACACACTTCGCACCGGGCTGCCTCAGGACATCCTGGACAGAATAGAGGATCGCGTCGTAGAGCGCGGTTCCCCCGTCCGCGGTGTATCCGGCGATCTCTCTCTGTACCGCCGGACCGTCCGGTGAAAAATATCCGTTCCCCCGCACATGGTTGCTGAAGGGGATCATCTTCACCAGGTCGCCCTCGGTAAAATGGACCTGGGCGATAAAGTTCTGCATGACAAATTTCGCCCCGTCGATCCGGTTATCCGTTCTCATACTGCTGCTGACATCTGCCGCCAGTGCAATGTTCAGGCCTGCGTGTCCCTCCATCTGGACCGCATTGACCACCTTGCGGTTCTCATAGATCCCGGTCTCACTGTTCTCTTCCCGGAGATAGAACGCATCTGTCCCCAGGCCCAGCAGCGGCTGCCCGCTCTGCCCGTCAAGCACGTCGACATACAGCTTCACGTTTGGATAAGCGGAATAATCATACTGCTCAATGGCCACATTCAGGCCTTCTTTTTTCCGGGAGGCTTCTTCCATCAGGCTGTCCAGCTCGTTCAGCTGCTCTTCCGCCTCCTTATACTTCCCGTCAGCGATCTTTTCGTCGATCTCAGACTGAAGTCCGCTGATCTTTTCCCGTTTTTCCTCTGAAGCGTACAGAGGCACTGTATTTCCGACCCGTTCCATTTCCCTGGAAGCGATACTGTCCTGCCTGGACACCACAGCATCTTCCAGCTTCCGGATCCGCCGGATATATTCTCCCTGCTCCGCATACTGCCGTACACCGATGCTTCTTCCTCCGATGATCAGACTGTCGAAGGATTCCTTCTCCTGTTCTGTCAGACTGTAGTGGCTGAAGCGTTCCTCCGCACGGTCTGTCCATCTCCGGATATCCTCTTCTCCGTCCATCAGTTCCCGGAGTGCCTCCAGAGTCTGCCTTCTTGTCGTGATCCTCCTGTAGATCTGAAGCCCTGCAAATCCTGCGCCGGAAATCAGAATGAGAACAAGGACAGCAGTCAGAAATCTCCGGAAAAATGATCCCTTTTTTCCCGACATCGTATCATCTCCCCGGAAATGGTCACTCGAAGGACTGGATCAGCTTGATATTGTCCCGTTCCAGTTTTGTCAGCATCGCATCATCCTTGAACGCAGAGGGGGCGATTGTTCCCCTGTACCAGCTCTTGCTGTTGAAATACGCCTGAAGAGTCTGGTCGTTGAACATACGTCCGTGTCTTGC
>CACZFV010000163.1:4761-5104 GCA_902780465.1 uncultured Lachnospiraceae bacterium
CTGCTCTGCGGCAGAATGTAATCTCCGTTTCCGGCGTACCCGCCGTAAGCGCCGCCGGAGTATGCACCGGAATAACTGCCGGAAGAAGCGCCGGTATTCGCACCGGCTCCGGCATACCCTGTGCCGAAGGACGGCTGGGTGTACGGCTGATAGGTACTGTTCTGCGGCTGATAAGTATTGTTCTGCGGCTGGTAGGTATTGTTCTGCGGCTGATAGGTATTGTTCTGCGGCTGATAGGTATTGTTCTGGGCCTGGGAAGGCTGGGTCGGAGTATAGACATAGGACGGCACAGCAGGTGTGCCTGATGTTCCCGCAGCAGCGGGTGCAGTCTCGGCCGCGGCAG
>CACZFV010000164.1 GCA_902780465.1 uncultured Lachnospiraceae bacterium
CCGGAAGATGCTGGGCGTCATAGCTGACCTCGGCAAAACAGGATTCGATGTGGTCGTAGTTGACGACGGCAGCGGGCCGGAATACGCGGAGCTCTTTGAGCAGGCGGCAGAAAGGCTCCCGGGCAAATCAGGCCGCGGGGTCACACTCCTGATCCACGATGTGAACAGGGGCAAAGGCGCCGCCCTGAAAACCGGCTTGGCCTGGGTCCGGGATCATGGCCCGGTCTGCTGCACTGTGGTGACGGTGGACGCGGACGGCCAACACCTGCCCCGGGACGTCCTTCGGATCTGCCAGGCTGCGGAGCTGGAACCGGAGGCGGCCTTTTACGGGGATGCCTATGACCGTTACGGTCTTTTCGGAAGAGAAGGTAACACAGTCATGGCCCACTGCATCTATTCGACGCCGGAGGAAATGCAGAGGATCCTGGACAACGGAGTCTGGATTGCCCACTGCCCGGCATCCAACATGGACCTTGCTTCCGGGATCGCGCCGGTGCGCTGTTTCCTGGAAAAAGGGATCCGGGTCGGACATGCACAGAATGAAGAGGGCGGCACCGGTGAGGTCACCAGTTTCGGTGCTCTGGCTACCGCGCTGTCCGCTACCATCGGTACCGGAAACATCGTCGGTGTTGCGACAGCAGTCGTTGCCGGCGGTCCGGGCGCACTGTTCTGGATGATCATCGCAGCCTGCTTCGGTATGGCGACAAAGTATGCCGAAGGTCTGCTGGCCATCAAGTACAGAATCAAAAAGGAAGACGGAACCTTTATTGAGATTCAAATCAAAGCTGGTTCAAATGCAGCAACCTTTGGTGATGCCGGTCTGTTCGTAACAATTACTCATGACCTCACCCCAAATTTCTATTTTGTTTTTGTTCAGAGCGGCTGGATTCTGTCCTCGGAGTGTCGGGCGGCGAATTGACAGCGGAGGTTACGGCGGATTATTTACGGCGTGAACACCTGCCTGACCGCGCCTTTTCATCGGAGAAAGCACGATATCACCGGCCTGCCGGCACAATGCCAGAGGAAGGTGTTGTTATTCAGCGGCGTTACAACAAAAGTCAGGCCGCATAATTCTATGCAGCCTGACATAAAGCATCACCCAAGATTCTGGTTGTTTACAGCGGATAGGATCACATCCGGGTCGATCACGGAGCGGTCCATCTGTGCCCCGATCGTGAGGGAATCCGTCATGATGTTGTCTATGATTCGCGGATTGCCCTGGGAGAGGCTGTTGACGGAAGCCATCGCGGCTTCTGTGATGATCGAAGGCGCGCCGCCGGCAACCGAGATCTTGTGACGGACGTACTCCGGGACTTCCGCGTCGGAAAGCCCGGCAAAGTCATAGTGGACAGTGATACGCTGCCGCAGTGCTTCATGCACAGGTTTGCGCAGTGTATTGTTCAGATGGGACTCCCCGCAGAGGATCAGGGTGAAGCAGTTAAGTGAATCATATCCGTAATTCATAATCATCCGGATGTCGTTAAGGATGGCGGTATTGAGGAACTGGGCCTCATCCACCGCCAGGATGAGGGGCTGCCGCTTTTCCCTGTAGAGGTATTCGATCTGCTCCTGTATCGCCTTGAAGCGTCCGGGTTTTCCTCCCCGAAGGCTGACTCCCAGGATCTCGCACAGTTCGCGGTAGAATTCAGCAACGCTGACAGTCGAGAGGCAGATGTATTCCATGTGGTCCTTGTTGGGGACGAGCGACTTTGCGAAGCACCGCAGGCCGAAAGTCTTTCCCATCCCCGGCCTGGCCGTGAAGACGCCGATCCCCCGGACATTTTTCAGGTACTCCAGACGGCTGGTCATCTGCCTGAAGTCAGAAGACATGAACCCGTCCTTTTCTTTGAGGCACTGTTTGTCAAACGGATTGAAGGAAAGTGCGTAGTAGTCCAGAAACGAAGCCATGGGGTCATCCTCCTATCTTAGAGTAGTCGATGGGGAGTGGATTGTTCCGTTTTGTATGACAGTTCGCGACTTTATCTGTCTGCCTGATCGGGAACCTTTCACCTTCATAGAAGATACATGCGGTGTCCATGTCGCTGGGGACATAGCGGATCTCGACCTTCTGGGAGATGAACTGCATGGGGACATCGTAGCTGACAGAGTCGATCGAAACCGTTGAATCCCTGCGGACCTTGCGGACGACCCGGTTGAGGAAGCATTCATCCAGCCACTCCCTTGAGCGCGCAGGGTGGATGGCATCTTTCGTTTCCTGATAGCGGTCAAAAGGCCTGCAGCCGATACCGGAGTGCATGGAGAGGTTGTAGGCGCGGATATAATCCCGGAGCATGTCATTGAACTGTGCCAGTGAATGGATGGAACTGATATCGAGCCCGTACAGCCAGGTCTCCTTGAGGGTACGCCACTGACGTTCTATTTTGGCTTTACTTGCGCCGTCCCGGACACGTGTATGGATCAGGACGGTCCCGAGGCTCCCGCAGATCAGGGAAAGCTGTTCGTTTGAGTAGGAACAGCCGTTATCGACGTACAGCTTCGTCGGAACCCCGTAAGTGGAGACGGCATCCTTGAATACTTTCTGGAAGTTCGGGGCATTGTCGTTGTAGAACAGCTCCCCGCCGACGACCATGCGAGAATGGTCGTCAATGATGAGGATGGCATAGACCCTGCGGAGCTTCCCGTCCTCCGAGATATGAGGAAGGTAGCATGTATCAGCCTGCCACATGCGTCCGAAAGCGTCCTCCTCAAAGGCTTTCCTGTCGCGCATGTTCAGGTCGCGCGCCGACTTCAGGTCATTGCGGCGTATGAAACGCTGGACGGCACATACACTGACGGTTGCGGGAATGTAGCCGTCCCTGATGAGCTGGAGATAGATCTGCGTGGCGTTGAGCCGGGGAAAATCCTTCCTGAGCCGGTAGATACGGGAGACAGCCTCGTCGGAAAGGACACGGGTGGTCCCCTTGTCCGAACGTGTTTTGGGCATCAGCGCGTCAATGCCGCCGCGGTTGTAGAGCGACACCCATTTTTCGAGGGTCTTGTGGTTGTAGACAACGACTTTCCCGTCCGGCTGGGTGAGCGGCTTCTCTGTGATCCGCTTGTAGTACTGTGTCCGGCTCCTGTCCGGGTAAAGATCCTGGATGACAGGTGCGATGAGGGCAAAGCGGAACTGCGCGATCTCTGCCGCCCTGGCGATCTCACTGTTTGATATTTCCTGTTTACTCATAATAAAAACCTCCTTACGGAGAGATTACCGCCGTAAGAAGGCAAGATGCCATGCCCCTGTCGTGTGACCGGATGCAGACGTTACGGATGCCTGCCGGGCTGGAAACAGCAGTTCGCCGGGTTTGCGTGCGACTGGAGAAAGGACATGAGGGTCTTCTGACAGAATCCGTCGGAGAAGGTGCAGTACACAGGAAGGGACACCAGCCGCCTGAGGAAGGCAAGAGGCCCCTGTTCCAGATCAGCCAGGATCCCCAGCCATTCTGCCTTGTGATCCTGGAAGAGGCGGAACCAGCGGTAAAGCATGGAGTGGGTGATGCCGAAGCGGATGCAGAGTCTTTCAACAGTCTGCAGATGGAGAAGGTATTCACCAATGACGCGCAATATAAAGAAAAGGCTGTAGGAACGGTAGGGGACCAGGGAGTCAGTCAGGATGGCATGTGTACGCCCGCAGCTCCCGCACCTGATCCGGGGAATCCGGACAGACTCACAGACGGGATGGCCATCGAGAAAGTCGAGGACATAGCGTTCATAGCTGGCGAAACGGATGCAGCAGCCCCGGCTCCCACAGTAAGGGCAGCTCTCCATCTCTGGCCTGAACCCTTCTTTCTGGATCTGGTAGAGGCGGGATGCAGAACTTTTTATACGAATAAGCTTGCAAGCAAGGACGTTCTTTCTTATCATAGTAGCTGATGAATGGCATAAGACGCCTGTCACAAAAGCACCTGCTTTTTGGCGCTCATGCTGTTTGTTTGGTGAATGGAGAGAGGACGAACTGTGGTAGGGGCTGTTCTTTCTCCATTTTTTGTTGTCAGCAAACAACTATAGACTGCAGTGAGAAGGGCGTCAAGGGGAATACACAGCAGGAATGACTCTGAAGACAGATGCTTTGCCTGATCAGTCCAGTCTTGAGCAGAGTCTATTGCGGCCCTGCGCTTCGCGCACCCCCGCACCCCACCCTTATCCAACCTGTTTGATTGATGAAAAAGAAAAGAGCATGCCGTGGTAAACAGCACACTCTTATAGGTATCATCAGTAAAATAGAGAAAATTTTTTGCAGTTTTTTTACAGTAGGCAGCAACTTCAAAATGCCGCGGGACAATCCGCCAACAGAGGAGATACTGGCCGAAATTGAAAAGATTAATAAGCAGGTAGAGAAGGAAACGACTGAATTACGTAAGCTACTAGGTCTGTAAAATTGTTATTTGTAGGTGTGTAATGGGAGATATTCTGAAAGACAAATTAGGCAATTTGACAAATAAGGTGAAAGTAGGATTTGTTGGTACATGTGAGAAATATTACACAGAGGATTCCACATATCCAATGATAAGAACTACGAACCTGAAAAACTCTGGTGTGGATTTATCCGATCTAAAGTATGTTACAAAAGATTTCTTTGATAAAAATAAGAAATCTCAATTAAATGATGGGGATGTTTTAGTTGCAAGATTTGGTACTAGTGGCAATGCTTGTGTTTATCATGGAGGACCAGCACAATGCTTAA
>CACZFV010000165.1 GCA_902780465.1 uncultured Lachnospiraceae bacterium
CGTGAAGCTGGTGTGGAAGTTTCCAAGGATGAAGTCCTGGACGACCTTGGTCGCCTTGGTCAGGGACAGCACGCGGCCGAACGCGGTAGCGAAGGCAAGGACGAATGCCAGGCCGCCGTAAGTCTTGACCGCTGCGGTCAGGAACCGGTACATGTCGTTGAACTTGATGGACTTGTAGATGAACAGGGAGACGATGACCGCGTAGAACACGGAGACCGTTGCCGCCTCAGTCGGAGTAACAAACCCTGCGTAGATTCCGCCGAGGACGATGATCGGGCAGAGCAGAGCCCAGAAGGAATCCTTGAACAGGGCGCCGAAGCCGTTGGCGGAGAGTTCCTTCATCTTGGCCTGGATGAGGTTTTTGTCCTCACCCTTGGTGATGCAGTAGACCACAGCGTAGATCATCATGAAGCCGCCGATCAGGATGCCCGGGATGATACCGGCGAGGAACAGGGCGCCGGTGGAAACGCCGGTGGCCAGGGAGTACAGGACGAAGGGGATGGACGGCGGGATGATAACGCCGAGACCGCCGGCGACCGAGATCAGACCTGCGGACCACACCTTGTCATATCCAAGGCTGACCATGAAGGGGATGCACATCGCGCCGACTGCCGCCGTCGTAGCGGGGCCTGATCCGGAGATGGCGCCGTAGAACAGGCAGGTCATGATAACTGCGCAGGGGACGCCGCCCGGGATCCTTCCGACGAAATATGCAAAGAAGTTGAACAGTTTCTTGGAGATGCCGCCCTCAGCCATGATGACGCCGCCGAGAATGAACAGCGGGACCGCCAGGATCGGGGTGGAGTTCGCGCCGGAGAAGGTATTATTCAGCACCTGGACAATGGTGCCGCCCTTACCCAGCAGCATGATCGGAGCAACAGAACCGAGGATCATGGACACGCCGATCGGGATGGATAAAGCAATACCGACCAGGAAGACCACAAAAACCATCATCGCAGCCATTATGCTTCTCCTCCTTTCGCAGCCTTCGCTTCCTCTTCGGCATCCTTCATGGTCTGCTCGATCGCGGTAAGCTCTCTCTCATTGAAGTGTTTCGCATGAATAATGATCATCTGGATGCCGCGGAGCGTTCCGAGGCCGAAGCCGATCAGCATAAAGATGTAGACGATCCACATGGGCCATCTCATGGCGGGAGAAAGCTCTCCGGAAGACATGATGCCCTTCGCTCCGAAGATGACGCCATAGGAGTGGTAGCACAGCAGCGCCATGGAGAGCATGACGATGACGTCGACGATCAGGCTGATGGTCTTTCTGACATAGTGAGGCATGAGATCCAGAAGGACATTCACGCGGAGCATGTTGCCCATCCGGATGGTGTAAGGCAGGGAAATGAAAACGGACCAGATCCACATGAAACGGTCAAACTCTTCCGCCCACTGCAGGGAAGACAGGAACGGAACTTTACGGACGATAACCTGAATCATACTGATGCAGGCGATGAGGACCAGACAGATGACCAGGAAGGTCTCTTCCAAATGCTCATCCAGCCACTTGATCATAAAACAACCTCCTCAAGGACAGATCAACGGGTTACAGATTCCAGAAATTACTTGCCGGAAATGATGTCCAGGAGCTCCTGACGCATCGCTTCCACCGGAGCAGCCTTGCCGGTCCAGAGCTCGATCTGGGCAGCGCCCTGGTACAGGGACATTCCGAGGCCGTTCAGGATCTTGGCACCCTTCTCTTCCGCATCCAGAAGGAACTGGGTCTTTGCGGGGTTGTAGCAGGCATCGAAGTACAGCTGGCTGGACTTCATCTCTTCCTTCGGCATCGGGCTCTCGCCGATATGGGAACCCATTCCGATGCCGCTGGCGTTCAGGACTACGTCGCAGGCAGCGATCTTGGAAAGGTCGCCCTTCTCAACGAACTCAGCCACAGGAGCGAAGTTCTTGTTGATGTCTTCCACCAGGGACTTCGCAGCCTCCGGGAAGTAGTCGGTGATGTAGATCTTGCGTGCGCCGTAGTAGGCAAGGACGGAGCACATCGCACGGCCTGCGCCGCCAGCGCCGAAACAGAAGAAGACACACTGGTCAGCTTTGATGCCGCCCTCTTCCGTGATGGATTTATAGAAGCCGATTCCGTCCGTATTGTATCCCACAAGCTTGCCTTCGGCGGTCTTTACCACGGTATTGCTGGACCCCATCTTCTCGCACAGCGGATCCAGTTCGTCAAGATACTCAAGGACCTTGATCTTGTTGGGCTTCGTCACTGCAAAACCGGCGAAATTCATGTAGCGAAGGCCTTTTACGATGTCGCCCAGGTGCTCATTGTCTGCTTCAGTATAAAAATAAAGCATGTTGAGCCCAGCGGCTTCGTAACCGGCATTCTGCATCCTTGCCGCGAAGGACTGGCGAAGCGGATCCCCGATCAGCGTGATAAACTTTGTGTCAATGTTGACATTCATAATCGCAGCTTCCTCCTCATTGGAAAAGTTATTGGGTTGCTATGAGATCAGGAGCTCTGCACTGCTGCTCCAGCTCCTGTATCTATTAATGATTTTTTTGAATAATCGTTTTCCGGTGCCGACCTCACTTAACTATGGTAACATATTGAAAATAACCATACAAATAGAAAATTTCCATACATAAATCGTTCATTCTGCGCAATACATGCTTTTCCTGCATCTATCATATTAAAAATTGTCACAATAGTCCAATAGCCTGTTTTCATGAAATGATCGATATAATTCATATGTAATTGATAATTTTCATAAATCCGCATAATTCCTGCATTTTAAGATAAATGCCGCCGGATACATGAATATTATTAATGAATTTCATTAATAATTTCTATTGGATATCCTGCGCTCTGCGCGGCTATACTGTTATTAACAGATAAGTAATTCAAACACATTATTATAAGGAGGTATTTCTATGAATCATCCTTCATCTATCAGAATCTGTGAAGTCGGACTCCGCGACGGTCTGCAGAACGAAGCCGCTATCCTTACAACTGACCAGAAGGTCACCATCGTGCGCGCTCTGGTGGACGCCGGCTTCAAGGTGATCGAGGTCGGTTCCTTCATGCATCCGGTCAAGGTCCCCCAGATGGCCAACACAGATGATGTTGTCAAGGCCATCGGTGAGATCCCCGGCGTAGAGCTCCGCGCACTGATCCCTAACAAGCGCGGCGTCGACAGAGCCATTGCCTGCGGGTGCAAAAAGGTCAAGCTGAATGTCTCTGCCAGCCGTATGCATAATATAAAGAACCTGAACCGCACTCCCGAGGAGAGTGTCGCCGGCTTCAAGGATGCCTGTGACGCGGCAAGAGAAGCAGGGATCGCTATCTCCGGCTCCATTTCCATGCCCTTCGCTTCTCCGTGGGAAGGCCGCACTCCCGTATCTGACGTGGATTCCATTATTGAAGCTTACATGAATGTAGGCATCACTGAGATCTCCCTTTCCGACGCCTCCGGCATGGCAGTACCCTATCAGGTCAACGAGCTCTGCGCCCATGTGCGTGAAAAATATCCGCAGTGCACCTGGTGGCTCCATTTCCACAACACCCGCGGTCTTGCCATCGGTAATATCCTTGCCGCCATGGATGCCGGCATGACCCAGTTCGACAGCTCCTTCGGCGGTCTCGGCGGATGCCCCTTCGTCCCCGGCGCTGCAGGCAACATCTCCACAGAAGACGTCCTTCACCTCTGCGAAGAGGAAGGCATTGAGACCGGCATCGATATCAAGAAGGTCATTGAGCTTTCCGGCACGCTTCCCGCAATGCTCGGCCACGGCCTGGACAGCTACATCCTCCGCGCGGGCCGCAACAAGGACCTGATCGCCGCCAAATCAGAGAAATAAGAAAGTTCACACAATCTCCATGGTTTGCCCTTTTCTTTTTCACAGCGTGGTATTAAAATATTTATTAAATGAATCACTGGAAAGGAGTATTCACCATGGGTATGTTAAGCAAACTTGTCACTCTTATTGCAGTTGCGGGCGGCGCAGCGGCCGCAGCCTCCTACTATAAGCAGTATCAGGAGTTCCACAAGGATCTTGATGAGGAATTCCATGATTTTGAGGACGAGGCAAAAACCGGTGCTGAGGAACCCGTAGGTGAGGAAGCGGAGTCCGTCGAAGAATCCGCCCCGGAACGCAGCTACACCTCCCTGAACGCGAAAAAAGAAGAATTTACCGAAGCCGCCAGGGACACGCTGGAGGCAGCAAAAGGCATGGGCAGGTCCGCCAAGGAAATGCTGAAGGACGTGGGCCAGATCATTGCTGAAAACATGCGCGAAGGCTCTGCGAATGCTGAGGATACCGCAAAGACCACCGTCGACCGTATCCGCACGGCAGTCCAGGATGTGACAGAAAAGCTGAAAAAGGCTCCCGAAGCTGCGGAAGAGACTGCGGAAGAGGCTGCCGAGACCATCGATTCCGCTGCTGACGCTGTCGCGGAAGCCGCCGCGGAAGCATTCGATGAAGCGAACGAGACTGCGGAAGAAGCTACAGACACCGCAGAAGAGGCTGCCGCAGAAGTTAAAGATGCCGTGGAAGAGACTGTCGCGGAAGCAAAAGATGCTGCGGAAGAGGCTGTGGCGGATGCTAAGGAAGCCGCAGAAGAAGCCGTGTCGGAAGTGAAGGAAGAAGCTTCCACGATCATCGAGGAAGAAGCCTGATCTGACAGAATAGAAAACAGGAACCTGTTCAAAACAGGT
>CACZFV010000166.1 GCA_902780465.1 uncultured Lachnospiraceae bacterium
CCGGGAGTACAGCTGCCTTGTCTCGGCGACCAGGTCTTCTTCTGTCATGGACAGGGAAACTGCTTTCCGGATAACGGCCTCCAGTTCCGGCCGGACCAGCTCCTGCTTCCGGAGCCGGACATGGTCCGGGTCCGCGGCAAAGCTGCCTTTTCCCTTTACAGAGTAGGAGAAGCCTTTCCTCTCCAGTTCCAGATAGGCGCGCTGCACGGTGTTCGGATTGATGGAAAGCTCTGATGCCAGATTCCGCACAGAGGGCAGCGGACTGTCCGGGGGCAGGACTCCCAGAAGGATCAGTTCCGAGAGCTTGTCCGTGATCTGCTCGTAAATAGGACGATGGTCCCGGGGATCCAGAAGAATCATAGGGAAACCTCCTTTTAAGAGTCTCAAGTGTATTAGTTGTATTAGTACACTTATGAAACAAGTATACATCGGATCCCGGAAGAGAACAAGGAACAGCTGCAGAAGAATTTCTGAAGAGTTTGTTAAGGCGCGGAAACTCGCGCATTGCGGCGGATAGCAAAATGGGTTAAGATAAAGCGAGACTTACGTCAGCAGAGAGGTATCCATATGGAACTGAAGATCGGTTTTGGAGCAGGGACACAGACACTGACAGTCCCGGACAAAAACGTCATGGATGTGCTTCATGCGAACCCGGTGAAGACCGGACTTGTTGGACCGGAGGAAGTCCGGAGAGCTCTCGGGGAGCCCATCGGAACGCCCCGCCTCAGAGAGATCGTGAAGCCGGGAGAGAAGATCGTGGTGATCACCAGCGATATCACGCGGCCGATGCCCACATACAAGGTGATGCCTGCGATCCTGGAAGAACTCTCCTCCGCCGGCGTCCGGGACGAGGACGTGACGCTGGTCTTTGCTCTGGGAAGCCATCGCCCCATGTCAGAGGAGGAGAGGAGAAAGCTGGCAGGCCCGGAGGTGTTTGAAAGGATCCGCTGCATCAACGGAGATCCGTCGGACTGTGTCCGCATGGGAGTCACGTCCCGCGGAACGCCTGTCGACATTGTCAGAACAGTGGCGGAGGCGGACCGGAGGATCTGCCTCGGCAATGTGGAGTACCACTATTTCGCCGGATATTCCGGCGGAGCGAAGGCGATCATGCCGGGCGTCTCCACAAGGGAAGCCATCCAGGCAAATCACCGCATGATGACGGAAGAGACCGCCTGTGTAGGCAGCCTGGACACGAATCCCCTCCGTCAGGACCTGGAGGAGGGCGCAGCGATCTGTGGCGTGGATTTTATCCTGAATGTGGTCCTGGACGAACACAAAGAGATCATCATGGCAGCGGCGGGCGACCTGAAGAAGGCCCACCGCGCAGGATGCGCTTTCCTGGACACCCTGTACCGGAAACCGATCCCCCGCCGGGCGGACATTGTCATCGCCTCTCAGGGAGGTGCTCCGAAGGACCTGAATCTCTATCAGACCCAGAAGGCGCTGGACAACGCGAAGCACGCGGTGCGGGACGGCGGGATCATCATCCTCGTCGGCTCCTGCAGGGAAGGACTGGGGGAAAAGACCTTCGAGGAGTGGCTTACCGGCGCGAAGACACCGGGAGAGCTGACAGAACGGATCCGGAAGGAGTTCCGTCTGGGCGGACACAAGGCGGCTGCCATCGCCATGGTGCTGGAGCACGCGGAGATCTACCTTGTCTCAGAGATGGATCCCGCTTTCGTCCGGTCCCTGTTTATGACGCCATTCGCGTCCGTTCAGGAAGCTTACGAAGCTGCGGCAAAGAAACTCGGAAAAGATGCTTCGGTGCTGGTGATGCCTTACGGCGGCTCCACGCTCCCCTGCGTCACGTAAGATCAGTATTTACATTCCCACTGAGATAAAACAATGAAGAATAATTACTGGAGGTAGAAAGATGTATATCACCTGTCTTGATCTTGAAGGCGTTCTCGTTCCGGAGATCTGGATCGCGTTCTCGGAAGCCAGCGGCATTCCGGAACTGAAGCGGACCACCAGGGACGAACCGGATTATGATAAGCTGATGCGCTGGAGAATCGGCATCCTGAAGGAGCACGGCCTGGGACTGAAGGAGATCCAGGACACCATCGCGAAGATCGATCCGCTGCCGGGAGCGAAGGAGTTCCTGGACCAGCTGAGAGCGGAGGGACAGGTGCTGATCCTCAGTGATACCTTTACCCAGTTCGCGACCCCGCTGATGAAGAAGCTGGGCTGGCCCACCATTTTCTGCAATTCTCTGGAAGTGGCGGAGAACGGGGAAATCACCGGCTTCAAAATGCGCATCGAGAAGTCCAAACTCTCCACGGTCAAAGCTCTGCAGTCCATTGGCTACGACACCATCGCCAGCGGCGACAGCTACAACGACCTTGATATGATCCTTGCCAGCAAAGCCGGATTCCTGTTCCGCAGCACCGAGAAGATCAAGGCGGATTATCCGGATCTTCCGGCCTATGAGACCTATGACGAGCTGCTTGCGGCGATCCGGGCGGCAATGGTTTGAGAAGAAGGGTCTTCTTTATCGCGGCATTCCTCTGGATGGCGGTGATCTTCGGGTTATCCGCCAGGAACGACACTTCTTCCATGGAGGACAGTTCCCGCGTGGGAAGGATCGCGGCGGAACTGCTGGTCCCCGGATTCCGTGATATGTCCCCCGGGGAACAGCAGGCGATTCTGGAAGCCATAGACCATCCGGTCAGGAAGACAGCGCATTTCTTTGAGTATGCAGTACTGGGCTTTCTGTTTTCCGGAGGGTTTCTGCAGCCGGAGCATGGCAGAAAAGCGGTGCGGCGGCAGATGCTCCTGGCCTTTTTGTCGGGTGCAGTCTACGCTGTGTCTGACGAACTGCATCAGTTCTTTGTCCCCGGCCGGGCGTGCATGTGGCAGGATGTCCTGCTTGACAGTGCCGGTGTCCTGACGGGGACGCTTCTTTGCAGCGCTGTCCTGGTCTGCATCTTTGCAGGAACTGAAGGAAGAAACAGCTGAACTGCTGCAGGGGGGAGGTCTTATGACCAGCAAATTCCGAAAATATCTCTTCAAATTTGCGTGCCGGATCCTGATCTTCACGACGGTCTTTGTACTCTACCTGACCAGGAGAGAATTGCTGACCGCCATGCTGACGCAGGACCTGAAATACGGTGTGACGCCGCTGCACGTTCTGTGGGCGGTCTTCATGTGCATCATGATCTCACATCTGTTTCCGGGGAAGCTCCGCACCATGGCGCTGCTGAAATCAAAGGACGAAAACTTTGATCCGGACCCGGAATACTCTGAGTTCGAGCTTTTGAAATTCGTCCAGCAGATGAACCGGAAGGCATGGCGTGTCATGCTGGTCTGGCTCTCCGGAAACGCTGCTGCCGGACTTCTCTACTGCTTTGCTGTGATCCATGAGGAAGAACTGTTCCTTCTGACTGTTTTCTTTTTTCTCTGCGACTATATCTGCATTCTTGTATTCTGTCCTTTTCAGACCTTCATTATGAAAAACAGGTGCTGCGTGAACTGCCGGATCTATGACTGGGGCCATTTCATGATGTTTACGCCCATGCTGTTCATCAGGAACTTTTTCAGCTGGAGTCTCTTCTTCACCTCCTGTATCGTGCTGATCCGCTGGGAACTGGTCTACGCTGCCCATCCGGAACGGTTCTGGTATGGTTCCAACAGGACACTGCGGTGCGAAAACTGCAGGGACAGGACCTGCAGGATGAAGAAAGCACTCGCCGGAATGGCAAGGAGGAAATAAGCCGTGTTTGATCGTCACGACATCAGCAGGGATGCCTGCATGCTGCGGGGAGCGCTTCGGAGAAAAGGATATGACTGGTGGTGGCATTCTTTCACCGCGGTGGATGTGCAGACCGGACAGGAGAAAGCGTTTTTTATCGAATTCTTTCTCTGCAATCCGGATCTTGCGGAAGATGAACCCGTACTGGGCCAGCTACCGGAAAACAAGGCGGCGGGGAAGAAGCCTTCCTACCTGATGGTGAAGGCGGGATGCTGGGGAGAGGATCACTGCCAGCTTCACCGCTTTTTCCCCTGGAGGAAGGTTTCGCTGCACGCGGACGCGCCGTACCGGATCGCCGCGGAGGACTGCCTTGCTTCCGAGACAAGGCTGAAGGGCAGTGTCAGTATCACAGAGGAGGAGGCACTGGCGCATCCGGAGTGGATGTGCGGCAGCGGGGAGATCCGCTGGGATCTCAAGGTGAACAAGAAGACTGCCTTCAATGTGGGATATGGGGCATCCCGTCTGTTCCGGACACTGAACGCCTTTGCCATGTACTGGCACGCGGAAGGAATGAAGACCCTTTACAGAGGGACCATTGTCTGCAACGGAAGGACCTATACCGTGCGCCCGGAGACCTGCGGAGGCTACGCCGACAAGAACTGGGGGAGCGACTTCACGACGCCCTGGGTCTGGATCGCTTCCAGCAGACTGAAAAGCCGCCGCACAGGCAGGGAACTGAAGAACAGCGCCTTTGATATCGGCGGCGGCAGGCCGAAGATCTTCGGAGTCGCCCTGGACCGGCGTCTGCTCGGGGTCTTTTATCACGAGGGCAGGGAGTATGATTTCAACTTCTCGCATTTCTGGCTTGGGGTAAGGACAAAGTTCTCCTTTGAAGAGAAAGAGGAAGAGGTCGTGTGGCATATCCGCCAGAC
>CACZFV010000167.1 GCA_902780465.1 uncultured Lachnospiraceae bacterium
CTGGTACATCCGCACGTCCTTCACACCGCTTCCCACCGGGGGAATACCCTTGGACGCCACGAACACCACCACGTCGGCATCGAACAGCTGGTCCGCTGTCACCGCCCGTACTTCCGGAAGGCGGTCGTAGTCCCAGGGATAGGCGATCTGGTTCTGCTCAAAGGCCCACCTTGCGGTCACCTTCTCATCCAGATCACAGATGCCGATCTCCGAAATACAGTCGCCGCCCAGAAGATGCAGGCCCGTCAGAAGATTGGATCCCACGTCTCCGATGGCGAGAATGTTCACCCGCTTTTTCCCGGCGGGAAGGAAGGACGGTCCGGCAGCGGAAGAAGCCTCCGCGAGGATCTCCTTCCAGTCTTTCCGGGCGGTATTCACCGCCCGGAGACCGCCGCGTTCCATAAATCCCGCCAGCAGTTCCGTTTCCGCGGGATCCGGCACTCCCCCATCCTGTTCTGCGGCTTTCTCAAGCTCCGCAGAGCTGAGCCACGCCGCGCTCTCCTCCTTCTGCAGGAGAAGCCTCAGGTCGTTCACCAGGAAAGAATCCCGGCAGCTTCCCGGTTCCCGGAAAAAGAGGAAGGTGAGCCGCTCCGCGGACTTCAGTTCCTCCATCCCCGGCAGGGGGCGCGCTTCCACCCACATCTTTGCCAGAAGATCCTCCTGTCCTTCCCGGATAAAACAGATCTCGTTCCCGATTCTGTAAAATGCAAACATAACTGTTTCCTCTGTTTCTTTAAAATTCAATTCCCACTGAGACAGATCAGCGCCCGGTGTAGAGGTGCTTTGTCTTTACGGTATCCACGCGGGAGCGGTAAAGGTTCTCGAGGTCGCTCTCCAGGTAGACGGAGGCCGCCAGGTTCGGATCATATTCCAGGCAGGTGCCTCTGTCCGGGCAGAGCGGCAGGTTCACCGCCTCGGAGAGGCGGGAAAGGGTCAGGTTCCTCGCAAAGAGGTTCCGGTACTCCTGCTCCAGAACGTACAGCACGTCCCGGGCGTTCTTGATGCAGACGGCGCTGAAATTGAACACCGCTTCGTCCGTGGTGTCATGCAGCGGCGGCTGCGTGTAGGGCCGGATCAGGTTGATGGACGGAGCAAGCCCCGCGACCTTCGTGAAGTCGCGCCGCACCTGGTCTCCGCCGATAAAGGGATACAGGGAGGATTCCATGAACCAGTAGCGCATGTTCGGTACATAGTACACGCAGTCCCCCTCCAGATCCATAGTGGCCAGCGTATTCCTGCCGTATCCTGTGATGATGCCGAGCAGGAACTTCTTGATGGTGACTCCCTCCTTCCGGAGAAGAGGCGCGATTGTGGAAATACGGATGCCGCTGCGGTTGATGACATCGTCCACCAGGATGGCCGGCCGCCGGAAGGACTTGATGGCCTTCACCTGGACGGGCAGCGGCGTGTAGTTCGGATATGCCTCGACCGCGCAGGAGTTCAGGTCCGGTTCGTAGACCTTGTCCGTGTGCAGCGTCTTGGTCACGGTGTTCGGCACCACCGTTCCGCGGAGGATCTTTCCGAAGGGAACGCACATCATCTCGCCCAGCTTCCTCGGCACCTGCAGTTCCCGCGGCACGTCGTTCAGCGCCGTGATCTTGTCCACCAGACGGTGGTAAAGCACCGAAGCCGAGACAGAGATCACCAGGTTGCCGGGATAAAGTTTTGCCATGCTGTGCTGCAGATCCTGCTGGGCTTTCCGGATCACCCGGAGCACTTTCTCGTTGGAGGAGAAGGGCTCCTTCAGGGTCGTCTCCATATTGGCGAGCAGCAGGAGCGGCGCGTGCATGTCCACCGCGTAGAGCGGCACGTCCCTGGGCGCTTCTTCCGGCTTCAGGAAGCCCTGCCGGATCACCGCGGAGATCACGCGGTTCGGGCAGTACCCGTCCTCGGGATAGAAAATCGCGTAGTCGCAGCGGTACTCAAAGGAACGCATGACCGCTTCCGTCAGGAGCAGCGTCTCCGCGTCATAGATCATGGGATCCTTTTCCACATAGAGGCCCGTGATCATCAGCACCTCTCCGGCGGTGCGCCGCTGGATCATATCGCAGAGCTGCACGTCCTTCAGGACGTGGAACAGGTCGTCCGGCGCCAGGTAGCGGATCCTCGCCGCGCCCACCAGCCGGTTGTTGTCCATATTGTTTCTCAGGAGGAGCAGCCGGTCGCCGGAATGCTCGATGGACTTGATGAGCTGCGCCTTGTTTTCCTCCGCGTAGAGCAGCGTCGCTTCCACTTCCTTCAGGAGCGCCGGGAAGGGCCGCGGCACCTCCTCGTATACAATGGCTCTGGCCTGGATGATGGGCTTGTACTCCGGCTCACGGAGATACAGGCCGTTGTTGTAGATGTACTCCTGCACCACCGGATCGATCAGGTTCGAGATATCCCGGTTCTGGTCGATGTTTTCACGGATCCTGGTGGAGGAGATCTCTTCCAGCTCCTCCGGAAGCTCCAGCTCGATCAGATCTCCGGTGATGCCCTCCATCATCTCACGGTTGTACCTGGAATCCGCATCCTTATCTCCCACGCGCCGGAAGGCAATGTGGTTCATGGAGCGGATAGTGTCATCCTCGAAGCTCTTCTGGTAGAAGGAAGCATGGGCAATGACGTCCGATCCCACTACAAGGTAGAGCTTCCGGCCCGGGAACATCTCCTTCAGCTTCTTCAGATCCTCCGGGCTGCCGGGATTGATGGGCAGCTGATAGGGGAACAGGTTCACGTGGAACTGGTCCGCGATGCTCATGTTGACGATCTTCCGGCGGATGAAGTGCGGCTGGGCCCTCTTGGACCAGGAGAATTCGTCCACGGACAGATACACTTCGAATCCCATGTCGCTGATCATCTTCGCGATGCCCTTGTGGGACAGGGTGAAGGGATCGAAGGTGCCCGGGAAGAAGGCTACCTTGTCGCGGGTCTGGGCTTCAAGCTTTCCTTCCAGCAGGCGGTACTCGGTGATGAAGCGGTACAGGCTGGAGAGGCTGGCTGCTCTGTAGAAGTGCGTCAGCTTGTCCCCCGGATTCTCATACAGCTGGAAGCAGATCTTCCGGAAAGCCACCTGGAAAATGTCTTTCTTTTCCTGACGGGTCAGGAGCTTTGAACCGAACACCGACTGTCCCACCACGAGGAGTGCTTCCTGATGTACCTTTTCGCGGTAATTCGCCATGCCCCGGAGCAGAAGTCCGATCAGGTGCTTCCACCGGCGGGTCCGTGCCTCCTCCTTTTCTTCAAAGCGCTCCGCGTACTGTGGGAAATACTCCAGAATGGCCCCTACGGTATCCAGCGCCACCGCCGTCACGTGGTCTGAGGTGCTGGCCTGCATGGCGCCGAGGGAAGCGATCAGTTCGTCAAGCTGCTCCGGCGGGAGCCACAGGGCGACCTGGCCAAGCCACCGCGGAATGGTGCGGGAATAATCTGTCTCGCCCGTCTCCAGGCCGCGGAGCATCTCCACCGCGATCTCGTTCCTCTGGTCCACCCGGAGGATCGGCGCAATCTGCACCAGCGCCCTGCCGGCGGCGTTCCTCACCAGCATGTACTGTCCCACCTTGATCATGTTGGAAAGGTGGGTGGCGATGTGGAGGGCGTGGGTGTTGTCTCCGTGCGTCACCTGGTCCTCCAGAAGGCGGATGTTCACCACCTCCTGCACCCAGGGCGTGTTGGTCTTCAGGTTGTCGAGGAAGATGTCCGTCACCACGTCCTGCTCGTACAGGATCTTTTCCTGCTCTGCGGTGTCCAGTCCCATGTTCCGGAAAATACTGCACTTCATAAAGGTGTAGAGGATGGAACCAGCCGTCGGCACGGCGGAAACAGCGTCGCGGATCTCGTCCCACACCGGGACGTCCTCCGAAGTCATGCCGAAGTCCGAAAGGAACTTCGTAAACTGATACAGTGCCCGCCAGGCCGCGGTCTTCACTTCTTCCTGTCCCTGCATCGCGCAGTACAGGATAAAGCGGCCGATGCGGTTGATGTGGTCCAGCTCCAGCCGCCGGAAGGGGATGACTTCCACGCAGTTCATAAGAGTGAACTGCTCTGCCGGTTTTTTGCCCGTGGGGTTCCGGTACCACTCCGTCAAGGCTTCCATGAACATGGGCAGCTCAGAGGCAGTCACATATTCCTGCATCGACTGGACGATATTCTTCAGCTGGGAGCGGATGCGCCGCTGCAGCAGGTCGATGAAGCGGTGATCGGGCCGGATGGTGATCTCCAGATAGTGCTCCCAGAGATACTTCATCCTCTCCTGGGCCGCGTCAGCCATGCCTTCCGGCCTTCTCTTCCGGTAGCCCGCGTTGAACTGGGCGATGATCTGTCCCATAAGCTCCGCTGCCTGGACGCGGATCTCGCCGTCCCGGTTCATAAAGAGCTCGTAGAGGAAGCTCAGGGCCTGCTCCTTCTGGGTGTCACTGGTGTATGCGAAGTACTCCTGGAGCACGTTCAGGTAAGCGCGGACGTTCTTCCAGTTCTTCTCGCTTCTGGCAGCCTCCAGGATGTTTCCGAAGCTCTGCTCGGCGGTCATCTGGTGCATGACGTCCATGTTATGTTCGATCGTCATGTGCACCAGGGTCCGGATCGTCTGTTCCGGATTCCGGAGTCCCGGCAGCGGGAGCTCCTCCGGCG
>CACZFV010000168.1 GCA_902780465.1 uncultured Lachnospiraceae bacterium
CCTGTTCTTCTGCGGGCCCGTTTCCGGAGCCTGCGCTCTCCGCTCTGCTCTCCTCTGCTTCTGTTCTCTCCTCCGAAAGGCCTTCCGTCTCCTGCGTGACAGTCTCTCCCGGCGCGGGGACGGTCTCCGCCACACCCTCTGCCGGAGGTACTGGCTCAGGATGCTCTGTCATCTCAGATTTCAGCTCCATCACCACCAGGACCTCCTGGAGTGTACCGAAATCCGCCGCGGGGATCAGGGTCCCGCTTCTGGTGAGTCGCGCGGGGTCTGTCTTCAGCTCTTTCACATATCCGATCAGGATCCCGGGCAGATATTTTGAACTGACCGTACTGGTCACGATCTTGTCGCCCTCGTAGATCTCAGCCGTATCCGTGATGTCTGAGATGCGAAGCTGTCCTTCCGAGTACAGCTGCAGGTCCCCGGAGACGATGCAGGTGTCGCCGGACTTGATCTCCATGGCGCTGACGCGGCTGACATCGTCGATAATGGACCGTATGGTGGCATAATTCGCCCCCACGTCGGTCACGATCCCGACAAGCCCCCCGCCGGCCAGAACGTTCATGTCGACCCGGATGCCATCCGCAGCTCCTTTGTCGATGCGGAAGATGTGGAACCATCCGCCGGTGTCCTTGGCAATGACACGGGCGCCGGTCATCCTGTACTGCCCGTACTCCCGGTTCAGCTCATACAGACGGCGCAGCCGGTCCAGTTCAAAACGGTCCGCCTGCAGCCTGGTGTTCTCCATGATGAGCTGGTCGACCTGTTCCTGCAGCTCACGCTTGTCCTGCAGGGCGCTTTTCAGCTCCTCGTGGTCCCGGATGCTGTTGTACAGGGATCTTCCCACCCGGTTGACGCCGGACTGCACCGGCATCAGCAGGTATCCCACTGCTGTCCTGAGGGGAGAAAGCCATTCATCCCTCAAAGTAGTGACACCGATCATCACGAAGCAGAGAATGCTCAGGATGATCAGGATCAGTCTGTTGTTCGATACTTTCACAGTATTCCCCACTCCTTGAAACTGTAGTAAGTGGTATCTCCGATAATAATATGGTCCGCAAGGCGGATCCCGGTCAGCTCGCCGGCCTGCCGCACCTGCTCCGTCACGGCACTGTCCTGTGCGCTGGGCGAAGGATCACCGCTCGGGTGGTTATGGATGAGGATCATCTGTACTGCTCCCGCACGGAGCGCCGCGATCAGTACGTCGCGCACGGAAAAAACGGAACTGTCCACTGTTCCCCGGGAGATCACACGGTCTCCGATCCGCCGCATCCGGCTGTCCAGGAACACAGCGTGCAGCTCCTCCTGCTCCAGGTGGCGCAGCTCTTCCATATAGTACTCCGCGCAGTCGGAGGGAACG
Source organism: uncultured Lachnospiraceae bacterium (assembly GCA_902780465.1). Lineage (GTDB taxonomy): Bacteria > Bacillota > Clostridia > Lachnospirales > Lachnospiraceae > Moryella. The sequence goes on from CACZFV010000168.1 coordinate 1,358, forward strand.
GAAAAACAGAGCGCCTTTTCCGCGCGCTCCCGTCTCCAGATCCGCTTCGCGATCTCTCCCAGAGCGCTCAGCTGGATAGCTTTTACGCTGCCGATGCCTTCGCAGGAGGCAAATTCCTCCTTTGTGAGGTGCATCAGCCCGCAGAGGCCCCGGGCCGGATCTCCAAGTTCCAGGATCCGCGATGAAAGCGTCAGCACGTCGCAGTTTCTGGTGCCTGTCCTGAGGACCACCGCAAGAAGCTCGGCGTCTGTCAGGACAGAAACGCCGCAGGCGGCCGCTTTTTCACAGGGACGTTCGTGATCGGGAAGTTCTTTCAGTCTGTTCATATCTGTTCTCCTTTCGGGGCTCTCCAGGTACCATCCCGCCGGATACAGATGCTGAACAAATATACATTATATCACAGATCTACTGCAGAGAGGAAAAAAGATCAGGGGAAGCATCGACCATTTTCTGAAGTGCCATGAGGATGCCTGTCCTTGCGTGGGCGTAGGTCAGCCCTCCCTGGAAAAACGCCGTGTAAGGCGGGCGCATGGGGCCGTCTGCAGAAAGCTCGATGGAGGCGCCGGAAACGAAGGCGCCTGCGGCCATAATGACCGGATCGCTGTAGCCCGGCATGTCCCAGGGCTCCGGAGTCACGAAGCTGTCCACCGGCGCGGCAGACTGGATCCCGCAGCAGAACGCTTTCAGGAATTCCGGGGTCTTAAGATCCACCGCCTGGATGATATCGTGCCGCGTCTCCTCCGGTCCGGGACTTACGTGGAACCCCAGGTCGCCGAACAGCTGGGCTGCGAACACAGCGCCTTTTTCGGCGGCGGCAGTCACGGAAGGCGACAGAAAGAGGCCCTGGTAGAGAAGCCGGGATGCACCGAGGGAGGCCCCAAGCTCCTTGCCGAGCCCGGGTGCTGTCAGTCGGAACGCCGCGTTTTCCACATATTCCGCTTTCCCGGCGATATAGCCGCCGATGGGCGCAAGACCGCCGCCGGGATTCTTGATCAGTGATCCGACGCAGAGATCCGCCCCCACGTCTGTGGGTTCGGATGTCTCCACAAATTCTCCGTAACAGTTGTCCACCATGCATATCACATCAGGCCGGATACTTTTGATAAAGGAGATCAGCTCGCCGATCTCCGCCACAGACAGGGTCCGTCTCGCTGCATATCCTTTGGACCGCTGGATCTCCACCAGTCTGGTCTTCTCTGTCAGGGCGTTCCGGATGGCATCAAAATCGAAACTGCCGTCTTCCCGGAGATCCGCCTGACGGTAGGTCACGCCGTATTCCCGGAGGGAACCTCTGGCGGGACGGATCCCGATGACTTCATCCAGCGTGTCGTAGGGTTTCCCCACCGGGGACATGATCTCGTCCCCGGGCCGCAGGTTCCCGGAAAGCGCGATGGCAAGCGCGTGAGTCCCGCTGACCAGCTGGGACCTGACCAGCGCGTCCTCCGTGTGGAACACGGAAGCGTAGACCTGCTCCAGAGTGTCCCTTCCGATATCGTTATAGCCGTAGCCCGTGCTCGGCATCAGGTGCGCCTCACTGACGCGGTTCTCCCGGAACGCCTGAAGCACCTTCATCTGGTTCAGATCCGAGATGCGGTCGATGTCCGCAAAACGTCCGCAGCATTTCCGCTCCGCCTCTTCTCCGAGAGCGATGACCTGCTCCGAGACTCCAAGGGCAGCGTACTGCCTGTTCAGTTCTTCTCTAAAAGACATAAACATTCCTCTGTCATCAATTCAAGTATTTTCTTCCTGTCACCGCCGTATTCGGACACATTGATCCACCTGGCGTCCGGTTCCCGCCGGAACCAGGTGAGCTGCCGCTTTGCGAAATGGCGGGTCTCCCGCTTGATCCGCTCCACAGCTTCGTCCAGGGTGGCGATCCCTTCAAGATAGTCGAAGATCTGCCGGTATCCGAGTCCCTGCATGGAGACCATGTCGGAAGTCACGCCCTCATCCCTGAGCCGCTTCACTTCCGCGAGGAGTCCCTGCTCCATCATCTGGTCCACCCGGAGATCGATCCGCTGGTACAGTGCTGCCCGGTCCATCGTCAGGACATAGAACAGGAAACTGTAGGGGGAAGTCCGCTCCCGCTGCTCCCGGTTGTGGACAGAGATCTTCCGTCCGGTGGAGAGACAGTATTCCAGGGCGCGGATCACTCTTTTAATATTGTTCGGATGAATGGCTTCCGCGGCATCCGGGTCCAGTGCCCTGAGGCGCTCGTGCATTTTCTCCGCACCCAGGACAGCAGCTTCCTGCTCCAGCTCTTTCCGCAGTTCTTCTGAGGAAGCGTCCTCTTCGAACTGCACATCGTAGAGCACGGACTGTATATAGAAACCGGTCCCGCCCACAAGGACAGGGACATTGCCGCGGGATGCGATGCCGCGGACCGCGTCCTTCACCATGCTGCGGAAGGTCATGACATTAAAAGGATCCTTCGGGTCCAGCACGTCGATCAGGTGGTGCGGGACGCCGCAGGTCTCTTCTTTCGTCACCTTCGCCGTGCCGATGTCCATTCCGCGGTACACCTGCATGGAGTCGGCACTGACGATCTCTCCGCCGATCCTCTTCGCGAGGGCCACGGAAAGGGCTGTTTTTCCCACCGCGGTGGGGCCGGCGATAATGATAAGTGGCTGCTTCATACCTGTCTCTTAAACCTTCGTTCCAGCTCCTGCCTGGTCAGGCGGATGACTGTGGGGCGTCCGTGAGGACAGTTGTAAGGATCCTTCAGCCGGAACATCTCGTCCAGGAGCCGTTCCGCCTCCTCCGCCGAGATATGCTGGCCGCCTTTGACCGAAGCCTTGCAGGACATGGAAGCTGTCTTTTCGATGATCATCTCCGGGATATCGTTCCCTGTCTCCTCGGAAAGACTGCCGATCATATCCTTCAGGAGAGCGTCCTTCATGACCGAGGGCAGGATATCCGGCACGGCGCGGACAGCGTACTCATGTCCTCCGAAGTGTTCGATCTCGTAGCCCAGGGAGGTGAAGAGCTCCTGTTCCCGCTCCACCAGCGCCTCTTCCCGGGCGGTCAGAGTGATGATGAGGGGCGGCATCAGTCTCTGGGAGACCACCTCCTGTTTTTTAAAGGCTTCCATGAAACGTTCGTAATTTACTTTTTCGTGGGCCGCGTGCTGGTCGATGAGGTACATGGTGTTGTTCCATTCCGCGATCCAGTAGGTGTCGAAGACCTCTCCGACAAGGCGGACCGACTGACGGTGTTCCCGGGAAAACAGCGCAAGCTGGCCGTCTTTTTCCGGGACTGTTCTGCCCGGCTGCAGGAGTTTTCACGGACTTCTGCTCCGCCCCGGAAACGGCTGAAGGCACCGCAGACTCCGGCGCGGAAACAGCCGGAGGTGTTTTCGGTTCTGCCACTCTGAGGACGGGTGCGCTCTCCGGAACATCCGGAAGGAAGGGTTTTATGATCTGTTCAGACCGCTTCACTTCAAAAGGCTCCGGCGGCCGTTTATTGCTGTCCTTCCGGGAAGGCGCTTCTTTCTCCCGGGCCAGCTTTATCTCCCGGATCAGTTCTGCCTGGCGGAGTGAATCCTGCACAGCGTCCTTCACAAAACGGTATACCGCTTCCGGTTCGGAGAACCTCACTTCCCGCTTCGTCGGATGAACGTTCACGTCCACCTTGCCGGGATCGACCGAAAGAAGAAGTACGCAGACCGGGAAGGAGCGCTGCATCATCAGGTTTCCGTAGCCATCCTCGATGGCTTTCGCGATCACGCTGCTCTTGATATAGCGGCCGTTGACACAG
>CACZFV010000169.1 GCA_902780465.1 uncultured Lachnospiraceae bacterium
TTTCAATGAGCTGTATGTGTCAATGCAGACAATGGGCTTGTGATACTTGGCTGCAACGCGGTTTCCGTCATCGTCCATCATGCAGAACAGGATCAGTCCGTCTACATTCCAGATAGAAATATGCTGGATGATCTCCGCGATATCGTCGGAAATATAGAGCATCATGTAATAGCCCGCTTCCCGGACTGCCTTCTCGATGCCTCCGATCATCTCCGCCACAAAAGGGTCGCTGAGAGTATTGCTGCTGTGCCAGAGGCGGAACTCCAGTGACTTGAGCACCACCCCTATGATCTTGGACTGCCCCTGCGCGAGATTGCGCGCGTTGATATTGGGAACATATTCCACTTCCTCCAGGAACTTCCTGACGCGCTCGATTGTCTCCGCGGAGACTTCTTTTGTCTTTCCGTGGATGACATTCGATACGGTCGTTGTACTCAGTCCCAGCCTCGACGCGATTTCTTTGATTGTGATCATTTCATACCCCTCCCGGAGAGTTCCCTATTCTCTCCGTAACCATTATAGCAAACGAAGAACAGATTCCATCCGTTTTTCTTGTTATTTTCTTTGGGTTGTGCTAATTTACAGTATCGTAGAAAAATCGTTTACAGATCACCACGAAAGAAGGTTTTACAACACACTATGAGCAATTTATCAAAGAAAACCGTTTACATCACCCAGGCGGCCCTGATCGCCGCACTTTATACGGTCCTGACCATGATCGCCGCGGGATTCGATCTCGCGAGCGGAGCCATACAAGTCCGCTTTTCGGAGGCACTCACGGTCCTTCCCTTCCTGACTCCCGCTGCCGTCCCCGGCCTGACGCTTGGATGCCTTCTGAGCAATATACTGACCGGCTGCGCGCTGCCCGATGTTATTTTCGGCACTCTCGCGACCCTGCTCGGCGCCCTTGGCACCTACGCGCTTCGGGAGCACCGCTTCCTGTGCGCGGTCCCTCCCATTGTCTCCAACGCGCTGATCATCCCTTTTGTACTGACCTACGCCTACCATATTCCCGGCGGCATTCCGCTGTTCATGCTGACTGTCGGTCTCGGCGAGCTGATCTCCTGCATGGGCCTTGGCCAGCTTCTTCTGCAGGTGCTCCTGCCTTCCCTCGGAAGGCTCTTTAACCCCGACAATATGCAATGACCCTCGCGGGATCTTCCGCATGCACAAAAATGGTGCTGTGAAGGTACGCGGCTGACTCCGCCGCCCTTCACAGCACCTCTTTTTATATCATCTTCTTCTGCTTCTGCTGTTCTCTCTCTTCTCCTGATCCATCTTCGCCCTCAGATTGACTGCTTTTCTGCTCTGAGCAAAGGCGAACCATAGAAGCGCAGCGCTGATCACTATTATGACTCCGGCCAGGACAGCGCGAAGCGTCTTCCACATAGGAGACTTATACTCCAGCGTCGTTTTGGTTCCGATCCCGTTCATCGCATTGCTTCTGGAAACGGTCTGAAGGATCCTGCCTGCAGCTGTCCTGAAGCGGGCTCTCACACCGTACGTCAATTGTCCCCCACGCAGCTTATAGTTGTTGCTGGAAGTGTTCTGCCACAGATCAGTTCCTGCCTCGAGTCCTTCCAGGATATCCGCGTATTCGTCCGTTCCGCCGGTGATCCGGTCAGTCATTACGATCCCGGTAAATCCCCACTCATCACGCAGGACTTTGGTCAAAAGACCGCTGTGTCCGCCGCACCATCTGGGTCCTACACGGTTCATGCCGGCCATTACGGCTTTCATTCCGGATCCTCCGTCCCGCAGCGCGATCTCGAAGGGCCTCAGATACAGTTCTCTGAGTGCCTGCTCTCCCGCCATCACCACTACTCCTGTATAGTTGGTCTCCTGATCCGCAAGGACCATTCTTCCAAGGACAGGTATGACGCCTTTTCCGCTGACTCCCCGGCATATTGCAGCGGCCATGCTTCCTGTAAGGTAACTGTCCTCCGAGAAACTGCTGCTGTTTCCGCCTCCCATGGCTGTCCGGTGCAGGTTAAGGGAAGGTATCTTCCAGAAAGTGAAGCCTGCATGGAGCGCCTCCTCTCCGATCATTTTCCCCATCTGCAGGATCAGCTCCGTATTCCAGGTCGCCGCAATAACGGTGGCTGACGGGTATCCGATCTTTTCTTCAGAGATCAGAGCCTGGGGCGAGATACAGGAGATCACCTCATTGACAAGGCCTCCTCCCTTTCGCACCAGAGAGTACGTCTCTCTCCAGGTCAGCTGGTCCAGCAGGGCTCCCCAGCGGTAATCGTCAAAGGCTGTCTCCCGAAGCGCTGCAAGACCCGCGTTTTTCTCCCCGTGGGCTTTATTATAGACCGGCGCCCCTGCTTTGCTGTCTTCCTTACTGCTGACCTTCAGAAGTTCCTGGAAAGACGCGGGCGCCGAATAGGAACCTCCGTTCCATGTCACCGGCCAGGTACTGCCCCACAGGCTCCTCGTGAGCTGCCGGTAGTCCGAATCATAAGCCGCGGGATCCGCTTCTCTGAACACGCGGCCGATATCACCGCCGGTTTGTGAAGATACCGCAAAGGTACTGTTGTCCCTGACAAGATCGACCGTCTCCACAAGACCCCCGTCGCCGTTTCCGCTAAACGCCCCGGAACCGCCTTTCATCTTGTACATGAGTATATTGTTGACCGCCCTGTGTGCATCCTGGGCAGCTGTCACCAGATATGTTCCGCCGTCAATGATATAAGTCCCTCTGCCTGCAGCGTCGAATGACTTGAAGGATTCTTCGCCCAGCACTATTTTGACCCTCGCGGATTCTCCCGGCTCGAGCTCCTTAGTCTTTACATAAGCCGCCAGTTCCACGGAAGGGATTTCCATCCCATTCTTTTCCGCATACTGGGAATAGGGCTTCTGGATATAAAACTGTACGATCTCCCTGCCCGCACGGTCCCCGGTATTGAGAACATTCACCGAGACCTCATAGCCTTTCTTTCCCTGTTCCATCGTCATGTCCTGCAGCTCGAAATCTGTGTAGGACAGGCCGTATCCGAAAGGAAAGGCGACTTCCCGGTCATAGTCGAAAGCACTCCGGGAGGACCTCCCCAGGACAGTGTCTTCATAGCGGGTCTCATAGTATCTGTACCCGACGTAGATCCCCTCGGCGTACACCAGATACCTGTCGCCGAACTTTACATTACTGTTCCTGATCTGGTAGTCTCCCAGATTTGCTGCCGCCGGCGCGTTCAGGCTGTTATATACAAAGGTGTCCGGAAGCCCTCCGGAAGGGTTGACGCTTCCGCTGAGCACTTCCGCCACGGCTGTCATCCCGTTTATGCCAAGCGCGCCTGTCCAAAGGCACCCGTCGATCCCGTATTCCTCCACAAACCCCATTTCCATAGGATTTTCGGTGTTGAGCACCACGATCACCTGATCAAAGCGCTCCTTCACATAACTTAGCAGTTCCTTCTCTTCCTGCGTCAGCTGCAGAGCTTTCGCTCCGGTCATCACCGGGTCGCCGCTCTCTTCCGCTTCCGCTTCCGCAAAGGCAGGCTCATACAGATCTGCGCTGCCGGATCCGCGGCTGATCACGACCAGCGCGGCCTCGGAGTACTCCTCCATGCTCTTCTCCACGCTCCCCGAGAAGGAATTTCGTCCTCCTCTCTGCGTGAAATTCCACAGTTTTTCATTGACGCGGATCTTTTCCGCTTCCAGCGCGTCCTTCAAAGTCACGGAAGAAGCCGCCGCGCTCTCATCGCAGTAAACCGGGGTCACCGAGCCTTTCCCGAAAACGCTGATCATCGCACCTTTGCGCAGCGGAAGCACTTCGTCGGCGTTGCGCAGCAGAACGATTCCCTCTCTCTGGATCTTTTTCGCCAGTTCCGTACTGTCCGTCCTCAGTTCCGCGGCGTCCTCATACTCAGTTTCAAAATATTGCGGACCTTCCTCTCCGGCCGGCGCATAATTACTCTGTCCCAAAGCGAGACGGATCGCCTGCTCGTTATCCGAGGTCACTCTGACTCCCGCGAAAACAGAGGCAAGAAGCACCGCCGCCAGAACAATGCCTGTAACACTGTTTCTTCGATAGCGCCTGATCCTGCTCTGCATCCTGCGCAGGCGCTGCTGTGCCTTATCAATTCTGTTCGGTCCTGAATTGTCTTCCCTTATATTCTTCATAGAGTATCCGGTCCACTCCTTCTGTTCTTCCAAATATGTATTTATTGTAATACGAAAACTGTCTTTTTTCTTCATAAATATACTACACTTCCCTAGCCGGTCCCGGGGCATGTTATAATACTGAGCAGATTATTATTTCAAAGGAGAACACGATGATTTACTGCGTGGAAGACGACAACAGCATCCGGGATCTGATGATCTATACACTGACTATCGCCGGATTTGAGGCGAAAGGCTTTGCGGAAAGTGCATCTTTCTGGAAGGAAATGCAGACCGGACGTCCTGAGCTGATCCTGCTTGACATTATGCTCCCGGGCGAGGACGGGATCTCAATCCTCAAGAAGCTGCGCTCCGCCCCTATGACAGCAACTCTTCCGGTCATCATGGCCACCGCCAAAGGAAGCGAATATGACAGGGTCATCGGCCTCGATCTTGGCGCCGACGATTATCTGTGCAAGCCCTTCGGCATGATGGAGATGGTC
>CACZFV010000170.1 GCA_902780465.1 uncultured Lachnospiraceae bacterium
ACTTCGGCCGGATCTCCGGATGATATTCATTATGAAACTTTTTCGGTGCGATATCCTGGATCATTTCTGTTCTCCTTTTTCTTCCTGTATCTTCTATATTTTCTGTATCTTTGGTTTCTTCCGGTTTCTTTCTCAGTATGCCGCTTCCTGTCCATCATAACATTTTCACGCTCCATGTCATACCTCAAATTATCCGTTTTATTATTGACGGCTTCGATACTGACTGTTTTGATATTGACTCTTTTTGCATATCGGTTTTTCTGTAATTGACTTGCAGCAGGTTCTGTGGTTAGATATCCATAACTTTGGTTAGTTTCACCTACCAAAAGTAAGTGTCTCTTAACTTGAAGTACTGCAGCTTAAATATTAACAGGAGGCATAAAGAATGATTCCTTTAACAATGGCAAAACCCGGTGAGACCGTGACTGTCCGCAGGATCACCGGAAAGGATGACGTCCGGCAGCATCTCGCCGAGCTGGGTTTTGTTGTGGACACGGAAGTCACTGTGGTCAGCAGTCTCGCGGGCGGCCTGATCGTCCAGGTCAAAGACTGCCGTGTCGCCCTGGACCAGTCCATGGCTTCCAGGATCATGTTCTGAAAAAAGGAAAAGGGGGTAACGAGAGATGAAAACACTGAGAGATGTACAGGTCGGTGAATCCGCCGTGGTAAAGAAACTGCACGGCGCGGGCGCCATCAAGCGCCGCATCATGGACATGGGCATCACTAAGGGCGTCGAGATCTTCGTACGGAAGGTCGCGCCCCTCGGCGATCCCATGGAGCTGAATCTCCGGGGCTATGAACTGAGTCTCCGGAAAAGCGACGCGGAACTGATCGAGATGGAATAAATATGATCAAGGAGTATGAAATCTATGGAACTTAAGATCGCGCTTGCAGGCAATCCGAACTGCGGCAAAACAACATTGTTCAATGACCTGACCGGGTCCAGCCAGTACGTCGGCAACTGGCCTGGCGTCACTGTTGAAAAGAAGGAAGGCCGGCTGAAGGGCCGGAAGGATGTCATCATCCAGGACCTTCCGGGAATCTATTCCCTCTCTCCCTACACTCTGGAGGAGGTCGTCGCCAGAAGCTACCTGGTCGGCGAAAAACCGGATGCCATCCTGAATATCGTGGACGGCACCAACATTGAAAGAAACCTGTATCTCACCACCCAGCTGATCGAGCTCGGGATCCCGGTGGTCGTCGCAGTCAACATGATCGACCTGGTGCGGAAAAACGGCGACGAGATCAACCTTGAAAAGCTCGGCAGCGCCCTCGGATGCAAGTTCATGGCGATCTCCGCCCTGAAGGGCGAAGGCAGCATGGAAGCAGCGGAAGCAGCTGCGAAGGCCGCCGCGGAAAGACGCAGCACAGAACTCCCCCACGTGTTCACCGGAAGCGTGGAGCACGCCATCGCCCACATCGAGGAGTCCATTGAAGGAAAGGTGGATGCCCGCTATCTCCGCTGGTACGCCATCAAGGTCTTCGAGCGCGACGAAAAGGTCATGGAGGAGCTGAAGCTTTCCGAAGACCTGAAGAAGCACCTGGAGCAGCATATCGCCGACTGCGAGACAGAGCTGGATGACGACGCCGAGAGTATCATCACGAACCAGCGCTACACCTACATCAACAGCGTCGTCGGACAGTCCGTGAAAAAGAAGGCGGAAAAGCACAGCCTTTCCACCTCCGACAAGATCGACCGGGTCGTCACGAACCGCATTCTGGCGCTGCCCATCTTTGTGGGCGTCATGTTCCTCATCTACGCTATTGCCATGGGCGGCCTTCCGGTCTCCATCGGAACCATGGGGACCGACTGGGCGAACGACGGCCTCTTCGGAGACGGCTGGTTCGTCTCCGGCGGCGACGGTTACGAAGATGAAGCCGGCGCCTTCGAGGACGCCCAGGCCTGCATCGAAGCTTACCTCGCAGGGGCTGAGGAGAAGGGTATCGACACCGCTGCCATCTCTGAAATGATCGAGTCCGGCAAAACGGATGAGACTGTCCTCTCCGGCTTCCTGGCCGAGACGGGCGATATGACCGCCGATGCTTATTTCTACGATGACGAGACCGGCGAGACCAGTACGGAGACTGTGGACGCCGCCCGCTTCAGCGAGTCCCTGACCGTTCCCGAGCCCGATCCCGCGGCCTTCGGCACCTGGGTGAAGGGCATTCCGGTGGTGGTTTCCGAGTTCCTTGAGTCCATCAACTGCAATGAGGTCCTCACCGGCCTGATCGTGGACGGAATCATCGGCGGTGTCGGTGCGGTCCTCGGCTTCGTTCCCCAGATGCTCGTGCTGTTCCTGTTGCTCTCCATCCTGGAAGATGTGGGCTACATGGCAAGGATTGCCTTCATCATGGACCGGATCTTCCGCCGCTTCGGCCTGTCGGGCAAGTCCTTTATCCCCATGCTGGTGGGCACGGGCTGCGGCGTTCCCGGCGTCATGGCCTCCCGTACCATTGAGAACGAGCGTGACCGCAGAATGACCGTCATGACCACCTGCTTCATCCCCTGCGGCGCAAAGATGCCCATCATCGCTCTCTTCGCGGCGGCCCTCTTCGGCGGCAGCGCTGCGGTGGCGACCTCCGCATACTTCATCGGTGTCGCGGCCATCGTCATCTCCGGCATCATCCTGAAGAAGACCCGCTTCTTCGCGGGCGAACCGGCTCCCTTCGTCATGGAACTGCCCCAGTACCACATGCCCAGCGCGAAGAACGTGCTGCGGGCTACCTGGGAGCGCGGCTGGTCCTTCATCAAGCGCGCCGGTACCGTGATTCTCGCTTCCTCCATCATCCTCTGGTTCCTCCAGGGCTTCGGCTTCACGGAAACCGGCTTCGGTATGGTGGAAGACAGTGACGCTTCTCTTCTCGCGGGGATCGGCTCCACTGTCGCCTTCGTGTTCGCTCCTCTGGGCTTCGGCACCTGGCAGGCCACCGTGGCGACCGTCACCGGCCTCATCGCGAAGGAAGAAGTTGTCAGCACCCTCGGCGTCCTTTACCCGGGCAACCTCACCAGAGAGATGGGTCTGGCGTTCACTCCGGTCAGCGCTTACTCCTTCATGATCTTCAACCTGCTCTGTGCTCCCTGCTTCGCAGCGATCGGCGCCATCAAGCGGGAGATGAACAACGCGAAGTGGACCTGGGCTGCCATCGGCTGGATGTGCGGTTTCGCCTACGCGGCGGCTCTGATCGCTTATCAGTTCGGTTCCCTGCTGAACGGCGGAAGCTTCGGCATCGGGACCGTCGCCGCGGCAGCCTGCGCGGCCGCCATCCTCTGGCTTCTGTTCCGGAAGGGCACGGCTGACAGCACCTTCACTTCCATCCGCGCGGTGGAAGCGGCAAGGTAATACTGCCGCCGCAGGTACATCGTTTTACAGGAAAGGAATTGTATCATGAATCTTACAACTTTTATTGTCGGGCTGATCGTCTTCCTGGTCTTCACAGCTATTGTGGTCCGGGAAGTAAAAAACCGCCGAAGCGGTAAGGGCGGCTGCTCCTGCGGCTGCGAAAACTGCGGAGGCAGCGCGCTCTGCCACCCCGGCAAAACAAAAGCCCGGTAATACCGGAACATTTCCAAGAAAAGAGGCTGCGGTACCAGTTGATTTCTGGTTCCGCAGCCTCTTTACTGCGATCTCCTGGTACCGCAGCCTCTAAATTAATTGTCAGTAATACCTGATCGGGCGTTTTTTATTTGCAAAAATGCTTGAAAAACGCCCAACCTGGCCATACCAGCGATGTACCTTATCTCTTGGCAGCTGTGGCCGTACCATATATCAGTGCGGCCACAACTGTCAAATAGTGTTTCCGCCGCGCTCCCGCAGCAGTTGATCGACGATCTCCGCCGCCTCTCCCACATGCCGCAGGCAGGGCCGGGATGCATAGTATTCCGCTGTCCTTGCCTCCGGATCATTTCCTGGCTTTGTCTTTACGCCCTCCAGAAGCTCCCGGCAGATGATCGTCCCGTTGATCTCTTTGAACCGCCGGGCAAACTCCTGTACCAGATGATAATGCTCCGTTTTAGCTTTTGCGTCTTTCGGATCCGAGTATCCGCAGAACTGCCCCAGCACCAGCAGCGCGCCGCTCACGGTACCGCAGACTTCCCGAAGACGCCCCATGCCTCCTCCGAAGGAAGAGGCGAGGCGCGCGGAAGTCTCCCGGTCCAGTCCGGTCACATCTTCAAAAGCGCACAGAACTGCCTGCGCGCAGTTATACCCTTCCAGAAACAAAGCCCTGGCATTTTCAGAATGATCCACGATATATCCTCTTTCAATATTCCGATCCAGCGTGCGGGACTCACGCCCCGCGCAAAACAACTGTTTCCGTCAGAACCTTCTTCCGGAACCGGAATGGCTCCGTCCGGAACTACCGCTGTAGGAGCTTCTGTAGGAAGATCTGCCGGAGGAGGAAGAACTGCCGCCTCCGGAGGATCTGGATACCGGCGGAATGTATTTCGATGTAGTCGAACTCCCGAGGAAGACTTCGCCCAGATTCTTGACGACCAGAGAACCCGGCACCAGATACGCATCCGCGTTCTCCTGCATCTTCGGAACTGCCATCCGCATCGAG
>CACZFV010000171.1 GCA_902780465.1 uncultured Lachnospiraceae bacterium
TCCCGCAGCTGAATAGAGATTTCCGGCGGGTCTTCGTCCGGAAGCGGGTCAGGCTCATTCCCGGGTTCCGGCTCTCCACTGGTCTCAGATCCGTTTCCGGGATCCGGCTCTCCGCTTTCACTGTTTTCTGCCGGCGCTTCTGCCGCCGCAGCGCTCTTCCCGATCGCCAAAATCCACACAAAAACCGCGATCAGCGCCAGAATTCCCAACTTTCTGCCTGCCTCTTTCTTTACTGTCTTTTTCAATCGTTCCGTCAGATCCTCATGCACCAACAGAATCACCGCAGCGGTGACCGCCGCCAAGGCTGTGATCATGCACAAAGACGCCATGATCCTGCCGGTCTCTCCCCAGATTCTCCAAATCGTCATTCCTGCTCCTACTCCGCCTCTCCGGTTCGCGTTTCGAGCTGCATTTTTTGCCCGGTCTTCCCCATATCACCGAGCGGAAGCTTTCACTATACGCGCCGCAGAATCAGCCGCCGTGCGCAGTTCCTCGAGCAGCCGTTCCGGCACCCGGATCCGGCCGCTCTCCGCTTCGTCCACAAAACTCCCTGCGATCTGTACCACCTCCTTCACCGTTTCCGGATCTGCCCCGGCCTCCTCATAGCGGTCCGCGAACAGCGCGATCTCAACGGCCGCCGCTTTACACACCGCCGCCGCGAAGACTCCGTTCCCGCTCATCTCCGCCTCCCTCATCGATATCTCCTCCAGCTCCCGCCAGGCTTCTATCCGCTCTCTGCTCCATTCCTCCCCCAGCACAATTCCCATCGCCTCTGCCATTTCCCTGTCGCCGAACCAAATCCCGCCTTCTGCCAAAGCATTGCGAAAGCACTGTTTTGCCGCCTCCCTTCCCCCCTCATAGCAGGCAAAATATACCTTCCCCAGTTCCATCTGAAGCGCCGCATAATCTCCGGGCCTCTTCTTTCTCATTCGTTCCAGGTTTCCTTCCGCACCTCCTGCCGCTTTCTCCCACAGCTGTCCAGTGCTCACTCTCGCAAACAGGACATCGTCAAGCGCCTTTTTCTCTTCTTCTGTGATCACGCAGTCCTCCACAAGTTCCCTCAGAAAACTGATATATGCTTCCGGCTCCTCAGGCCTTAGCGCCACAGCCTTCAGATAAGCCTCCTTCTTCTCCTCAAGGGCTGTCTTTTTCCCCGCCTCCTCGACGAAAGCACAGTATTCCACGGTTTTCGCTCCCGCTGCTGTCGCTGCGAGTACGAGTGCCAGAGCCAGACAGACCACCGCAGTATTGACTAACAGCACGAACCGCTTCCACCCCCTGTCACTGCTTCCATGCGTTACTCTCTTTAGATACCTGCTTCCCGCGGTCCCGCTTCTCTCGCAGTTCCTGAGTACTCCCTGTAATGCCTTCTCCAGTTCTTTGCATGAACAGTAGCGCATTGACGGGGCGGTCATGCAGCAGCGCATCAATATTTGGGCCAGCCCGTCGTATTGCAGAGTTTCTCCTTGGGCACCCAGGATCTCCCCCAGCGGCCTCAGCCCGGTATCTAGCGGCGGGCGGCCTGTGACCATATGGTGCAGGACCGCCCCGATGCCGTAGATATCGGTCCTCTCGTCAGACTGCTCCCATCCGCCGTACTGCTCCGGCGCCGCGTACCCGTCCGTTCCAAGCCGCATAGTGTCTGAGCCGGCGCTCTTCCTTAGTTTTCTCACCGCGCCGTAATCCACCAGGACAAATTTCCCGTCTGGCCGCACCAGAATATTGGCCGGCTTCAGATCCCGGAAGATCATGGGCGGATCCTGCCCGTGCAGCTGCTCCATTATGCCGCAGAACTGCAGGCCGGCCACGGCAGCCTCCCTGACCGTGAACGATCTGCCATCGTCAAGGATCTTCTGTAGGGATCTTCCTTCCACATATTCCATGACAAATCCCGCAAACTCACCCTTACCGTCACAGACGCACTCTATGTACGCAGGAATTCCGGGATGAAGGGCGACATCTCCCGGCTCATCGGTGCAGAGTGCCTGCAGGACTTCAGCCTCTGCGCGCAAGTTTTCGGTCCTTGCTCGCAAATGATCTGCTTCCTGCTCATATGAATCCGTTTTATTGTCATCCTTTAGAAGAACTTTCATTGCATAGTTTCTTCCGTTCGCTTTATCCTTTACAAGATAAACGACACTTGTTCCTCCGCGTCCAAGCTCGCGGAGAATCTCATATTGATCAATAGATCTCTCATTCAATTATCAGTTCACTCCCTGATTGACCCGCGATTTGCGGAAATGAACAAAAACTACTAGTTAGATTCAGCAGTTTTGCCAAGATACCCGGCCAGGCAAGATACTAAGGGCCGGAAATAAGAAGCCGGTCTCCATTGGATACCGACGAGATAGGTTCATTATCAAATAAGTGGAGGCTGAAAGTCAAGACTAAAAAAAGCCGCACCGGAAATCATCCCGGCGCGGCATCTCATATTTCATCCCTTCATCATCAGATGCAGTCCCACATCAAACGGCCTTCCCTCGACGCACTCGCTGAGCCATTCGGCCATGGTCATTTCATCCTGCGTGCGGAGTGTGAATTCCGGCTGCCGGACTACTGTATGGATCGTTCCTCCCTTGTACATGGTCAACGGTCTGTGCCAGTCATGGATGAAGAAGGAGAATTCCGGTCCGATATCTCTCATTTCCGCGATCATTTTCTGCATCTGCCGGTAATAGTCCTCCTGGATCTGTGAATCAGTGTCGTATACCTTGTTGGTCATATCGTTGTAGAAAGCGCTCAGGAGGTAATCCATTGTTGAACCCGAATAGAGGTATTTAAACCGATTGCCCTGGCGCTTGTAGACGCCGCGGTACCACTCGAGGGCAAGATTTTTGCCTTTCACATCGCTGCAGATTTCCTTCCGCGCGTTCCAGACATCGCACAGAACATGCTTCCAGTTTTTGTACAGGAGCTGCGCACTGTCCGAGAAGAGTGTCACATCGCTGCAGGCCGGATAGAACTCGCCCGCGATCTGTTCGGCAAGAGCAGGTACAGCAAAAGCTCCGGCGCTCTCTCCCGCGATCAGAAGTTTGGATGCGGCGGGGAACAGTTTTTTGCCGGTCCGCATAGCAGCCATGAAGTTCTCGTAGCCGTGAAAATACAGTACAGCCTCGTCTCCGGCCTTCTGGCTTCCGTCCTCACTGCCCTCGACGATGTGGTAGGTAAACTCGCTCCTGCCGATATGCATGTCTCCGGTCGCATAAGTGATGACTATGAAATTCCACTCGTCGAAGGGGTTTTCGGATCCGTTTTTGGTGATGCCCACATTGATGTTCATTACCTGTGTGAACAGCCTGAGATTATTCCAGTAATAGTTGGGCACCCAGGCCGCGACACTGCCGCCGTTTACAGGCCTGGCAGCCATATATTCGTTGATCGCGATGCCTCCGCCGGAGAAGAACACGCACAGCTTATCAGTAGTCCCCTTCCGGACGTAGATGTGATATTCGGAGCCGTCTCCGCACTTTCCCTCGGGAACAGGCACCTGGTACCAGACCTTCTCAGCGGGCTCACCAACCAGAATCGGAGCCTCCTGCCCCAGTTCGTAGATTCCCTTCGCGATGGATTCTTCAACCAGATTTCCTATCCGGACCATCCAGTTCTTTGCAATATTGCCAGTTGCCATAATTAACCACCTTTGATCACAGATTAAACAGTTTCTGCACCGCGCTCCACAGGTCCCTGAACCGGAAGATCACTGCCGCGCAGGCGGCGATGAGAAGGAGCGCCATGCTCATCACTGCCGGCAGAATGTTCGGATTGACATGAGTCAGGACCGGAATGATCTGCAGCATGGAGAGCAGTATCGTTACAAAAATATAGATAATATACTCTTCTAATCGAAGTTTGGCCCCACGCCCCACGCTGATCGTGACAAACACCAGCAGAACAAATCCGCTCGGTAAGACATACGACAACGACCAGCCGTGCCAGCCGGTAAGAACATCGATCAGAAAACAGACCGCCATGGCCAGATAAGTCTCAATAAACAATGTTTTGATCAGGTTGTTCCGATAGTAAATGCCGACCATCAGATCCCCCCAAGCAATAAGCGCCCCCATTACCGCGAAAGGAACCCAGGCCAGTTTGAAGTCATAGAGGATCTCCAAGGAATTCATGATGATGATGAAAGTGAGCAGACAGAATGTTCCTACCTTTACCAGGGACATGTGGGAAAAGCGTCTTCTGTCAAGGACCGGGAAGCCGCCCGGCTCCGCATTTCCCGTAACTCTCCCTCCGCAGAGAGGGCATTCTGTCTTATCGCCCCGGATACTGATCCTGCATTTAGGACAATACTGCATTACGGCGCCTCCTTTCCTGCGGAATCTGCTGCCTCTGCATTAGCCGGTTCCGTTTTTTCAGCAGCCGACTCCTTAGATGGCGCATCGAAATCATTGCTCTCCAGCACCACGTCGATCCCCATATCCACCATGTCCCGGAAGAAGTTCCGGATCACCGGCTGCTGGATAAAGGCTGAGGTAACGCTGAACACCAGCTCATCTTTGAAGGAGCACAGGCAGACCTGCA
>CACZFV010000172.1 GCA_902780465.1 uncultured Lachnospiraceae bacterium
ACATTGCGCCGAAGATCTTCGGCGGCGCATCGTCAAAGACACCGGTGGGCGGGACCGGCTTCCCGGCACCGGCCGAAGCCATCCGGCTCCGGAACATCACCGTGACGCAGCTGGGGCAGGACCTTCTGCTGGAAGGCGACACAGACGGCAGGCAGGAGGAGACAGAGAACCGTCCCCTGTCTCCTGCACATAAAGGAAAGGAGGATCCGGAAAGATGTTCACAGGACTGATCGAAGAGACCGGCGTTCTGGAGTCGGTCCGTAAGGGCGCCCGCTCCGCGGTGCTCCGGATCCGCGCTTCAAAGGTGACGGACGGCCTGAAGACCGGCGACAGTGTGGCGGTGAACGGGGTCTGCCTGACGGCGGTGACCTGCGACAGCACCGGCTTCACCGCGGACGTGATGCATGAGACCCTGCGCCGCTCCTCCCTCGGATCGCTGGCTCCCGGCAGCCGGGTGAACCTAGAGCGGGCCATGCCGGCGGACGGACGCTTCGGCGGCCATATGGTCGCCGGGCACGTGGACGGCACCGGCATCATCCGCGCCATAAAAAAGGACGACAACGCAATCTGGTACACCATCTCCGCAGAGCCGAAGGTGCTCCGCTACATCGTGGAAAAAGGGAGCATCGCCATCGACGGCATCAGCCTCACCGTGGCAGCCGTCACGGAAAAGGATTTCTCCGTCTCGGTGATACCCCACACCGCCGCCGTCACTACGCTCTCCGAACGGAAAGCGGGCGATGCGGTCAATCTGGAAAATGACATCGTGGGAAAATACGTGGAGAAGCTCCTGGGCCTGCAGACTCCGGGAACCGCCCAGGCGGGCAGCGCAGGCAGCCGGAGCCAGAGCCCGGCCGGCGGCATCACCCGCAGCCTGCTGGCGGAAAACGGATTCCTGATGTAAGCAAAAGTGATTCCGCGGTCCGGAAGATTCCGCCGCGGGGAAAGGATATGGCATCAGACATGAAACAAATGAACACCATTGAAGAAGCTGTACAGGATCTCCGGGAAGGAAAGATCATCATCTGCATCGACGACCCGGACCGCGAGAACGAGGGCGATTTCATCTGCGCAGCGGAGTTCGCCACCACGGAGAACATCAACCTCATGGCGACCCACGGAAAGGGACTCATCTGCATGCCCATGGCGAAGGAATTCGTAAAGCGTCTGCAGATCCCTCAGATGGTCATGGACAACACGGACAACCATGAGACCGCCTTCACCGTCTCCATCGACTACGCGGGAACCACCACCGGCATCAGCGCCGCCGAGCGCTCCGTCACCGCCATGAAATGCGTGGACGATACCGCCCGCCCGGAGGATTTCCGGCGCCCCGGCCACATGTTCCCCCTTCTCGCGAAGCCGAACGGCGTTCTGGAGCGCGACGGCCACACCGAAGCCACCGTGGACCTCTGCAGGATCGCCGGCCTGAAGGCCTGCGGCCTCTGCTGCGAGATCATGCGGGACGACGGCACCATGATGCGCACTACCGAACTCCTTCAGCTGGCGGAACGCTTCGGCATGAAGGTCATCAGCATCAAGTCCCTGCAGGAATACCGGAAGACTCACGACATTCTGGTCAGCCGGGAGGCCGTGGTCCGCATGCCCACAAAGTACGGTGAATTCCAGGCCTACGGCTACGTGAACCTCCTGAACGGGGAGCATCACGTCGCCCTGGTGAAGGGAGAGATCGGCGACGGAAAGGACATCCTTTGCCGCGTCCATTCCGAGTGCCTCACCGGCGACACCTTCGGATCACTGCGCTGCGACTGCGGGGAACAGTTCGCCGCCGCCATGACCCAGATCGAAAAAGAGGGCCGCGGCATCCTTCTCTACATGCGCCAGGAAGGCCGCGGCATCGGGCTTATCAACAAACTGAAGGCCTACGCGCTGCAGGAGCAGGGCATGGACACCGTGGAGGCGAACCTGGCCCTGGGCTTTGAAAGCGACCAGCGCGAGTACTACATCGGCGCCCAGATCCTCCGGGAACTCGGCGTAAAGTCCATGCGTCTCCTCACCAACAATCCGGACAAGGTCTACCAGCTGAAGGAATTCGGCATGGAGATCAAGGAGCGCGTCCCGATCCAGATCGCAGCCACCGCCTACGACATCCGCTACCTGCGCACGAAACAGGAAAAAATGGGGCATCTGCTCAAGTTCTGAATTCATCCTGCTGCGTTTTTTATCGCTGCTGCGGTCTTTTCGCTGCTGCGGTCTTTTCGCTGCTGCATATTCTTTCTCCGGGAATGCCCCAGCAGGATGTGGTCACGAAAGGCCCGGGTTCAAAAAATGTGGACACCATTTTTCTGCCAAAAATCCTTTTTCATGTGTCCACATTTTAAGAATTTCCTTTTCCATGACCACTCTGAAAACAACAAGTGTCTTTTATTAAACATGTGATCAATATATGTCAATTAATCCTGCGCTTTAAATATAATTTTAAGCTATAATATATTTTATAATGCGCTTTAATCCTATCAAAACCGTGTCCACAAATCTAAAAATACCATTTTTGTGACCACTTCTTCAGTTACAGCGAAAAAGCGGTACCGAAATATATCTGAACATGGCCACCCGCAAAAGGAGGAAAACAACATGCGTACATATGAAGGAAAACAGGTCGCCGAGAAGATCCGCGTGGGCATCGTCGCCGCACGTTTCAACGAATTCATCACGTCCAAACTGCTGGGCGGGGCCATCGACGGACTGGTCCGCCACAACGTGAGCGAGGATGATATCGACGTCGCCTGGGTCCCCGGTGCCTTCGAGATCCCGCTCATCGCCCAGAAGATGGCGAAGTCCGGAAAATATGACGCCGTCATCGCCCTCGGCGCCGTGATCCGCGGCAGCACATCGCACTATGACTACGTGTGCAGCGAAGTGTCCAAGGGCATCGCGAACGTCTCCCTCTCTGCCGGTATCCCCGTGATGTTCGGCGTCCTCACTACCGAGAACATTGAGCAGGCAATAGAAAGAGCCGGCTCGAAAGCCGGCAATAAAGGTTTTGAGTGCGCTGCAGGCGCTATTGAAATGGTGAACCTGATCCGCGAGATCGAGGCGTGACCATATTTGTCAGACCGAGGCGTAACTTGACTTTCAGGCCATTGCAGAAGGAAGGCCCTTATGCGTCGTCTGCTGGATGCTGACCCGGGCGCCCGGCTCTACGGAGGAGGTGATAAAAGCGTTGGAGCCGATCACCGCGCCGTCGCCGATCACAGACGCGCCGCCCAGAATGGAGGCGCCGGAGTAGACCGTGACGTAGTTTCCCAGAGTAGGATGACGCTTCCGTCCCCGGAGCGCCTGGCCCTGTCTTGTGGAAAGTGCGCCGAGCGTCACGCCCTGGTAGATCTTCACGTGCTCTCCGATCTCCGTGGTCTCGCCCACCACGATGCCGGTGCCGTGGTCGATGAAGAAATACTTCCCGATGGTCGCGCCGGGGTGAATATCGATTCCGGTCTCGCGATGCGCATGCTCCGTCATCATCCGCGGGATGATCGGGATCCCGAGCAGATAAAGCTCGTGCGCGACGCGGTTGGTGAAGATCGCATAGAGGCCCGGATAGGAATAGATGATCTCGTCCTTGTTGTAGGCCGCCGGGTCGCCGTCGAAGAATGCCTCCAGATCCGTCTCGATGACCGCACGGATCGCCGGCAGTTTCTCAAGAAACTGCAGTGTCAGGTCGAGGGCTCTCTCCTGCAGCTCCTCATCTGTCATCCCGCAGAAGATCTCCTTCTCGTAGGGCAGTACCCGCGCGATCTGCCGCGCAAGGACATAGAGAATATCCTCCAGCAGCATGGAGGTATTATTCTTTGTGGTAAATACCTTGAACCGCTTGTTGGAGAAGAATCCCTGGAAAATGATCAGCCGCAGATCTTCGAGGACGTGCAGAATCTGCTCCTCATCTACATTCGCATAACTGTTCGCCTGATCGATGTACTTACCCTCTGAAAAGCTGTCCATCAGACTGGTGAGGATCCCCTCGATCCGCTCTTCCATGCATTTATTATCGTTCCCACTCATTTTTCATTCTCCTGTGCAAACAGCGGTGTCGACAGATACCGGTCGCCGGAATCCGGCAGCAGCGCCACGATGGTCTTCCCTGCATTCTCCAGCCGCTTTGCAAGAACAGCTGCCGCATGCAGTGCAGCGCCGGAAGTGATTCCCGCAAGGATGCCTTCCGTTCTTGCCAGCAGACCACCTGCGCGATAAGCATCTTCCACCGAAACCGGCATGACCTCATCATAGATGTCTGTATCCAGAATCGACGGTACGAAGCCGGCGCCGATTCCCTGCAGGCCGTGTGGTCCGGCAGGTCCGCCGGAAAGAACTGCGGATGTATCCGGCTCCACCGCGACGATCTGAATCTCCGGATTCTGTTCCTTCAGATAGCGACCGATCCCGGTCAGGGTACCGCCGGTGCCGACACCGGCGACGAAAATATCCACCTTGCCTTCTGTATCCTCCCAGATCTCCGGTCCTGTCGTCGCATAGTGCGCAGCAGGATTGGCAGG
>CACZFV010000173.1 GCA_902780465.1 uncultured Lachnospiraceae bacterium
AAAACTGAATGTGCGTTATGGTCATATTTGTTCATGATATCAGCATCTTTCCTGTTTCGACTGAATTGTGGCAGCTGCTGACATAATTATACCACGCCCGGGCGAATCGAACAAGCGTTCCCTGCCGAAAACCTTGTTTTTCTCAATACCAGAAGGCGGCAATTCATCCCACCACCTGAAGAGGATGGGGGAATTCATGCTGTTATATGTTAAACTCGATCGGCTCCATATATTCTGTCCTTTCTCTTTTCCCGGCTTCTTTTCCGGCCTTCTTCGCTTCCCGGATACGCTGATTCCTGGTTCCTGTTTCGTGAATTATTTCATCTGTATTCTAACATGTTTTTTTACACGGGCAATACAGGCGTGATCTGAACCGGCCGTTCTCTGTAAGACCCGGCATCCCTGAATACAGATATCCCCCGGAATTCACAGTTCGGATTCCGGGGGATATCTTTTCTATATTTCTTTTTTGATCTCCAGCTCTCTCTTATCTGCTTATCTGCTTATTTGCTTATCTGCTTCTCTTCTTCGTTTCCTTTTTCTTCCTCACACCACCGGGTACTCCGCTGCTTTCCCAGCCAGCACGTCCAGGATCTGGCGGACACAGCACATCCCGACCTCGTAGAGCGCTTCGTCTGTGTTGGCGCCGATATGCGGCGTGACGACGAAATTCGGGAACTGCAGCAGCGGATGGTCCGCGCCGGGGAACTCATCCTGCAGGACGTCCGCCGCAGCGCCGCCAAGGTGACCGCTCTCCAGCACCTCCCGCAGCGCCTCTTCGTCGACGAGGCCGGCCCGGGAGGCGTTGATAAGGACTGCGCCCTTTTTCATTTCCGCAAGGTACTTCCGGCCCGCGATGCCCCGGGTCTTCTCATTCAGCGGCAGTGCCAGGAACACCACGTCCGCACTGCAGAACACTTCCTCCGCGGACGATGCTTCCCTGCTGCCGTGTTCCGCTGCCCGCTCCGGCGTAAGCGAGGGCGACCAGGCAAGACATTCCATCCCGAACCCGTAATGCAGGATCTCCGCCGTCCTGCTTCCGATGGCGCCGAAACCCACGAATCCTGCGGTCTTTCCCCGCAGTTCGTGTCCGCGCAGCGCGCCCTGGGCGAAGGCCATACGTTCCTGCCGCCCCATGCGCTCCTGCTGCTGTTTCGCAGCATTCTCCGGATCAGCGTTTCCCGCCGCAAAGGTCATTCCCGATGCGCAGCTTTCCTGCACTGCATCGTCGATCAATTGCCGGGCATAGACGATCTTCCGCATCACAGCGAGCAGCAGTGTGACGTTCAGCTCCGCTACGGCGTTGGCGTTCATGTGGGGCGCGTACACCACACGGATCCCTCTCTTCTTCGCTTCCGCCAGGTCTATCCCGTCGGTGCCGGTGCCGTGGACCGCGATCACTTTCAGTCCCGGCATCGCGTCCATCTCCGCAGCCCCGACGGAAATGACACGGCTGATCAGGGCATCTGCCTCTCCCATCCTCTCCCGGGAGCTGATGATCTCTGCATGCTCCGAAAGGAGCCGGTACGCCTCCGGATGGATGGCCTCGCACAAAAAAACTTTCATAAATTCTCCTCTTCTCTGCCATACCGCGCGCGTGTTGCCGTAAGGCAGCTTTTTCATTGCCGCGTGCATGCGCAGGATAAACGCAGATACACAAATACCTGCCGCCGAGACCGGGACAGGTATCTGGTTTGGTCTTTAAATGATCAGGGGTTTATTTCATCAGTTCCTCTGCGGCTTCGCGCAGTCTTCTGCAGCCCTCGACAATGTTCTCATAGCTGTTGGCAAAGGACATCCGCATGTATCCCTCGCCGGAATCTCCGAAGACTGTGCCGGCCACAAGGGCGATCCCGTACTTGTCCAGGAGATACTCCGCCAGCTGCTGGCTGTTCATGCCGCTCTTCGCGCAGATCTCCTTGCAGTTGATGAACAGATAGAAGGCGCCCTTCGGGTCCGCGCTGCTGAGTCCGGGGATCTCACGGATGGTATCCACGATGTAGTCTCTTCTCCGCTCGTACTCTTTTACCATCTCCCGGACCTCGTCCTTCTCATCCCGGAGCGCCACGATGCCTGCCTTCTGGACAAAGGACGGAGCGCAGGTGACTGCGTTCTGGTGCAGCTTGTTGATCTCCTTGATGAATTCCACCGGAGCCGCGATGTAGCCGAGACGCCATCCGGTCATGGAGTAAGCCTTGGAGAAACCGTTCAGAGTGAAGGTCCGCTCCATCATGCCCGGCAGGGAGGCGATGCTGACATGCTCCGCGCCGTGGTACAGCAGACGCTCATAGACCTCGTCCGCGAAGATCAGAATATCCTTCTCGATCGCGATCTTTGCCAGTCCCTCCAGGGTCTCGCGGGAAAGGACGCTGCCGGTGGGATTGTTGGGGGTCACCATCACCAGGGCTTTGGTCCTGTCCGTGATTTTGGAACGGATCTCGTCCAGATCCATCTGATAGTCATTCTCTTCCTTCAGAAGGTACGGCACCGGGACTGCGCCCAGGACCTTCGGGACATTCACATAGTTCATCCAGACCGGGTCCGGGACCAGGATCTCGTCGCCCGGGTCCAGGATGGTCATCAGCGCGTCAAAGACCGCCTCGGAAAGTCCGACAGCCACAAGGATGTTCTCTGCTGTGTAAGGGATATGGTTCTCTTTGTTCAGCTTCTCGGCGATCTGTTTCCGAAGTCCCATGTCTCCCAGATTGGAGGTGTAGAAGACCTCGCCGCGGTCTAGGCTTTCCTTTGCCGCCTTCTTGATGTATTCCGGCGTGTCGAAATCCGGACGGCCGATCTCGAAATGGATCACCGTCTTTCCCTCGCGCTCCATGGCAAGGGCCTTCTCGTTGACCTTACGGATGCCGGAAAGACCGATCGTACTCATCTTGCTGCTGATAAAATCGCGCATGCCGCGTTCCTCCATTCTGGCAGGATATCCTGCCTAAAGCTGCTTTTCTTTTATCGATGCTCCCGCCCGGGCCTTACGGTCCGGGCGGAGAAGAGGATATGATACGAATTAATTATACGAAGTTTACATTTCCGCTTCCCAGGATACGGTCCAGGCTACCGCATGCGGAGAAGGGAACATACTTGCCGGAAACTGCGCCCGCTGCAAATGCGGTCACATGGATGGTCCAGTCGATGCCCTCGCCTTTCACGCGGATCACGTGCTCGTTGGTGTTGACCGACGGATCGGAGATGATGCGGGAGTGGGTGCGGTCAAAGCCGATGCCGGCCAGGGAAAGGGCCGCATGGACGTTCACGTTTCTCGGATACAGGCCGGTGGCCTCTCTTGCGGTGCCGTCAAACACCACTGTGTACTCCTTGTCGTCTCTGCCGAGGCTCTTCGGGTTCTTGATAGTCTCGATGGAAACTTCGTCGATGATGGTGCGGCCGTCGAACACGCCGTCCAGTCCCAGGATCGCGCCGTGGGGCAGGTACAGAGTATGTCCGGATTCCGCAGCTGCCTTCTTCGCGCCCTCCAGGACTTCATCCTCACGGAAAGCCGTCATGGAGAAGGGCAGGAAGGACGCATGCTTCAGGACGAGCGCCGCATTCGCCTTGACCACGTCCGCGGTGGCGCACTCCACAACGAGGTCCAGTCCTTCAAAGCACGCCTCACTCAGCTCCCTGACCACCGGGACGCCGAGAAGGGTGTCCTCTTTCTGGAAGGGATCATAGATGAACACGATCTCCGCGCTCTTGTTCTCCAGCACATGAGCTGCCATAGCCTGGCCGACTTTTCCGCCGCCTAAAAATGCGATCTTCTTCATGGTGATCTCCTCCTTGTTTTTACTTTCTGTAACGTTCCATGACCGCAAACACACGCTTCATAGCATCAACCGCATTGTTCTTGTCCTGTGAGAAATTGATGCGGAACTCATGCAGGAACT
The DNA here is from genome assembly GCA_902780465.1 of uncultured Lachnospiraceae bacterium. Classification (GTDB taxonomy): domain Bacteria; phylum Bacillota; class Clostridia; order Lachnospirales; family Lachnospiraceae; genus Moryella. The sequence goes on from CACZFV010000173.1 coordinate 3,894, forward strand.
GGGGGCCGAACTCCGTTCCGGGGGTCAGGGTGACATTTGCCAACTCGCGGACGATGCGGATGAACTGATGAAGACTTACCTCCAGCTCCGGGATCTCGACGAAGAGGTAGCTGCCGCCGTCGGTCGGTCTTGCGCTGACGCCCGGGACCGTGCTGATCACTTCCAGGATCGCGTCGCGGATCGCGCAGTGGGCGTTGACTCTCGCTGCCATCCAGCCGTCCGGCTCATGGAACCAGGTGTGGAACACTGCCTGGTTGTAGCCGCTGCAGCGGAGCGCCATGATGGCCTGCAGCTTCTCCATGCGCTCGATGATCTCCGCGGTTCCGTAGGCCACGCCCAGGCGGAATCCGGACAGGGACTCAGTCTTGGATGGGCCGATGATGGTGATCAGGTTGTCCGGGATCTCCTTCTGTGCGCGGAGATGAGTGTACTTCACGCCCGGGTAGACCTGGCGGGAGTAGAGTTCGTCCACGATCAGGGTCACGTCATACTGCTTTGCCAGCGCCGCGATCTTCACGATCTCATCGAAGGAATAGACGCAGCCCACCGGGTTGTTGGGGTTCGAGAACAGGAAGACCTTCAC
>CACZFV010000174.1 GCA_902780465.1 uncultured Lachnospiraceae bacterium
CCGCCGATCCCGGAGTATTTCTGGCAAGTCTGGTTATTCAAGTTCTGTACCTCTCCCGGGAGCCGGAGCTCCCCGTAAAATATAAACGGGGCTGAGTAAGCCGCGCATACTCAACCCCGTTAGACATTTCTTCCTGATTACTGAACGCCGTACTTTCTGTTGAACTTCTCGATACGGCCGCGGGCGCTGGCCACCTTCTGCTGTCCGGTATAGAAGGAATGGCACTTGGAGCAGACCTCGACGTGGATCTCCTTCTTGGTGGAGCCGGTCACAAAGGTGTTGCCGCAGTTGCAGGTAACAGTCGCCTGATAATAAGTCGGATGGATGCCTTCTCTCATTTCAATTTACCTCTTTTCATTGTGTTATAGGAAAGCGGTCCGCCCGCTTTTTCACACTAAGAACCCACTGTCTTTCGACAGCTTTGTCAGTATATCACGGCGGCATCCCCAATGCAAGTATTTTTTCATATCCTCCGGTTCATGCGGACGAACAGATCCAGCACGCGCTCCACGCCGTCCTCCTGGCGGGAGGCGCCGCCGGCGGTGGCGCGGTGGATGATGTCCAGGGCGTCGCGCTCCTCCCGGGAAAGAAGGAGGTCGTCGCGTCTGGTGCCGCTCTTCAGGATATCCACCGCGGGGAACACTCTCCGCTCCTGCAGCTTTCTGTCCAGCACCAGCTCCATGTTGCCGGTGCCCTTAAACTCCTCGTAGACCACGTCGTCCATGCGGCTTCCGGTATCCACCAGCGCCGTGGCGAGAATGGTCAGACTGCCGCCCTCCCGCATGTTCCGGGCCGCGCCGAAGAAGCGCTTCGGCATGTAAAGGGCCGCGGGATCCAGACCGCCGGACAGCGTCCGGCCGCTGGGCATGACAGTCAGGTTGTAGGCCCGGGCGAGGCGGGTGATGGAATCCAGGAGGATGGTCACGTCCCGGTGCTGCTCCACCAGCCTTCTTGCACGCTCAATCACCATCTCCGAGACCCTCTTGTGCTGCTCCGGCTCCCGGTCGAAGGTGGAGTAGATGACTTCCACCTGGGGGCCTTCAATATATTCCTTGAAATCGGTGACTTCCTCCGGTCTTTCGTCGATCAGCAGGATGATGAGGTGCATGTCCGGCATAGTGTCCGTGATGGTCTTCGCCACCTGCTTTAAAAGCGTCGTCTTTCCCGCTTTCGGCGGAGAGACGATCATGCCGCGCTGTCCCTTCCCGATGGGGGAGATCAGGTCCACGATCCGCATGGCGGTGGAGGCGCCGGGGCCTGCCAGATGAATGCGCTCATCCGGGAAAATGGGAGTCATATCCTCGAAGTTGACTCTCTTCTGCATGTCCATGGGACGCTTCCCGTTGACCGTATTCACGTAAAGCAGCGCCGCGAATTTTTCCTTTTCCGTCTTGATGCGCCGCACCCCGGTCACGATGTCCCCGGTCCGGAGATTGAACCGCCGGATCTGGGAAGGGGAAACATAGACATCGTTGTCTCCGGAGAGATAGTTTTCAGACCGGAGGAAACCGAAGCCGTCAGGCATGACTTCCAGAATGCCGGAGGCGAAGGAATCCCGGTCCGCCGCGCCCTGCAGCTCCTCCGGGAGATGGGCCAGAGGGTCAGCCGCGTCCGCCTGCGCAGGCCGCGGTTTCTGCACCGGGGCCGTCTGCGCCGGTCTTACCTGGGGCGCCGGGGCTGCCTCCCTCACCTGCTGCTGGGGACGGCGCTCTCCTCTGCGTCGCTCCGTCCTTCCGCCCTGTCCGGCATTTCCGGATCTCACTGTGCCGACTGATCCCGCGGCCCTCTCAGTAACTGCCGGTTCCGCGGACTTCTCAACGCCAGCCGGTTCCGTGGGTCCCGGCGGCTCTTCCTTCGGAGTCTCCGCCTTCGGGGCCTCCTCTTTCGGGGGCTCTGCCTCAGCCTTCGCTTCCTTCTCCTCCTGCTGCTTTTTTACCTCCGCTTCCCAGCGCTCTGCCAGCCAGTCGATCAGTTGCTGCTTCCGCATGGAACTGATCCCTTTCAGTCCCTGAGCTTTCGCCAGTTCCTTCAGTTCCGCCAGCGACAGTGTTTTCAGCTTCTCCTTCATCGCTCCTCCACCTGCTTTCTTAAAAATGCAAGATGTTCTCTGATCTTCTTCTCATATCCAAGTTCGCCGGGATGATAAAATGTCCTGTCCGTCATTCCGTCCGGCAGGTACTGCTGCTTCACATAGTGGTTCGGGTAATCATGCGCGTATTTGTATCCTTCGCCCCGCCCCAGCTTTTCAGCTCCGCTGTAATGCCGGTCCTGCAGATGGACAGGCACCGGTGCCGTGATGTTGTTCTTCACCGCCTCCATCGCCTCCATGATAGCATTGACCGCGGCGTTGCTCTTCGGGGCGCAGGCAACATAGGTCGCCGCCTGGCTCAGGATGATCTGGCTCTCCGGCATACCGACCCGCTCCACCTCCTGGGCAGCGCTCGCCGCCACCACCATGGCCATCGGATCTGCGTTTCCCACATCCTCGGAGGCGCAGATCATGATGCGCCGCGCGATGAAGCGGACGTCCTCGCCCGCGTACAGCATTCTGGCGAGATAGTAGACCGCGGCGTCCGGGTCCGATCCCCGCATGCTCTTTATAAATGCGGAGATCGTATCGTAGTGATTGTCCCCGTTCCGTTCATACCGGAGCACCCGCTTCTGGATGCACTCCTCCGCCACGGGCAGAGTGATGCGGATCCTGCCGTCCTTGTCCGGCGGCGTGGTGAGGACCCCCAGCTCCACCGCGTTGATGGCGGCGCGGGCATCGCCGTTCGCCACATCCGCGAGATACGATGCCGCCTCTTCCGTGATCTCCGCGTTGTAGCTGCCCATGCCCTTCACCGGGTCCGTGACCGCGCGGTACACAAGGGTGCGGATATCCTCCGCCTCCAGCGGCTTCAGTTCAAAGATCCGGGACCGGGAGAGGAGCGCTGAGTTCACCTCAAAATACGGGTTTTCCGTAGTTGCGCCGATGAGGATGATGGTCCCGTCCTCCACGAAAGGCAGAAGATAGTCCTGCTGCCCCTTGTTGAACCGGTGGATCTCATCAATGAAGAGGATCGTCCTTTTCCCGTAGGCAAACGCCTGCTTCGCTTCGGCCACCACTTCCTCCATGTCCTTCTTTCCTGCGGATGTGGCGTTGATCTGGCGGAAAACAGAACTCGTGGTGTTGGCGATCACCATGGCAAGAGTGGTCTTCCCCGTGCCGGGCGGGCCGTAGAAAATAAGAGAGCCCAGCTTGTCCGCCTTGATGGCGCGGTAAAGGAGCTTGTCCTTCCCCAGGATGTGGCGCTGTCCCACGATCTCGTCCAGTTTTTCCGGGCGAAGCCGCGAAGCGAGAGGCGCCTCTCGCTTCAGCGTGTCCTCACGCATAAAATCAAAAAGATCCATATATGATAATCTCCGAAAATGGGAATCTTTAATACCGATACGGTAAGAAAAAGAAGAAAAAACCGTGAAGTGTATACTGCACTTCACGGTTTATCATATCATAGTTGTTTCCTCTGCGTCAAACGTGCGGCTTCTGCGTTCAGCCCTGCGGGTTGAAGCCGTCCGGAGTCTCGACCATGCGGAAATTCGAGTAGTACTGTCCCTCCCTGTACTTGTCGGAGAAGATCCAGAAGGGCTCGTTGCCTCCTTCGCGGTCGTAGTTGGTGACGTCAAAGACCAGCCAGGAATTCTGGACTCTGGACACACCGAAGATATGGCTGGCGTCGCCGCCCTTTTCGTCCGCCACGATGCTGACATAGGGCAGGCCGCAGTGCCGGAACAGAAGTTCCGCCAGTGCATTGTATCCCACGCAGGCAGTAGAGCCGTAGCGGAGAGCATCCCCCAGGGAATTCTTTCCGAAGCTGGTGTCATACTCCAGCTTTCCGGCTACATAGTCGCTGATATACTTCGCGGTATCGGAGTCGTCCTTCTGGGCTGTGGCTGCTTTCAGTTCCTCGATGACCGGGACCAGTCCGCGGATCGTCGCAAAGTTCGCCGCCGCCTGCTCCTCTGTGAATCTGCTGCCGGTCTCCACCGCGACGATCACTTTGCCGTTTGAGTCCTGCAGGAACATCACGGTGGGATTCGGGAAGAACTCCAGTCCGTCCAGTGCCTCAAGATAAGCCTTCTTGTAATTCTCCTTCGGTCCTTCGTAAAGCTTCAGCATCTGCTTGCCGCCGGACTCCTTCATGATATTCTGAGGATCGTACCAGATGCTGTTCATCAGAATGCTTTCCGCGATCTCCCGTTTCACCGGGTCTGTTTTTACCCCGTAGAGATAATCGCAGAGTGCCTGCGCATCCTCGCGGGAATAACCGTACGCGCCTGTCGCTGCGGGCGCCTCGTCGTCCAGGAAAGCATAGGCGCCTCCGGCGACCTCTGTTACTCCCGATCCGTGGGCCCCGACTCCCGGGTCGGTGCCCTCTCCTGTCCCTGCCAGCTGAGTATCCTGCCAGTTTGAGCTGCCCTGCTCTGAAGTGCCCTGCTCCGTACTGCTCTGTTCCGAACCGCTCTGCGTATACTTCTTACTGGCGCCTTTTCCTACGTCACTGTTCGCGAACGATGTGACCGGCATGGCAGCAAGCAGGCCTCCGGCAAGAAACAATACTGCGGTATATTTCAGAAGATGATTCCTTCTCATTTGATTCCCTTTCATGTTATACTGACGACATATACATTCAGGTATTATACACTCCGGACTTTGTTTAATGTGTGAATTTTTTTTAAAGCTTTGCTTACGGGAGAGTTTTTATGGAAGATAAAGAAAAACGCGTCGCTGTACTGATCGACGCGGAAAATGTTTCAAGCAAATATATCGAGATCATCCTGAACGAGGCCATCAGCCTCGGAAATATCATCATCAAACGGATCTACGGCGACTGGACCAACCTGACGATGAGCTCCTGGAAGAGCGTGATCCTGAACAATTCTGTCCAGCCCATCCAGCAGTACTCCAA
>CACZFV010000175.1 GCA_902780465.1 uncultured Lachnospiraceae bacterium
TCTGTCAGTTCCATCAAACCGTCGAGAATAACAGGAACTTCCGTTGCAACTTCAATCATATTCCCGGTCACGTGGCCGTCTTTCCTCACATAAAAGGCAAGACCCGGTACCGGATCCGGCGTATCATCGGTAATTCCGTGTTTCTCCAGGATCTTTGAGTTCACCCAGATGCTGTGGCCTTCCCCTTCCTGGATCATGAGCTCTGTATCCGGGCAGATCGCGTCGAGATCTTCCTTCACGATCTCCTCCCCGTTCAGGAAGCGTTTTTCCATGTTGAACCGGTAGCGCTCCTCACCCGGATTCTTTTTTACATAGTCCGCAATAATAGCCAGCGCTTCCTGTTTGCCGCTGCACTCAATGCGCATCCCCGGGTCCGCATACTGAAATCCGACCGGCATGGTAACATGGACGTGGCTGTCAATAATGCCGGGCATAATGAATTTTACGCCAAGGTCGGTCACCTCTCCCTCATAATCCGAAAGGCCGGCTTCATCGCCCACATAGACGAACTTTCCGTCTTTTACCGCAATGGCGGATGCCTGCGGGTGGTCCTTATCTGCGGTGAAGATTTTCGCGTTCTTAAAAATTCTGTCTGCTCTCATGTTAGTCTGTTCCTTTCTGTTCCCGTCAGCAATCCTGATTCGGTACAGGCAGTCTAATCAAATCCTGCATCTGCGGAATGACATCTGTGTCAGTTCACTTTCTTCCCGCAGATATACACCTCCTCAGGCATGTTGTAGCTGAATCCCTCGTGCTCCGCCGTGAGCAGGTCCTTGTCAAATACCAGGAAGTCCGCATCCTTGCCGGCCTCGATGGAGCCCTTTCTTTCTTCGATTCCAAGCTGCTTTGCGCCGTTGATGGTATAGCCGAGAAGCATCTCCTCTATGCCCATTCTCTCATCGGCGGGCGGGAGTACTTCCTTGGTTCTGTTGTAATCTGCGATCCGGGTCTTTTCGGTCCTCAGACGCGTCATGCCGACCTCCATGCCGAGGTAGGGGCTCCAGTTCCAAAAATCCGCATAGGCGACATTATCGCTGGACCAGGTTACCAGGGCGCCGCTGTCCCAGATGGTTTTGCAGCGGAATGCCTTTTTCGATCGTTCCTCTCCCAGCCAGGATTCTGTAAGCTTAGGATCTCCTGCATGCCACCAGGGGGTAAAGTTCGCAATTACGCCAAGCTCTGCAAAGCGCGGAAGATCCGCGTCATCCTGGATCTCCAGATGACAGCTTGTAACTCTCACCCGGAAGCTGTCTCCCAGCTCCTTTCTTGCCAGCTCCACGCCGTCCAGAAGCGTGCGGGACGCGCGCTCGCCGACCGTGTGTACATGCAGGTCCAGTCCCGCCTCGTTGAGGGACTTCAGGATATACGCCATCCCCTCCGCATCAAATGCGGTGGCGCCCAGCTCCCCGGTGTCCGCGTAAGGCGTAACCATGGCCGCGGTATGGATCTTCTGAGTGCCGTCCAGGAGGATCTTCAGGGTATGGACCTTCATGTGTTCTGTATTGAACTCACGGTTAAAACGTTTCAGTCCTTCCAGCGCCTGCTCTAATTTTGCCGGTCTCGTGAGCATATAGCATCCGTCAATATAAACCGGCAGTTTTCCCTCCAGGTCCATCTTGCGCAGAAGCGAATAAACCCTCTCGTGGAACTCTTCATACTCCGGGAAACCGGCGTCGAAGACAACGCTCACACCGGTTTTTGTGCAGTAATCGATGAAGCGCAGAAGCGGTCCTTCGATCTGCTCATCCGTCAGGGACTTGAGATCGAAAAGGAACGGCCATGCCGCCCCTTCAAAGGCATTGCCGGTGATATGCCCGTCTTTGCGGACAAAATAGCTTAAGCCCGGCACGGGATCCGGCGTCTCGTCCGTAATTCCGTATGCATTAAGGATCCTGGAGTTCACCCAGACGCTGTGGCATTCTCCTTCCAGAATGATGAGCTCACTGTCGGGACAGATGCTGTCCAGGTCTTCTTTGGTGAGAAGCTCTCCCTTCAGATACTTCTGCTCCAGCATGAACCGGTACCGGGGAAGGCCCGGATTTTTGCTGATATAGTCGGCCATAAAGTCCAGGGCGCCCTGTCTGCCGTCGCATTCAAAGCGCACTCCCAAATCCGCATACTCAAAGCCGATGCTTGTGGTCACATGGACATGGGTGTCCATGATGGCAGGCATGAGGAACTTTCCCCCGAGATCCGTAACCTCTCCATCGTACTCTGAAAGTCCGGCCTCATCGCCCACATAGACAAATTTGCCGTCCTTCACCGCGAGGGCACTTGCCTGAGGATAATTCTTGTCCGCGGTGAAAATTTTTGCATTCCTGATGATTCTGTCTGCCCTCATTTTTCATTTCCTTTCTTTCGTTGCAAAATCAGTGACTATTCTTTCTTTTTAGTATTTATACTTTTTTTGAAGTCCCGCCATGAAGATACATCCGACAACCGCTGCCATCAGCTCCGCGAAAACAACGGCACACCATATGCCGTCCACGCCAAAAAGCCCCGGCAGCAGAAGCACTGCCCCAAGATCAAATACACAAGTCCTGAGAAAAGAGACCAGTGCCGAGATCTCTCCGTTGTTCAGTGCGGTAAAAAAGCTCGAGCTGAAAATCCCGATGCCCATGAACAGATACGACACGGAAAAAACCCGGAAGGCGTGTATGGTGTCCTGCACCAGCCTCTCTTCTCCCCGGAAAAAGAGCTCGGAAACCGGACTGGCAAATGCTTCCGAAAGCACTGTCATCGCGATGGATGCGAGTCCGATAATCATCAGGCTTCTTTTCCGCAGGTTTTTCAGTTCATCGTGATTCCCCGCGCCGTAATGGAAGCTGATTACCGGTCCCGTTCCGTTCGAATACCCCACGAACATGGCGGAAAAGATCAGGCTGACGTACATCAGCACGCCATAAATGGCAACGCCGTCCTCCCCCGCGAATTTCAGCAGCTGCATATTGTAGATGATTCCAACGATGGACATGGAGACTTCCGACATGAACTCCGAGGTCCCGTTCATGCAGCATTTTGCGAGAGACCGGCCATCCCATTCCGGCTTTACCAGCTTCAGGAGGCTGCCGTTTTTCCGGCTGAAATAAATGAGCGGAAACACGCCTCCCACGACCTGGCTTAAGGCCGAGGCCGCCGCCGCGCCCGCAAGTCCAAAGTGAAAGCCGACAATGAAAAGCGCATCCAGCAAAGCATTGCAAAGTCCCGCGCTCACAGTTACGGCGAGCCCCAGTCCGGGTTTTTCCGCGGTGACAAAGAAAAGCTGAAACGCATAGGAGAGTATCCAGGCGGGAAGGGCCAGAATAAAGATCCTTCCGTACAGCACGCAGCATTCAAGGAGCCTCCCCTCCGCGCCCATCATGGCCGCAAAAGGATGCATAAAGATAAATCCCGGCACCATCAGAAAAAAGCCAATGCCGGAAGATACCAGCACAAGGAGGGAAAACAGGCGGTTCGCCCCTTCCGGTTTCTTTTCTCCAAGCGTCTTTGCAATCAGCGCGCTTCCGCCCACGCCGAACATATATCCGACCGTCCCGAGAATATTCAGCGCGGACATAATGATGCTGACAGCCGCAAACTCCGTCTTGCCCACAAACCTGGCGACGAAAAACCCGTCCACAACAATATACATGGAAGTGAACACGTTCATCACAACGGACGGCATCGCAAACCGCAGCAGTTTCCTGTATGTAAAATGTTCTGATAAATGAATTTGGGATTTCATGTATTGTAAAAATTACAGCTGCCCGTATTCCTCCTGAAAGATTATCTCAGTCAGAACAGATAATATTTGGTCAGGCCATAGGTCCTGTCCCAGTCCACGATCTTTCTGTCAGCTTCCTTTTCGGGATGGATATCGAACTCGTCCAGGACCATCACCCACCTGTTTTCCGAATCATACAGAGGCCATGCTTTTTCCTTTCCGTCCGGGGAAATGTCAGCTGCAAGCGACGGATTCCCGGTTTTGGCGAACTGGACCCACATCTTCCGCATTGTCTTCGCGAAGGTGTCATCAAAGACTTTTCCAAGGCTCGCGTCCTTATTCTGATGATGGAACACAATCTCCAGTTCAACCCCGTGTCCGGGCTCCGCAGTAAAGTAATAGATGAATGCTCTGCCGCCGGCCTTTGCCTGGCTCTCACCCATCCGCATGACAGGCGCATTAAACCAGAGCTGGTCAAACAGACGGCACTCCGCCTCACTGCCCTCTCCCTTAACGTTCTTCAGGAAATTCTCGATCAGATCCCTCTCTTTTTCCGGCAGCCTGTCGAACTTTCTCGCTTTCCGGTCATCGTAAAGAATCTTCATGCCTTCATCCCCAAGGACAGCGTAGAACCAGTCGAACTCACGCAGAT
>CACZFV010000176.1 GCA_902780465.1 uncultured Lachnospiraceae bacterium
CTGGCGCTCTGATTCAGCCATCCGCGGATGTCAGAGAGTCCGCGGTAGGTCTCGAAGCTCTCGCCGTCCTTCCCGTCCTTCTCATTCTTCAGAAGGACCAGGGTCGGCGCGGTGCGGATGCTGTACTTCTCGACCAGTGCTTCGGCATCCTCCGCCATCACTTCCGTGTAATGGATCCCCGCCTTGTTCAGCATGGAGACTGCCACCTTGCAGTTGGGGCAGGTCGCGGTCTTGAACAGGAGGACGGAATCGTCTTTCTTGTTCTCCGCCGGCATCTGTTCCGCCGCAGCCGCGGTCTTCTTCGCAGTGTACTCCATCTCGATGGTGTTCAGTGCTGCAGCGATTCCTCTGTCCGCTGCCGCGGAGACATCGTACACCGGCTTTTCGTCCACAGGCGCCGGATTCGGTCCGGTGTGGGTCAGGACAGAGTGGCCGATGTTGTACACCTTGCGGTCCTTGTACTCCTGCACCTTGCCGTCGTTCCAGTTCTGCACCGGACGGTAGTAGCCGGTGATGCGGCTGTACACCTCGGTCTTCTGATGGCAGTACGGGCAGGTAGTCTGCTCTCCCGTCAGGTACCCGTGATCCTTGCAGATGGAGTAGGTGGGAGACATAGTGTAGTAGGGCAGCTTGTAGTTCTCGGCGATCTTCCGCACCAGCTTCGCGGCGGCCTTCCAGTCGGGAAGCTTCTCCCCGAGGAACGCGTGGAACACGGTGCCGGAGGTGTAGAGGGTCTGGAGGTCATCCTGGATATCCAGCGCCGAGTACACATCCTCCGTGAAGCCCACCGGCAGGTGGGAGGAGTTCGTGTAGTAGGGCGTGCCGTTCATGTTGGCGGTGATGATGTCCGGATACTTCTCCTTGTCATGCTTCGCGAAGCGGTAGGTGGTGGACTCCGCCGGCGTCGCCTCCAGGTTGTAGAGATCGCCGTACTGCTCCTGGTAATCGGAGAGGCGCTCTCTCATGTGGTTCAGCACGTCTCTGGTGAAGCGCTGGGTCTTCGGGTCCGTCAGGTCCGCCCGCAGCCACTTCGCGTTGAGGCCCACCTCGTTCATGCCGATCAGGCCGATGGTGGAGAAGTGGTTGGAGAAGGTGCCGAGGTAGCGCTTGGTGTAGGGATACAGACCCTGCTCCAGAAGCTTGGTGATGACGGTGCGCTTGGTCTTCAGGCTGCGCGCGGCGATGTCCATCAGGGTATCCAGACGCTTGTAGAAATCCTTCTCATCCTTCGCGAGGTACGCGATCCGCGGCATGTTGATGGTGACCACGCCGATGGAACCGGTGGACTCGCCGGAGCCGAAGAAGCCGCCGGACTTCTTTCTCAGCTCTCTCAGGTCCAGGCGCAGACGGCAACACATGGAACGCACGTCCGAGGGCTCCATATCGGAGTTGATGTAGTTGGAGAAATACGGAGTGCCGTACTTCGCCGTCATCTCAAAGAGAAGCTTGTTGTTCTCAGTCTCCTCCCAGTTGAAATCGCGGGTGATGGAGTAGGTGGGGATGGGATACTGGAAGCCGCGGCCGTTGGCATCGCCCTCGATCATGATCTCGATGAAGGCCTTGTTCACCATATCCATTTCCTTCTGGCAGTCCCCGTAGGTGAAGTCCACTTCCTTGCCGCCGATGATGGCCGGCAGGTTCTTCATGTCGTTCGGCACCGTCCAGTCGAGGGTGATGTTGGAGAACGGCGCCTGGGTGCCCCAGCGGCTGGGGGTGTTAACACCGTAGACAAAGGACTGGACGCACTGCTTCACTTCTTTCTGGCTCAGATTGTCGATCTTCACGAAGGGAGCCAGATAGGTGTCGAAGGAGGAGAACGCCTGGGCGCCGGCCCACTCGTTCTGCATGATGCCGAGGAAGTTGACCATCTGGTTGCAGAGGGTGGAGAGGTGGTTCGCCGGGGAGGATGTGATCTTCCCGGGGACGCCGCCCAGTCCCTCCTGGATGAGCTGCTTCAGGCTCCAGCCCGCGCAGTAGCCGGTCAGCATGGAGAGATCGTGCAGATGGATGGCGGCGCTGCGGTGCGCCTCGGCGATCTCGTCGTCATACACTTCGCTGAGCCAGTAGTTGGCAGTGATGGCGCCGGAGTTGGAGAGGATCAGTCCGCCGACGGAATAGGTGACGGTGGAGTTCTCCTTGACGCGCCAGTCGTTGATCTTCAGATAATTGTTCACCAGCTCCTTGTAGTTCAGGAGCGTTGAGTTGATATTGCGGACCTTTTCCCGCTGGCGGCGGTACAGGATGTAGGCCTTCGCCACATCCGCGTAGCCCGACTGGGACAGCACTTTCTCGACGCTGTCCTGGATCTCTTCCACGGTGATCTTTCCATCGTGGATCTTTGTTTCAAAATCTGATGCAACATGCAGGGAGATCAGTTCGATCACGCTGGGATGATACTGTTTCTCGAGCGCTTCGAATGCCTTCGTGATGGCCGCGCTGATCTTCCCGATGTTGAACTCTGCGATCTTCCCGTCTCTTTTTACTACCTGATACATGCGAAACGCCCCCTGTGCTGATTGATTCCGTATTACAGGGGTCCCCGTCTTCTGCGGAGGACCCCGAACGGTTCTACCATATCACGGGGGGTGCTCTCTGTCAATATGTTGTGTCTGATGCTCTTAAAAATGAACATTTTCCCTACATATAGGGTCAGTCTGTTCCTCTTGTCTGTACATCCGGCACAAAGCGCCGGGCCTGCGCCGCGTACCTTTGAAGCTCATCCGCCCCGGGAGCGGAAAAACCCCCGTAGGGGACAGTGTCCCGGTCAGTGAAGCTCTGGAGGAAATAACGCCGCGCGCCGCAGATCATCTCTCCGATCTCCGCGAAATCCTGTTCTTCGTGAAACTGTCTGATCACCGTAGTCCGGAACTCGTAGTCCGGGGCAAGCTCCATGATGAGGCGGATGCTCCGGCGGACCCTGCCGAGCAGCGCCTCCTGCTGTGCTTCACTCCCGGTGAGCCCTGCAGTCAGGAGGTACTTCCCGGGGCTGTTCTTGATGTCCATGGCCACATAGTCCGCCAGCCCTTCCCGCAGGATCTGCTCCAGCAGCTCCGGATGGGCGCCGTTGGTGTCCAGCTTCGTGAGGAAGCCCATCTCACGGATCTTCCTCAAAAAGGCCGGCAGCTCCCTGGAAAGGCAGGGTTCTCCGCCCGTGACCGCCACGCCTTCCAGAAGGCCCTCCCGCTTCTTCAGGAAAGCGAAGAACTCCTCCTCATCCATCACCGGCTCCGCGCTTCCCACAGCCAGCTCATAGTTATGGCACCAGGGGCAGCGGAAGTCGCATCCGCCGAGAAAGACGGTGCAGGCCACTCTGCCGGGAAAGTCCAGCAGCGTCATTTTCTGAAGGCCGTAAAGTTTCATGATCTGTCCGCTCCTCCGTTTTCGTTTCCTCTGTACAGTTCCTCAGCGCGTTTCTTCAGCTCCTTCGAAACGGCGAACCAGCCGCACTGCAGGAACATGGGGGCGCATTTTTCAAACACGAAGGCGGCATATCCTCTCCGGGCCGCACTCACAGATGCCGCGCTCACAGCCTCCGCGTCCGCGCCGGGCTCCGTATTTCCCGAAACTTCCTTCCAGACTTTGTCCAGCAGCGCTTCCGCGCGCTCCAGGTACTCCCCGATCCGCTTCTCCGCCGCCTCGTCCTCCATGCCGCAGGCTGCCACCACAGTCTGGACCATGTTGAGCCAGGTGATGGCCTGCTCCGGCTCGCCCCCCGGCACGGTCTCCATCACCTGCAGCGCCTTCCCGTACAGCTCCTCCGCCTCCGGGTAATGCCCCAGGGCTGTTTCCGCCAGCGCCATGTTGTTGTAGAGTCCTCCCAGGAACTCCGGGCTTACGCCGGCGCCCGCCGCGCTCTGCCCGGAAGCCCCTCCTTCCGCGCCCCGGCGGGAGTCTTCCCCCGCTCCGTTCCGGCGGGGCGCTGCTTCGAAGATCGCCCGGGCTTTCCGGAACAGCCCGATGGAGCGCTCATTCTCCCCGAAGGCATTGTTCGCAGTGGCCGCGTTGACATAGGTGGTCCCGGCGCTGACCGTCTGTTCCATGCCGAGCTCCTTTAAAAGCTCCAGCGCGCGGTCCGCGTTCGCCAGCGCCTTCTCTTTCTCCCCGGCTTTTCTGTAGAATCCTGTCAGTTCATTCCGGAGCATCAGCTCTCCCCGAAGATCCTTTCCAAGCCGCGCCTCCTCCAGCCAGTACAGGAGATGGCGCTCCGCGCCGGCAGTGTCCCGGCGGGCCATATACTCGTCCAGTTTTTCAACGATCCGCTGCTGCGGGACCGCGCGCACTTCCGCTGTCACACCGTATCCCTCTCCGCTGAAGGGACACTGCGGATCC
>CACZFV010000177.1 GCA_902780465.1 uncultured Lachnospiraceae bacterium
CGGAACCTGTTCCGGTTTCGCTGTTCCTGTTTCCCAAAGGTTCGGCGCGGGCGACTATAAGGACATGCGGAAATTTATCGGGAACCTGATCTGGCTGACCGTAGTCATTGCAGTCGTGCTTACAGCGCTGGCAGCGCTGATGACCCGGCGGATCCTCGTCTTTATGGCGACGCCGGACAACATCATCGACTATGCTTACAGGTATATATTCATCATTTTCCTGGGGATCCCCGCCACGTACCTGTACAACAGCACGGCCTGCATCATCCGCTCGCTGGGCGACTCGAAGACCCCGGTGCTGTTCCTGGTGCTGACCTCCCTCATCAATATCGTGCTGGACTATGTATCGATCGTGTTTCTTGGTTTCAGCGTGGACGGTCCGGCAATGGCGACGGTGGTAGCGCAGGCTTTTTCAGGGATCCTGTGCGTCTTCTACATGAAGAAAAAATTCCCGGTGCTCCGCTTTGAGGCGCGGGAGATGCAACCCGACAGCAGGAAGTGCGCGGTGCTGCTCGGCATGGGGCTCCCCATGGGGCTCCAGTACTCCGTCACTGCCATCGGATCGGTCATCCTGCAGACGGCGGTCAATTCCCTGGGATCTGCCGCGGTGGCTTCTATCACGGCAGGCCAGAAGATCCACATGTTCTGCTGCTGTGTATTTGACGCTCTCGGAGGGACCATGGCGACCTACGCGGGCCAGAACACGGGCGCAGGAAAGCCGGAACGTATCCGGGCAGGCGTGTTTGCGGCAACGAAGATCGGAAGCATTTACGCCCTGTTTATCTGCGGCGTCCTCGTTTTGTTCGGGGACAGGATCCCGCTGCTCTTTCTTGACGCGGCGGAAACCGAGGTGATCTAAGGCGCGAAGCTCTTCCTGACGATGACTTCCCTGTTTTACATCCCGCTGGCGATCGTCAATATCTGGCGTTTCACCATTCAGGGTATGGGGTATTCCGGCCTGGCTGTCCTGGCAGGTGTCTGTGAAATGACAGCCCGGGCTCTGGTCGGCTTTGCGGGAGTTCCCCGCTTCGGGTACACCGCGGCGTGTTTCGCGTCTCCGCTGGCCTGGCTCATGGCGGATGCGTTCCTGATCCCGGCATTCTTTTTCTGCCTCCGGCGGTTTTCAGCCCTTGTTTCGAAACAAAGAAAGGCTGCAGCGCCCCGGACCCGGGTCGTTTCGCGGCCTGCCTTGTCGGCTGCAAAAGGTGTCTGAGCCTGCTTAATTTTTGCCCTGCCCTTCCGGTAAAAAGGAACAGGGCAAAACTTTTTTGTAAAAATGTAAACGCTTTCACTTGACACGGGTAAAATCTCGCTTATAATAAATGATGTAAGCGCTTACAAGAGCGCGCAGAGAAAAGCCATTCAAGGAAACGATACGGAATGCAAAACTCGCACCGAAGAAGGAGAATAGAACATGAAAGCATTTATGGACAAGGACTTTATGCTTTACAACGAGACGGCGAAGCATCTCTTCCACGATTACTCTGAAGAAATGCCAATCATCGACTATCACTGCCACATTCCGCCGAAGGAGATCTATGAGGACCGCCGCTACAACAACATCGCGGAGATCTGGCTGGGCGGCCGGAATGACGACGGCAGCTACTTCGGCGACCACTACAAATGGAGAGTCATGCGTTCCAACGGTATTCCGGAGGACAAGATCACCGGAAGCGCGGATCCCTATGAGAAGTTCCTGGGCTTCGCGAGATCCCTGGAGATGGCCATCGGAAACCCGATGTACCACTGGTCCAACCTTGAGCTCCACAAGTACTTCGGCATCACCGAGCCGCTGACCGAGGACAACGCGAAGGAGATCTGGGACAAGACTTCCGACATGCTGCAGCACGATCCGAACCTGACCGTGAGAGGCATCATCCGCCAGTCCAACGTGAAGTACGTAGGAACCACGGATGATCCGATCGACAGCCTGGAGTGGCACGAGAAGCTGGCGGAGATCAAGGACCTGGGCTTCATGGTCTGCCCGTCCTACCGTCCCGACAAGGCCATCAACATCCAGAAGGCCGGCTGGAAGGAGTACATCGGAAAGCTTGGCCAGGTCGTCGGCAGAGAGCTGAAGAGCGCGCAGGATGTCTGCGACGCCCTGAACGAGAGGATCGACTTCTTCAAGGCACACGGCTGCAAAGCTTCCGATCACGGCATCGACTACATCCCCTTCGTCGAGAAGAGCATCGATGAAGTCAACGCGATCTTTGCGAAGGCCATGGCAGGCGAGACCCTGACCAAGGAAGAGATCGACGCTTACCAGACCACGATCCTTATCTCCCTGGCTAAGAAGTATCACAAGGAAAACATCGTCATGGAGCTCCACTACTCCTGCACGAGAGACAACAACAAGCGGATGTTCAGGATCGAGGGACCGGATACGGGCTTCGACATGATTGCGAAGAGCACCTGCTACAACGAGATGGCTGCATTCTTCTCCGCGCTGGATGAGACCAACGAGCTTCCGAAGACCGTGGTCTTCTCCCTGGACCAGAGCGACTTTAACCAGATCACCACCTGCCTCGGCTGCTTCCAGTCCGACGAGGTCCCGGGCAAGATGCAGCTCGGCGCCGCATGGTGGTTCCTGGATACGAGAGACGGCATGGAAGCACAGATGAAGTCCCTCGGAAACCTCGGTCTGCTGGGCAATTTCATCGGCATGCTGACCGACTCCCGTTCCTTCCTGTCCTACACGAGACACGATTACTTCCGCCGCATCGCCTGCAACCTGATCGGCGAATGGGTGGAGAACGGAGAGTATCCGAACAGCGAGAAGAGCCTGAAGAAGATCATTGAGGGCATCAGCTACAAGAACGCAGAACGTTACCTTGGAATCTGAGCAGAACATTTGAAAATATCATCGGAAAAGCGGAGGAGAAAAGACCATGGCTAAGCTTTTAAACTACGAAGTCCTGAAGGAAGCAGGATACGACGGATACATTCTTGAGAAGGCACCGGTGAAGGTGCTGCAGTTCGGCGAGGGAAATTTCCTCCGCGCGTTCGTTGACTACTGGTTCGATATGTCCAATGAGAAGGCAGGCTGGAACGGCAAGGTCGCTCTGGTACAGCCCATCGCCCAGGGCCTCACGAAGTTCGTGAACGACCAGGAGGGCCTCTACACCCTGTATCTCCGCGGTTCCGAGAACGGCGAGAAGATCGACCGCAAGAGAGTCATCTCCGTGGTGGACGCCTGCTACAATCCCTACGACGCGGCGGACTGGGAGAAGATCAAAGAGATCGCGAAGAGCGATGACCTTGAGTACGTCGCTTCCAACACCACCGAGGCCGGTATCGTCTATGATCCGGAGAGCAAGTTTGACCAGGTCCCGCCCACTTCCTTCCCGGCGAAGCTGACCGTCCTCCTCTATGAAAGATTCAAGGCCGGCAGGAAGGGCGTCGTGATCCTTTCCTGCGAGCTGATCGACAACAACGGCAAGGAGCTGGAGAAGTGCGTGAAGCAGCACATTGCTGACTGGGGTCTCGGCGAGGACTTCGCGAAGTGGATCTCCGAGGAGTGCCTGTTCTGCAGCACCCTGGTGGACCGCATCGTCCCGGGCCGCATCCGCGATCCGAAGGAAGTGGCTGCTCTCACCGAGGCGAACGGCTACGAGGACCAGCTGCTGGATGTCGGCGAAGTCTTCGGTGTCTGGTACATCGAAGGACCGGAATGGCTGGCTGAGAAGCTTCCCTTCAAGAAGAGCGGCCTGAACGTCCACGTGGTCCCGGAGGTTGCCCCCTATAAGAAGAGAAAGGTCCGCATCCTGAACGGATCCCACACCGGCTTCGTCCTTGGCGCATATCTGTCCGGCCAGGAGATCGTCCGCGACTGCATGCACAACGACACGATCCGCGGCTTCATGAACAAGCTCCTGTTCGACGAGGTCATCCCGATCCTCCCGCTGGACAAGGAAGACTGCGAGAAGTTCGCTGCAGCGGTCTCCGACCGTTACAACAACCCCTTCGTCGACCACCAGCTGATGAGCATCTCCCTGAACTCCACCTCCAAGTGGAAAGCAAGAGATCTCCCGTCTCTCCTTGAGTACGTGGAGAAGTTCGGAAAGCTGCCCCAGGCACTGTGCATGGGATTCGCGGCTTACATCGCCTTCTACTCCACCGACATCCAGAGAAGAGAGGCGGACGGCCTGATCTGCAAGCGTCCGGCGGGCAATGAGTACAAGGTCCAGGACGACGACTGGGCGCTGGATTTCTACTATGAGAGAAAGGACGCGGACGATGCTTCCCTGGTCCACGACGTCCTCTCCAACCTGCAGATGTGGGATCAGGACCTCACACAGATCCCGGGCCTTGAGGCGCAGGTCCTACGGAAACAGTTCAGTTGATATCATAAAGACAGTCCTTGAAAAAAGGCGGGACCCGCCGCAGCAGTGGTGTCCCGCCTTCTCTGCAGAGACAGCCCGGCAGGGATCCCCTGGCCGGCGCACAGGAGGGAAAGCAGAAAATGCTCGATTTTATTAAGATCAATCACGACGACAAGGTTGCTGTGGCACTGCATCCGCTGGAGAAGGGCTCTGTCCTGAACGTGGATGGAGAGGAGATCACTCTCATCGAAGACATCCCCCAGGCCCATAAGTTCGCCCTGAAGGACATTAAAGAGGGCGAGCCGATCATCAAATACGGACTCCGGATCGGGTATGCGAAGGAAGATATCAAGAAGGGCGCGTGGATCCATGTCCACAATATCCGCACCGCTCTGGGCGATAAGCTGGAGTACAAATATGAGCCAGATATTCCGGTGGTGGCGCCGACGGAGCACGTCACATTCCGCGGTTTCCGCCGGAAGGACGGGAAAGTCGGTATCCGCAACGACATCTGGATCCTGCCGACCGTGGGCTGCGTGAATTCCGTCGTGAAGGGCATGGAGCAGATGGCAAAAGAGCAGTTCGCTCTGGGCAATGTGGAGGAAGGCGTTGAGGATATCTACTGCTTCAACCACCCCTACGGATGTTCCCAGATGGGAGACGACCAGGAAAACACCAGAAAGGTCCTTGCCAGCATTATCCATCATCCCAATGCCGCGGGCGTGCTCGTGGTCGGACTGGGCTGCGAGAACTCCAACATCCCGGTGCTGATGGACTATATCGGGGAGTATGATCCCGAGCGGATCAAGTTCCTGGTGTGCCAGGATTTTGAGGATGAGAATGAAGAAGCCATGAAGCTGATCGGAGAAATCTACGAGGCAGCTTCAAAGGATAAGAGAGAAGACATCGATGCTTCCGAGCTGGTGGTGGGACTGAAGTGCGGCGCGTCCGACGGCATGTCCGGCATCACCGCGAACCCGACGGTCGGCGCCTTCTCCGACATTCTCGCTTCCAAGGGCGGCACCACCATCATGACCGAGGTTCCGGAGATGTTCGGCGCGGAGACCATCCTGATGAACCGCTGCAAAGATGAAGCGACCTTCGAGAAGACCGTGAAGCTCATCAACGATTTCAAGCAGTACTTCATGGATCATCATCAGACGATCTATGAGAACCCGTCCCCGGGCAACAAGAAGGGCGGGATCTCCACCCTGGAAGACAAGTCCTGCGGATGCACCCAGAAGGCCGGCACTGCGCCGGTATGCGGCGTCCTGCAGTATGCGGAGCCGGTGAAGGAAAAGGGCCTGAACCTTCTTTCCGCGCCGGGCAATGATCTGGTGGCTGCCACTGCGACGGCTGTGTCCGGCGCCCACATGGTGCTTTTCACCACTGGCCGCGGCACACCCTTTGCGACGCTGGTCCCGACCATGAAGATCTCCTCCAACTCAAAGATCGCAGGCTACAAGAAGAACTGGATCGACTTCAACGCTGGCAGAATGGTAGAGGACATGACGAAGGAGCAGGTCGCCCAGGCACTGTTCGACTATGTCCTGAAGGTCGCCTCCGGCGAAAAGGTGAAGTCCGAAGCCGCGGGCTTCCACGACATCGCGATCTTCAAGCAGGGCGTGACGCTGTAATACCGGCGCCGCTGCACTGCATCGGCTTTAAATGAACTGAGATAAAAACCGGGACAGGCGCTGCTTTCCGCAGCGCCTGTCCCGGTTTGACGTTCAGGGAAGAAATCCTTTTTTGACACACTGCTCCGCGGCGGCGGAAAGCTGCGCCGCGAGCTCCGGATCGGAGTCCTGCGCGGCACTGTAGCCCTCAATGGCGGCGGTCATGATCGCGTGGTGACGGGACGGGAGCCGGACTGTTCCGGATGCCCGGAGGGCAGCAAGAAGTGCCTCCGCCATTTCAGGAATGGGGGTCCGGTAAAGCTGGACGGCGAAGGCCTTGACCTGGTTCTGGGGGCGGATGCTGGAAGCCCCCAGAG
The DNA here is from genome assembly GCA_902780465.1 of uncultured Lachnospiraceae bacterium. Classification (GTDB taxonomy): domain Bacteria; phylum Bacillota; class Clostridia; order Lachnospirales; family Lachnospiraceae; genus Moryella. The sequence continues at coordinate 6,319 of CACZFV010000177.1, forward strand.
CCAGGATCACTGTCCCGATCAGCGCGGCGGGGATCACAAAGCCGCGGGTCTCAAGATGCAGGAGGCTGTTCAGGAGAACGGCCCCGATCAGGATGACGCCTCCGGCCAGTTCCAGAAGGCGGCAGGTCTTCAGATAGTTTTTGTAAAGGATGGGGAGTTCTTTATTCTGCGGTTCGTTCATGGGTCCTCCTTCCGCGGGAAGCGCTTGTATCGTCAGGGCAGGTCTGAGTTTACACGGATTCACGCATCGCAATGCTGCAGGGAAGCATGATCCTCTGGGGCGGATTCTCTCCGTTCAGCGCGGCGATCAGGGTCCGGACAGCCTCTTCGCACATTTCCACCGGCCTGTTGTCCAGACTGGTCAGCTGCGGATGGGAGAGGACGCAATAGGAAGAATTGTTGACGCCGATCACGGCGATCCGGCCGGGGACCGCGATCCCGCGTTCTGCCATGCGGCGGATGAAGCCGATGGCGGGCAGGTCCTCGCCGAACAGGATCCCGTCAGCTTCCGGGTGGTTTTCCAGGATCCAGTCCGCGGCATGAACTCCGTCCTCCGGGGAGAGGCAGTCCTCGCGGATGATCATCGCACTGTCCGGGATCCCGCGGGAGCGGAGGCTTTTCCGGTATCCGTACAGCTTGTTGATATTGCTGGGCGTGGGGGAGGGCAGGGCGAAAGCGATGTGTTTTCTTCCGCCGGACAGCAGAAGATCCGCGCAGCGCTCCGTACCTTTTTCCTCGTCCACAAGTACGCCGTATACATTGGAGAGATTGAGCCAGCCGTTGGCGATGACGACGGGGACGTCTGACAGCTCGGAGCGGATCAGCTGTTTCATGAAGGTGTTCTGGTAAGTGGAACCCACCAGGATCACGCCGTCGACGTTCCGGGCGGTCAGGAGACG
>CACZFV010000178.1 GCA_902780465.1 uncultured Lachnospiraceae bacterium
TCGCCGCCAATGATGACAACCGCTGTGAGGCCATGCTTTTTAGCCGTCTCGGTCGCCGCCTTGAACTGCTCCGGTGTCTCAATCTTTGTTCTGCCGGACCCGATGATATCAAACCCGCCTGTGTTGCGGTATGCATCAATGAATGCGTCATCGAACTCAACGCAGTCGTCGTCCACCAGTCCGCTCGGACCACCCTTGAAGCCGAGAAGAACATTCTCCCTGTTCGTCGCCTTCAGCGCGTCATACAGACCGGAAATGACATTGTGTCCGCCCGGTGCCTGACCGCCGGAGAGAATGACACCAACGACCTGCTTTTTGGAAGCGGAAGTATTGGCTCCCTTCTGGAAGGTAATCTCCTTCTTGCCATAGGTGTTCGGAAACAGACTTCTGATCTTCTCCTGATCCGCAACACTCTGGGTGGCCTCTCCCTCCCTGACGCAGATGTCAGAGATTCCGTTTCTGAGCATACCCGGAAGCTTCGGCTGGTATTTCAGTCTTTCTTTCTGAAGCGGTGATATTTCCATCGTGAAAACTCCTTTCCTACATGTACAGATGTAATCTGCCCGCGAAAAGTCGCAGGCTCTGTATCAGCCTCACACATTGTAGCAAACTTTCCGCGACTTTGCTGAACTTTTTATTCAGAATCATTTTTCGCTGGATGCCCTTGAAATTGCCTGTATAATTGGAGGGAGATGGCTCAAGGGCCATGCCTGAAAGGAGAATGTTCAATGGCATTTGATGGTATCACAGTTGCAAGTCTCGTCCGTGAGCTGAACGCCTCACTCGCGGATGGTCATATATCGAGGATCGCCCAGCCGGAGCCGGATGAAATCCTGTTAAGCGTCAAGACACGCTCCGGCCTGAAAAAGGTGCTGCTTTCGGCGAGTGCCTCCCTGCCCCTTCTCTATCTGACAGATCAGTCAAAACTCAGCCCGATGACTGCGCCGAACTTCTGCATGCTTCTCAGGAAGCATATTGGATCCGGTCATATTCTGTCTGTCACACAGCCTTCCCTGGAGCGGATTGTGCGTTTTGAAATTGAACATTATGACGAACTCGGGGATCTTCGGAAAAAATACCTGGTTCTGGAGCTGATGGGAAAGTACTCCAATCTGATTTTTGTAGATGAGAATGAGATCATTCTGGATGCGATCCGTCATGTTTCCGCACAGACTTCCTCGCTTCGTGAAGTTCTGCCGGGGCGGCCGTACTTTGTGCCGGACTCCCTTCACAAACTGAATCCCAAGGAAACAGACGAAAACCAATTCTGTACCGAGGTGTTCGCAAAGCCGCTCCCGCTTTCGAAAGCCCTGTATACGGTATACACCGGCATCAGCCCGGTGATCGCCGAGGAGCTCTGCCACAGGGCTTCGCTGGAATCAGACCAGAGCGCCCGCGAATTTCCGGAGAATGCCCGGATTCATCTTTACCGCGTCTTCAGCGAGATGATGGAAGATGTGAAGGCAGGTTCATTTTCACCCCGGATTATCTATGACAAGGACGGTGCCCCTGTCGAATTTTCGGCACTTCCGCTGTCCATGTACGCAGACTATGAGCAGAAAGCCTTTGACTCCATGTCAGCAGTCATCGAAACCTACTATGCCGAAAAAAGTGCTGTCACCCGGATCCGCCAGAAGTCGGCGGACCTGCGGCATGTCGTCTCCACCATCCTCGAGCGAGAATCGAGAAAGCTCTCGCTGCAGAGAAAGCAGATGAAGGACACGGAAAAACGCGAAAAGTTCCGCATCTGTGGCGAGCTTCTCAATACCTACGGATATGATGTCCTGCCGGGTGCAGGCAGCGTCACAGTACCGAATTACTATGACGGCGGGAAGGATCTGAAGATCCAGCTCGACAGCACCCTCACGGCGCAGGAGAATGCACAGCGCTATTTTGACAAGTACGCCAGGCAGAAACGGACAGCAGAGGCGCTCACCGTTCAGATTGAGCAGACAGAAAGCGAGGTCCGGCAGCTGGAGGCCATCAGCACCTTTCTTGACCAGGCAGAGACGGAGGCTGATCTGGCGCAGATCCGGGAAGAGCTGGAGCAGTCCGACTATGTCAGAAAGCGGACTGTAACAGGTAAAAAGAAGGGGTCCTCACGGACCAAGAAGTCGGAGCCTTACCATTTCCGGACACCGGACGGCTATGACATCTATGTTGGAAAAAACAACCTGCAGAATGACGAACTGACCTTCCGTTTTGCCTCCGGCGGCGACTGGTGGTTCCATGCCAAAAAGATTCCGGGCTCCCACGTCATCGTGAAAACCAGAGGAACCGAGGAGCTTCCGGATGACGTCTTTGAGATGGCCGCCGGCGCGGCTGCCTACTACTCCCAGGGGCGCGGCGCGGACAAGGTTGAGATTGATTATGTAAAGAAAAAAGAAGTGAAAAAACCAGGCGGGGCAAAGCCAGGTTTTGTGGTGTACTATACGAACTATTCCATGATCGCGCGGCCTGACATCAGCAGGCTGACACTTGTAGAGTGATCCGATTTCTCATTTTTCACTCAAAACTGACACGTGCCGCCTGCTCCTCTTCCTGTCTGTAGAGACATAAAAGAGGCCAGCCGCCTATCCCCTTCCATGCATCCTCCACGCATGCCGGGCGATATCCGGCTGGCATCCTGTTTACTTATAATATTCAAAGTGAAGCTCATACAGCTTGACGGTGTCGCCGTCCTCGATTCCAAGCTTCTCCAGCTCCTTCAGGATCCCGTTGTCCTTCAGGAAATTCTGGAAGAAGCGGAAGCCCTTCTCAGACTCCAGATTCGTGTAGCCGAGCATCTTGTCGATCTTCGGTCCCTCCACATGGAACAGATGCGGATCCTTCGCATCCTTCCAGCAGGTAAACGAAAGCTTGTTCCCCGGGAGATGCTCCTCCGGAAAATACTCCTGCTCGTAAACCTTTGTCTCCTTCGGAAGCTTCCTCAGCATGGAGCTGACATAGTAGATCAGGTCCTTCAGGCCTTCCCCTGTGACTGCGGAGATCGGGAAAACTGCGATATCCTTCGGCCCGAATTCACGTTTCAGGCGGCTGACAGGATCCTCCCATGCTGTCCCGTCCGGGTTCTTCCCGTCCTCCGGAATGATAATCGAATCAATCTTGTTGGCTGCTATGACCTGTGGCTTTTCGCTCAATGCAACATCATAGGCAGCCAGTTCCTGATCAATCCGGTATATATCCTCGACCGGATCCCTTCCCTCTGTGGACGCTGCATCCACCACATGGATCAGAACCTTGCATCGGTCTATATGGCGCAGGAACTCATGCCCGAGCCCTGCTCCCTGGCTTGCCCCCTCAATCAGTCCCGGTATATCCGCCGCAACAAATCCGCTGCCATCCTCAAGATCGACAACTCCGAGCTCCGGGTTCAGTGTCGTAAAATGATAATTCGCAATCTTCGGCTTTGCGTTGGATATGTGCGACAGAAGTGTCGACTTTCCAACATTCGGATACCCGATCAGTCCTACATCCGCGATTGTCTTGAGCTCAAGCCTGATCTCAAGCTCACGCGCCTCCTGCCCGGGCTGGGCATACTCCGGTGCCTGCATGGTAGAGGTGGCGTAATGCATATTGCCGTTTCCCCCGCGGCCACCCTTCAGGATCACCTGCCGGCGGTTTTCACCGGACATATCCGCGATGACTTCCCCGGTCTCGGCAAGGCGAATGACGGTCCCTGCAGGAACCCGCAGGACCAGATCCTGTCCGTCCGCCCCGTGGCATCTCTTCTTGCCGCCCGGTTCGCCGTCGGTTGCGGAAAACTTGCGGCGGTGCCGGTAATCGATCAGGGTATTCAGGCCGTCATCCACCACAAATACGACATCGCCGCCCTTCCCGCCGTCTCCGCCATCCGGACCGCCGGATGCCACGAACTTCTCCCGGCGGAAGCTGACATGTCCGTCGCCGCCCTTCCCGGAGCGGACTATAATCTTTGCTCTGTCTGCAAACATACTTTTCCCTTATTTGCGCTTTCACGCCTAAGCCTGTTGAGCCTGTTTTTCTGTCAATATCAATGATATGAGTGTCAATGTATCGGCTTCCGCGGCGCTGCCTCTCAGGCTTCCGCTCATGTCTGCCGCCGCCACTCATACGCAGGCATTCGGATATAACTACCTGCTCCTGCAAACGGCTGGACTTATACACCTGAAAAATAATCCGCAGGCTTTCGGTAAAACTGCTGACGGAGAGGATCATATGATTGATAGAAATACGCAGGTAAAAATAGAGTTCAGCGGCACCATACGTTCTGTCCAGCCGCGTTCCAATGTATGGCGCTACCGGCTGGATAACCG
>CACZFV010000179.1 GCA_902780465.1 uncultured Lachnospiraceae bacterium
AGTGCAGGGAGCTGAACCCCACCCAACGTTACAGCTCCGCTGCAGAACTTGCCCGGGATCTTTCCGGTTTTTTAAAAGGGACAAACGCCGCGCGGGTCCATCATCCCTCGGATAACAGTGTAACGCATCCCGGAAAGTTTTTCTCCCACCTCAGTGGTGGTAATACAGAGTACCGCATCGGGATCCGGCTGAAAAACTGTCCCGTCTGCGGCCGGCGCCAGCCTGTTCAGTCAAAAATATGCCCGGAATGCGGTCAGCGCTTCGGCGCTGCGGAGGAAGATCTCAAGGTTACCGGAGCCTCCCCGGGGAGATCAGGAAAACACCGTACCCTGGCTATAGCTGCAGGATCCGCGCTGATCCTTCTCGGAATTATATTCATTACACAGGGTGCGGCTACTCAGGAAACCGCCTCCTCAGAAATCATCTCCACGGAAACCACACCTGTGGATACTGCCCCGGCGGAGATCCCGCCGGAAGAGCTCTTCGGCTCCTACAAAGGTGAAACAGGAAGCGGCCTCACCATTTACCCGGACGGTACCGCCGTCTACTACCACGAGATCGAGAGTTACAGCGAGCCGGATGATCCCTGGACATATTCCGATAGGAAGATCAGCATCGTCCTCTCAAAACTCCACTGCACCATCACCGCTGAGCTCTCCGGCGGCGATTTCTCCGAGCTTGTATTCGCATCGGAAAGCGAGAACTGGGACGATGAGCGTTTTCGGAAGCTGCCTTCCGAAAACGAAGAATACAGAGACAGCGCCCTGCGTTCCCATGACAAAGCAGTCACAGTGCTCCCGGACGGCCGGATGGAGGCTTCTTTCAACGGGCTGACTTTTACCGTCCCCAAGCAATTCTTGGCGTTTGAGAACGGATATAACGATGACCCGAACACTCTGCTCCTCGTCGATGTAGATCCGGAGAAGATCCACCTCAGCAATTTATGTTTCCAGTATGCTGGTTTTGAGGAAGTGGAGAGACTCAGCACCGGCATCACCTTTCCCGGTTTTGCAAAGAACTTTCTCTACAACTTTTACTACAATGTCGGTCTGACCGATATCAAGGAAGAAACCGCACCGGCATCACCTTTCCCGGTTTTGCAAAGAACTTTCTCTACAACTTTTACTACAATGTCGGTCTGACCGATATCAAGGAAGAAACCATTGCCGGAATCCGCACCTTCACCGCCCGTTTCACCGGCGAGACCAACCAGGGCTTCCAGGGCGTCACCGGCGTTGAATCGGAAGGGTTCATCGCTTTCTTCTGTAACGATAAAGAGAAAAAAGTCCTCCGGGTCATCCTGTCAAAATCCACGGATAGTCAGATCGACAGCATGCCGGAGCTGGAGAAGATCCTGTATGGAGCCCGGAAAACAGACAGTTCCGCATACTGGCAGTAGATCGTCAAAACCCTTACAGAAGAATACCCTTTTTCATTATTTCATCAGATCCTCGATCACCAGGTCGTAAAGCCCGGCGTTCTTTTTAATTGCGGCGGAATTGCCGGCGGTGGCCCAGACACCTCCGTCGATCATCTTCTGCACGTTGTCCGCAGAGGCAGTCACATCCTCGGGTGTTACCTTCTTCGCGTCACGCATCTTCGCAAGGACCTCTTCCGCATAACTCATCCTGCGGCCCTGGAGACGGTAAGCGATCTCTGTCTGCGCTGCGGAAAGCGGGGCGTCCGGATAGGCAAGACTGCTGTATATATTCATGATCGAATCATTGACCTCGTCCTGGGTCAGCTTCAGATTCCGGACCTCTTCTGCCGCGCTCTGGAAATACTCATATGTCGGCCGGATGTCCGGCTCCCGGTAGCTGAACAGGTACGCGCAGGTGTGTCCGACGGCATTCTGGAATCCATAGGCACCGATCTTATAGCGGAAAGCCGGGTACATCACGCTGCCGTACAGGATCGACATGATGACGAGGTCCTTCCCGCTGTCCTCAAATCCCGCGTCCGCATTTGCTGCCGCGTACCCGCTGTAGCTTACAGAATCCGGAACCGCTACTGCCAGGCGTTTCGGAAGCGCGGTCCCCGAAAGCTCCTCAGAATAATCCACAGGTGTCCGGTCCGCATCGTCCATCTTATTCAGCAGCATCTTCGCCGCATTCCAGTCCTTCGGCAGATTCTCCGAAGAACCCACCGCCGTGTAGACTGCACCATTCCGGTTCAACAGCTTGCCGAGCACCTCCTTAAGGCGCTCCGCCAGAACCGCGATCTCCCCGTCACTCATCGACGCGACCTTCCTTAAGTAAGCCAGATAGTCGAATCCGGAAGCATGATATTCATACATCCGGTCCGGATTTGCCGCAGACTGGGCTGTCCAGATGATGAGCCGCGCCGGTTCCTGCGAATTCTCCTGGATAAACCCGGTCGCCGCAGCCGATGCAAGATACCGGATCCGGTCCGCGTCAGAAAAATCCGTGCGGTACAGGATCTCCTCCTGCAGCGCCCAGGCGTCCCCGATCGTATCCTCCAGTTCCATGGAAGAGACTATCAGGACGGGATGCGGATCCCCTGTCTCGTCATCGTACACGATTCCTGCGCGGATCGCGTGCTGGTAAGCCGCGGATGCGAGCGCCGTTTCCAGTTCTTCCACGCTGTAGTGCTCCGTCGCGAGGCTTCCCAGAAGCTCCCCGAGGAAGGAATAGTCCAGGATCTCATCGTACTCCAGGGAAGATGCATCCAGATAGAGCTCTGATGAAACGTAAGGCGCCGTGCTGATCTCAGAGACAAGTTTCCGGATGCCGTCCTCCTCTGTCTCCGTCACTTCTATATCCTGTACCTCTTCCGGGAGATCCCCGATCTCCACAGCCTTCAGTTTCTCCAGAAGCGGGCCTGCCTCATCCGCAGAGGTCTCGCTCCAGTCGCTGAACTCTTTCGTGCTCTCTACCATCTGCGTGATCTCATCGTCCGACATGCCGGCCTTCATGGCGGCAAGCTTCGCCTCGAATTCCTCATCCAGAAGCTCCCTCTGGCCGGGACTTGGATCCACCTCCACCAGGACTGCCTGCTCCGGCGCCTTCAGATACTTCTCAAGAAGCTGGTCCAACGTTCCCTTGTCCGCCTCCTCCCGGAGGTTTTCGATTGCCCGGACACAATCAAGATAGGTCAGCCGGTCTCCCCATAGAGCCCAGTAGAGCGCGAATGCGCTGCAGACATTGATGCCGCCCGGATTCTCCGCGGTAATCACTGTTTCGATCTGCTGGTTGCGGACAATGCTGTCCACCAGGTCTTTGCTGAGTCCGTCTCTGCAGATCTCATCGACCGCGTCCTGCAGGATCTGGCGGAACTTCTCCGCGTCTCCCTTTGCCGCGTCCCGGAGTTCGAAACTCATGACAGGCAGCCGGATATCATTCCGCATGTTCACGGAAAAAACCGAACTCGGAAACGCTTCTATCATCTTCTGCTTCAGGACACTGCTCTCCGCCGTCAAAAGAGAGCCGACTATATCCAGCAGCTCCAGATCATAGGCACTGATGTCCCCGAGGGAGACTGCAAAACTGACGATACTCCCGTTTTCTTCGGAGGTATCCTTCGTCACCGGATAAATGTATGTCTCCGTCCGCTCCCCCGTCCACGGGACGTACTTCCGGTCCTCGATGGTAATCTCCTTTTTGTCATACCTGGACAGATAATCCCGGTCCAGTTTCTCCAGGAAGCGGGACAGGTCCAGATCCCCGTAGAGAGTGATCAGCATGTTGGAGGGATGATAGTGCTTTTCATAGAACGTCCGCAGCTCATCCATGGTGATGGTGAGGATGTCATCCCGGTAGCCGCCGCTGTTAAAGCTCATGGTGCTCTCAGGGTACAGCGTTTTTGCCGTCATTTCACGTGCAAAACGGTCCATCACTGCATTGGCCGCTTCCATCTCGTTGAACACAGCTCCTGTAACGGTGATATCGTCCTCCGGATCTTCCAGCTCGTAGCGGAAGCTCTCCCGCTTCAGCGGGTGCTCATCCCGAAGTGCCAGCGGGTCAGTCAGTCCGTCCATGTAGTAATCCATGATGGCGAGGAGCTGGTCCTCCGAAAGCGAGGCCATGTTGTAACCCGTCATCTGCTGATACGTGCCGGCATTCATGTAGGTGTTATAGGTCTTCGCCGAGATCACGTCAAACAGATCAGAGTTCGGGTATTTTCCGGAACCGGAAAGGGTGATGTGCTCGAATACATGCGGGATCCCCTGGTCACTCTCGGCCTCCGTCCGGTAGTAAACATTGACCGCCTTATCCGTGTCACCGCACGCAAAATACAGAACCTCCGCCCCGCTCTTCAGGTGGTCCAGCGACACGAGCTGCGCGTTCTTCTGCGGATACGGCGTGATATCCGTTACCTGGAAGCCGAAGAGCTCATCCCCCACTGCCGGGAGGGTGATCTCTTTGCTGCCTGCCGCGCCTGTTTCCGCGCCGGACGCTTCTGATCCGGCTGCTGCAACAGTATCTGCCGACGCTTCTGCCGCTGCCGCGGACGATGCCGGCGCTGCGCCGGATTCCGCCCCGCCCGTGGCCGAGACTCCGCTGCATGCCGTGACTGATACCGCCATCGACGCCGCGATAAGCCAGGTCCATACTTTCCTGAGATTCTTATGCATTTCTCTTCCTCCCCTTAAAGCCTCCGGTCATCTGGTCAACCGGAGGCTTTTCTCTGCATCAATAAGTCGGCTTATCGCCTGTTTTACATCTTCCGCATTGGCTGCAGCCGTTGCAGATCATTTTCATGCCGCAGGTCCGGCAGCGTTCTCCGAAACAGGGTTTATACAGCTGATCCTCTGTCAGCGGATAGCCCCAGTCGTCTGTAAGCCTGAACTTGATCGGCTTTCCCTGGAAGCTTAAACCGGAGCGAAAGGCCTGCTCACTCTGCAGTCCGTTCCCTTCGATTTTGTAAAGACGGCCATCTTTCACGAAGCGCCGCCCGGTGCCGCAGAAGACGAAGGTAACATTGTATTTTTCACACTCATCATGCAGGGCCGTTACCCATTCGCAGTGACACGGTCTCGCGCCATCATAGTTTTCTCCGTCGCACAGCACCTGCTCGATCTGGTTTTTCTCCAGATATTTTTCGATGGATACCGGCCCGATGAAGGGAGCGCACATAATACCCTTATGCGTGACATACCCCACCACTTTCGCTGTCGCTAAGAAGTAGGGGCTTCCTGTTCGACAGCCCTGATGGGCTGAGCATAAGCAGGCTATCCCCGCGTGTCCCGCGGTTCTTTACAGCCCGGAAACGGGCTGTTTTTCTTTTTACGCTGACATCAGGATCCTGCGCCCTTCCTCCCGGATATTCACTGC
>CACZFV010000180.1 GCA_902780465.1 uncultured Lachnospiraceae bacterium
GGACCGTCGCCAAAGATCGCCGTCGGAAGAGTCGTTACGCACTCAACATTTTCCTCCTCATAGGTCAGCTCACCGCAGGGAACGCTGCCGACCAGCGGCGCCTGCTGCCAGTCTGTACGGAGCTTGTCCATCTTGTCTACGATCAGCCTGCCGCCCTGATAGGAGAGAAGCCCCCGCTCATTCATCGCGACAAGATAGTTCTGTGAAGTGCTCCTAGCGATCCCGAAATACTTTGCGATCTCCGTCGTAGAAGGCGTACGGTCGTGTTCAATATAGAATTCGCCAATGTATGTCCTGATCTTTTTCATCAGTTCCGGATCTTTGTGTCGCATAAGGCACCTCCAAGCTCTTCAGATTTCTATCGTGAGTTGAATGCGGAAATTAATTCCGCATTCAACTTAAAGACACTGGGATCCCATTTATATTTGTCTCCAATATTACCGGCGATAAAGTGACATATGATGCGGAGAAATTCATTGATCAGGATACTTACGATGAGCTGATAAAACGAACACCGATAGAGATTGGCGATGTTTTGCTCTCAACTGTTGGATCATATGGGCATCCAGCAGTGGTAAAATCAGATAAGAAGTTCTTGTTCCAACGGCATATTGCTTATCTGAAGCCGAGAAGAGAGATTATCGATAGTGATTATCTCCATGGAGCTATCCTTTCCCCAGATGCGCAACGACACATTGAAGAGGGGGTTAAGGGTATCGCTCAAAAGACCTTGAACTTGTCAGAGATAAAGAAAATGCAAATTCCTGTACCTGAATTGAATAGGCAAAAGGAGTTCTCTACTTTCGTCTCTCAAGTCGACAAATCAAAATTTCTTTCTGCCGTGCGGAAATCCTTTCCGGACTACGGACAAATCTACCACATTTCAGGTATAATGCAGGAAGAAGTATTTGATACAGGAGCGCATTTCCACGGAAATGCGGATGAGGTGCCGGATATGACCGATGAATACGCCAAGATGAACAGGACACTGCGGAGCGCGCACGTGGAAGACCAGATGCTGGACTATCTTCTGCGGAACTGTAAGCCGGGAGACAAGCTCCCCAGCGAGTTCAGCCTCGCGGAACAGTTCCATACCAGCCGCTCGACCATCCGTGAAGTCATGAAGAGCCTGGCCGCGCAGGGGCTGGTGGAGATCCGGCACGGGTCCGGGACCTATGTCATCTCCACCTCCGCTTCCGCGCCTGACCCCCTCCATCTCTCCGGACACAAGGACAAGTACCGCCTGGCTCTGGAGCTGTTCGACGTGCGCCTGATGCTGGAGCCGGAGATCTCTGCCATGGCGGCGGAACTGCGGTCGGACAGGCAGGCGGCCGAACTGCGCCGGTACTGTGACGAGACCGAAGCCCTGTATCTGCAGGGCGATGACCACACGGACAAGGACATCGAATTTCACACCTGCATCGCCAGGTGCTCCGGCAACACGGTCGTGCAGGCCCTGATCCCGGTCATCCAGTCCGCCATCTCCACTTTCTGCAACGTGACCCAGAGAAAACTCATGAACGAGACCATCCAGACCCACAGGTGGATTACGAACGCCATAGAAAACAAGGATCCCATCGGTGCCAGATGTGCCATGACCGCCCACCTCGCCTTCAACCGCGACATGATCCAGAAGATGATCCGGGCCCGGAAAGAGCCGTAAAACACGAGTGGTATGACCTCTTCGGCTTCCGAAGAGGTCTTTTGTATATCCTTGACAATTTCACAGCCTCCTCTGTATCAGATAAATGGCCATTTCTGTTCAATATTTCCAAAAAAGTTGTCAGGGCGCCAAACAACTTGTCTGATGTCTTGCCTGGTTTTATAGTTAAATCAGCAGAGTTGTTATACAACTCTGAAGGAAACGGCTGCTTCATGAATGAGGAGGTTTATCAAATGGAAACTGTTGCACTGAATCCCACGAGGCTGGCACTGGCGGCGATCATCGGCCTGATCATCCTGCTGGTGCTCATCATCAAGTTCCACGTCCACGCCATGATCTCGATCCTGGTCGGCGCCCTTTCGATCGGCCTGATCGCGGGCATGCCCGTCGCGGACATCATCGGCGCCGTCAATGACGGTATCGGCAACACACTGAAAGGCATAGCATTGCTGGTCGGCCTAGGCTCCATGTTCGGCGCGATCCTGGAACTGTCAGGTGGTGCACAGACACTTGCCGTGACCATGGTCAAGAAGTTTGGCGACGAGAAAGCCGCCTGGGCGCTCGGCCTCACCGGTCTGGTCGTCTCCATCCCGGTTTTCTTCGACGCGGGCCTGATCATCCTGATCCCTCTGGCTTTCTCCCTTGCCAAGAGAGCGAAGAAGTCCACCCTCTTCTATGCGATCCCGCTCCTCGCAGGTCTTGCGGTCGGCCACGCTTTCATCCCTCCGACCCCCGGTCCGGTCCTCGTGGCCAACATGCTGGGCGTCGATCTCGGTTTTGTCATCCTTGTCGGTATCTTCTGCGGTTTCTTCGCAATGATCGTCGCGGGTCCCATCTGGGGCAAGTTTGTCGGGACCAAATACATGATCAGCGTCCCTGAGAGCTACAACCAGCCGGAGATCGACGAGTCCAAACTTCCCAAATTCAGCACCATCGTCAGCATCATCCTGATCCCCCTGGCGCTGATCATCCTGAAATCCGTCGCGGGCGTCATTCCCTCCATGGCAGGCGCCATGCCCGTCCTCAACTTCTTCGGCGAGCCCTTCGTGGCCCTGCTGATCGCGACGATTGTCGCCATGTTCCTTCTGGGCACAAAGAATGGTTACACCCTGGAAGAACTTGAGAAAGTCATGACCAGGTCCCTGGAGCCCACCGGCCTGATCCTTCTGGTCACCGCCTGCGGCGGCGTGCTCCGCTACATGCTGCAGTACTCCGGGATCGGCGACATCATCGGCAATGTGACCGGTTCCCTGCATCTGCCCGTCGTCGTGCTCGCGTTCATCATCGCCGTCCTTGTCCGCGTCTGCGTTGGTTCCGCCACAGTGGCCATGACGATGGCAGCCGGCATCGTCGCCGCCATGCCCGCCATCCAGGGCCTGTCTCCGCTGTATCTCGCCTGCACCACTGCTGCGGTCGCCGGCGGCGCAACGGTCTGCTCTCACTTCAATGATTCCGGGTTCTGGCTGGTCAAGTCGCTGATCGGTCTCGATGAGAAGACGACCCTCAAGACCTGGACGATCATGGAGACACTGGTCGGCGGCGTGGGCTTCCTCGTAGCCCTGGTCATCTCGATGTTCGCCTGAGAACGTTAATGTCCCGTAAAATCGTTAGGAGGTATATATGAACTTAATCAGTCAGAAAATGCGCGCACTCGCGCCGGAACTGGATCCGCTGAGGATCGGGACAGGCTGGAAGCCGGAGGATCTCTCCAAGCCGCAGGTCTTTATTGAGAGCACTTTCGGCGACTCCCATCCGGGGAGCGGCCATCTGGACAAGCTTGTGGAAAAGGTGCGCGAAGGCGTCAGAGATGCCGGCGGCCACGGCGCAAGATATTTCGCCACGGATATGTGCGACGGCGAGAGCCAGGGCACAGACGGCATCAACTATTCCCTGGTCAGCCGGGAAATGATCGCCAACATGATCGAGATCCAGGCCAATGCCACCCCTTTTGACGCGGGCGTCTTCCTGGCCAGCTGCGACAAGGGCTGCCCCGGCAACCTCATGGGCATGCTCCGCGTCGATATTCCTTCCCTGTTCGTGGCTGGCGGGACCATGAACGCGGGTCCTGAGATGCTCACGCTCGAACAGCTGGGTATGTACAGCGCCCAGTATGAGCGCGGCGAGATCGATGAGGCCCGCCTGGACTGGGCCAAGTGCAACGCCTGCCCTTCCTGCGGCGCCTGCTCCTTCATCGGGACGGCCTCGACCATGCAGATCATGGCAGAGGCGCTCGGTCTGTCCCTCCCCGGGTCAGCCCTGATGCCCGCGACCAGCCCCGATCTTCTGGACTACGCCTACCGCTCCGGCAAACGGGCCGTGGAGATCGCCGGAGATGATACGATGAAGCCCTCTTCTCTCCTCACTATGGAGAGCTTCGAGAACGCGATCATGATCCACGCCGCGATCTCCGGCTCCACCAACACCCTGCTGCACCTGCCTGCCATTGCGCATGAACTGGGGTTCGAGATCACCGGCGATACTTTTGACAGGCTGCACAGGGGCGCCCACTACCTTCT
>CACZFV010000181.1 GCA_902780465.1 uncultured Lachnospiraceae bacterium
GGGGTGGGCGGCTGCCATGTCTTATGTCTGCGGCATGCCGGGGTGATGCTGCACTTCCTGGGACTGGGGCAAATGGGATGTGGTCACGAAATGGAGGTTTCAGAAAATGTGGACACACTTTGCGCATGTTTTTCCTCCAAATATGACTGAAAATGCCTGTATTTTCTCAATTCTGCTTTACTTTAGCAAGTTGTGAGCGTCCCATAAGTCGTCATCAAAAATATAATAGACATCTCTTTCGACTTTTGTCTATTTATTACCGTTTTGCGCAGCCAACCCTGTGTTCATAAATTTGAAAATCGCAAATCCGTGACCACTCGCCAATAACTCCGGCTGCAGACCCGGAAATTATCTCTCCGGCGAGCTGATTCACCTGCCCGCCAGGCAGAACACCCGGCTGCAGACCCGGAAATTATCTCTCCGGCAAGCAGATTCACCTGCACTGCCAGGCAGAACACCCGGCTGCAGACCCGGAAATTATTTTTTTACATAAACAGACACTCCCCTGCGGTCCTGTGCAGGCGGTTGAAGGTAAAGCCGTATTTCAGGATCGTAGCAGTCTTCTGGGCGCGGTTCATCTTCCGCATGGAGACAAAGGCGAGGATCATCTTCCGCTGCTCCGGAGATAAGACCGTCGGGATCCCCTGATCCTTCTTTTCTTCACAGCGGCCCGCCGGGGTCTCGTACTGTCTGCCGAATTCGGCCGCCTGCCGGAACAGGGCTTCGTAGACCGAAGCGGAATGCCGGTCCATCTCTTTCTTTGTTTTTCCGTCCTTACGGAACAGGCCCAGACGGTCAAAAACTTCCCGGACCCGGCTGCCCTTCGCCGCGCCCAGCACATTGCTCCCGTGCTGGCGGTAATCATACAGCGCCTCATCGAGGAAGATCACCTTGCCGAAAGCAGCAGCCGCCAGGGCGATCCAGTGATCATGCATCACCGCGTGCCGGGGGAGAGGCCGGGACAGGATGAGCCGCACCAGGGCTTCATTCATCATCATGGCGCCTCCGGTCACATTGTTCTGGACCAGAAGCTGGTTCAGTCTGCACCGCTCAGGGGACATCTGCTGGTATTTCACATAGGAGGGCGCGATCTCCTGCTCTTCCTCATCCACTACACGCATGTCGCAATGCACGAGGAGCGGAACTGTACATGCGGAATTCTCCGCTTTTTCGTCATCTTCAGACACCGCTGCCTCCGCCTCTCTCATGGCGGCCAGTGTCTTCTCCACTTTATCCGGATGCCAGATGTCGTCCTGGTCCGCAAACATATAATACTGGCCGGAAGGCGACTGGCCGGAAGGCGACAGAGAACCGTCCCCTGTCTCCTCTGCAAAGTATTGCAGGGCCAGGAAGAAATGGCGGGCTGCGCCGCCGGAGGGCACGGTCCGGAAGCGCACTCTGACGCGCTCCGGATACTGCTCTGCATATTCTCTCTCGATTTCCTGCGTTCTGTCGGAGGAAACATCATCAGAAATAAGCAGACGGACGCTCTGTTCCGTCTGCTTTAAGATCGATTCGATCTGGGCCCGCAGGTACTTCTCTCCGTTCCTGCTGCACAAAATGACATTTACACTCATGTTTCTTTCCTGCGCCAATATTCTTTCACTGCATTTCTATGATCTGACATACGAAACACTTTATATTCTCAAATTCATATGTCGGTTACACTCATCCGGGCATTCTCCCAGCTCTTATTTGCCGTTTTCTGACATATGAATCAGCATTTTTTGTCTGTTGCGTATGTCAAAAACACTCATCAATGCGACCATTCTGCTTTGACTTACCGATTTTTGACATATGAAATGTCATTTTGAATCAATTGCATATGTCAGGAACGCTCACCCGGGCAATCATCCAACTCTGGTTTACTGTTTTCCGACATATGCATTGACTCTTTTTGTCTATTGCATATGTCAGGTGTCGCCGGAGGTTGTCTCATCTACCTGATGTTCAGCTTTCACCTCAGATTTCTTTGCTTCATCAGCCTGCTTTTCGGCTTCTCCGGCTTTCTCGGCTTCTTCGGTTTTCCCGGCTTTCTCCACCTTCTCGGCCTTCACCGCTTTCTCGGTCTTCTCAGCCTTCTCTGCTTTCTTTTTTCCGGCCTTTTTTGCGGGTTTCGGCGCTTCCTTCGAGATCAGGGCCACGATGCCGCGGGCCGGGATTTCGAACTCTGGCCCTCCTGTGACTGCAGGTTCCTCCCCTTCCGGATAGAAACCGTTCACTTCCGCGTCCGCGGTGTTGGCGGCGATATACCACTGGTATCCTTTGACCGGGTGCGGCAGCGCAAAGCTGTGGGGCTCCCAGTGCAGGTTGTACATCACATAGAAGGTGTTGTCCGGAACACCGTTCTCATCCGCCGCGTAGCGTCCGTTGTAGAGAATGCCGAGCTGGCGGTGCCAGTCCTCGAACTCCGGCTGCCACGCCCGGACGCCGTGATAGGAAACGTCCGGAAGGCCTGTGGCCTTGGGATCCAGGACCTTCGGCTGCTCCGGCAGATGGAATACGCGGTGCTTTTTGCGGAAGGCAATGGCGTTCTTCACGAAGGAAAGGAGGTCTTTCTCGCTTTTCACCAGCTTCCAGTTCAGCCACCAGAGGGCGTTGTCCTGGCAGTAGGCGTTGTTGTTGCCGCCCTGGGTATTTCCGAATTCATCCCCCGCCATGATGAGCGGCGTGCCCTGGCTCAGGAGCAGCAGCAGGAAGGCGTTCCTGAGCTGCTGGCGGCGGAGTTCAGTGATCTTCCGCTTCCGGGTCGGTCCCTCTACGCCGCAGTTCCAGCTGAAGTTTCCGTCCGGTCCGTCGGTATTCCCCTCTCCGTTCAGTTCGTTGTGCTTCCGGTCGTAGCTCACCATATCCATCATGGTGAAGCCGTTGGTATTGGCCATATAATTGATGACAGCCGCGCCCAGGGGGTTGTTCTTGGTGTGGAACACAAGGCTGTTCAGCGTGCCTTCGTCCCCCTTCAGGTAGCGCCGCATATCCCGCTGGAAGTTCTCATTGCAGGAAGCCAGAAGCTTCGGCCCCTTCCGGGGCATCTCCTTCCAGTACTGGGCGATGATCTTGGTCCTGGCGAGGTACGGATCTCTGGAGGCTGCCTCGATGTCGGCAAATCCCACGATATGCAGGCCATCCACCCGGAAGAACCGCACATACCAGCGCAGCACCGACGTGACATAGGCGCTGTCCTCGCTGCCGTCGAAATAAAGCTCCGTGTACACTTCGATCCCGGCGGCGTGCATCGCCTTCACCAGCTCCCGGAATTCGCCCGCCGGATCCCGGTCCTTCTTCCTGCAGAGGCTGGCCTTCGGCGCGAAATGATGTGTCTTCACGTAGCCCCAGCAGTTGATCCTTCCGTCCGGCTTCCGCGCCAGAGCAGCGGGTCCGCTGTAATCGCTCGCCGGTATCATCAGTTCCTCAAACTCCTGGCAGGGCATCAGATCCACAGCCGTGATCCCCAGCTCCTTCAGGTACGGGATCTTCTCGATAATGCCGTCGAAGGTCCCCTTCTGCACCACGCCGCTGCTCGGAGACTTGGTGAAGTTCCTCACATTGATGCGGTAGATGACGGTATCCGCAAAGGGGGTACGCGGATGATGATCCTCTCCCCAGTCGAAGGGCCGCAGGAACAGCGGGCTCCTGAGCTGGTTTCCGTACTGTTCGATCTTTCCCCAGCTGTCCCTTCCGCTGTAAGCGACGCCGCAGGGATCCTCAAAAAAGCCCTTGTCGTCCCGGAAACAGTACTCCGCTGTTTCAAGCGCTTCTCCAGAAAGGCCGGCTTCTGCCAGCTCCTCCCGGGTGACGTCCAGCGCCCAGACATTGCCCAGCCGCTCCGATTCCGGGAAGGGCAGTTCCAGGGCAGGCTCCTTCTCATTTCTTCTGAATAAGACCAGGGTGCAGGATGTTCCCGGCGCCACTGCGTTCACATGGAACCCCTGCTCTGTCTCTGTGACACCCATAGGCAGCAATGTCCTGTGATCCTTCATATATTCTCCTCTCACTGTCTGCCAGAACCCTTTTTTATTTCCGGTCTTCTGACCGTTCTTCCTGCCGGCCTTCTTACCGGCATTCCTCCCTTCCGGTCAGAGCTCGATCTGAAGCTCCACCGGACAATGATCGCTTCCCGGTATCTCTGAGTGGATCTTCGCTTCCCGGATCCTGTCCTTAATACTGTCGGAAACGAT
>CACZFV010000182.1 GCA_902780465.1 uncultured Lachnospiraceae bacterium
GCTGCACAGCTGGTGCGGCTCGGCACGGAAGACAAGAACAGAGGCCTTTTAGCGGCGGCGGACGCCCTTATGGAAAACATGAGCGGGATCCTGGACGCCAACGCGAAGGATATGGAAGAAGCAGACCGCAAGGGCATGGCCCAGGGAATGAAGGACCGTCTCCGCCTGAACGAGAAGCGGGTCCTTGAGATGGCGGAAGGTCTCCGGAGTCTCGCTGCACTGCCGGACCCGGTAGGGGAGGTCCTGTCTGACACGACGCTGGAGAACGGCCTCCGCATCGTGAAGAAGCGTGTCGCCATCGGCGTCATCGGCATCATCTACGAGGCCAGGCCCAACGTGACCAGTGATGCCTTCGGTATCGCATTCAAGTCCGGAAACGCTGTGATCCTCCGGGGCGGAAGCGACGCGATCTGTTCCAATACCGCAGTCACCGCAGCGCTCCGGGAGGGACTGAAAAAGGCCGGCCTGCCTGAGGACGCGGTGCAGCTGGTGGAGGATACCTCCAGAGAGAGCGCGAAGGCGCTGATGCACCTGAACGCTTACGTGGACTGCCTGATCCCCAGAGGGAGCGCGGGCCTGATCCGCACCGTGGTGCAGGAGAGCACGGTACCGGTGATCGAGACCGGCGCCGGCAACTGCCACATCTTCGTGGATGAGAGCGCTGACATCGACATGGCAGTCCGCATCATCGTCAACGCGAAGACCCAGCGGATCGGTGTCTGCAACGCGGCGGAGTCCCTTGTCGTTCACAGGAACGCTGAAAAGAAGCTGCTGCCTGCCCTGAAGGCCGCTCTGGATCCCTTCTCCGTGGAGATCCGGGCCGACGAGAGCGCCAGGAGCCTGGAGCCCTCCTTCCGGGAGGCGACAGAGGAAGACTGGGGCATGGAATATCTCGACTACATCCTGTCCCTGAAGACCGTGGATTCTGTTGACGAGGCGATCCGCCACATCAACCGCTACCACACGCAGCATTCGGACGCGATCGTCACGGAATCGAAAGAGAACGCGGAGCGCTTCCTTCGGGAAGTGGATTCCGCCTGTGTCTACTGGAACGCGTCCACAAGATTTACAGACGGAGGCCAGTTCGGCTTCGGCGCGGAGATCGGCATCAGTACCCAGAAGCTTCACGCCAGGGGGCCGATGGCGCTGAAGGAACTCACCTCTTACAAATACGAGATCTACGGCGGCGGCCAGGTTCGTGCCTGACACCGTCCCTGAAAGGCTTAAGGTATGGGAGAAGAAAAAAGACAGCGTCTGATGCAGGAAGCTCTGAAAGAGAAATTCCGGGAAAAGGAGGAACTTCTCGGCCGGAAGCTGACCTGCCACATCACCACTATGGGGTGCCAGATGAATGCGAGGGATTCCGAAAAGCTCCTGGGCGTCCTGACAGAGTGCGGGGCTGTCCCTGTGGAGACGGAGGACGCGGACATTCTTCTCTTCAACACCTGTACGGTCCGGGAAAACGCAAATGAGAAGCTGTACGGCCACCTCGGTCAGATCCGTCACTGCAAGGAGAAGAATCCCGGCATGCTCATCGGCATCTGCGGATGCATGATGCAGGAGGAGGACGAGGTCCTGAGGATCCGTCAGAAGTACCGCTATGTGGACCTGGTGTTCGGGACGCACAACATCTGGAAATTTCCGGAGCTGCTGTACTCCTGCATCGCTGAGAAGCGGCGGGTCATCGACGTGGCCGAGATGCCGGACCCCAGCCGGGACCACATGCCGGTGAAGCGGAAGTACAGTTTCAAGTCCGGCGTGAACATTATGTACGGCTGCAACAACTTCTGCACCTACTGCATCGTCCCCTATGTCCGGGGACGCGAGATCAGCCGGGAGCCCGAGGATATTCTGGAAGAGATCCGGGACCTCGTGAAGGACGGTGTGAAGGAAGTCATGCTCCTGGGACAGAATGTGAACTCCTACGGGAAGACCCTGGAGAACCCGGTGCGGTTCTCCGATCTTCTCCGGAGAGTCTGCAGGATCGAGGGGCTGGAGCGGGTCCGGTTCATGACCTCTCATCCGAAGGATCTGTCCGACGACCTGATCCTCGCAATGAAGGAAAATGAAAAAGTCTGCCGCCATCTGCATCTTCCCCTGCAGTCCGGAAGCACCAGGATCCTCGCGAAGATGAACCGGCACTACACCAGAGAGTCCTATCTTTCGCTGGTCCGGAAGATCAAACGGGAGATCCCGGACATCTGTCTCACGACGGATGTGATCGTGGGGTTCCCCGGAGAGACGGAGGAGGATTTCCAGGATACGCTGGATGTGATCCGGGAGGTGGGTTACCAGTCCGCCTTTACCTTCATCTATTCCAGACGTACGGGTACTCCCGCCGCCGCGATGGAGGACCAGGTGGATCCTGCCGTCGTGGCGGACCGCATGAAGCGCCTCATCGACCTGGTGCAGGAATTTGCCTCCAGAGCGGCAGACAGAGATACGGGAAAAACTCTTCCCGTTCTGGTGGAGGAGGTCAACTCCCAGACCCCGGGCATGGTGTCCGGACGCCTGTCCGGCAACCTGATGGTCCATTTCCCCGGGGACGCTTCCCTGATCGGGGAGATCGTCGACGTGGAACTCACAGAGTCCAGAGGATTCTATTATATCGGAAAGAGATCCGGTGACGGCGCGTCCGCCGGAGCAGGAGGGATCTGAACCATGGCGATGACGCCAATGATGCTGCATTATCTTGAGACAAAAAAGAGTTACCCGGACTGTATTCTTTTCTACCGTCTGGGTGATTTTTATGAGATGTTCTTTGACGACGCGAAGACAGCTTCCAGGGAGCTGGAGCTGACGCTGACAGGAAAGGACTGCGGAATGGAAGAGAGGGCCCCCATGTGCGGGGTTCCTTTTCATGCTGCCGACGGCTACATCGCCCGTCTGGTAAAAAAAGGCTACAAAGTTGCGGTGGCGGAGCAGATGGAGGATCCGCGTCTCGCCAAAGGTCTGGTGAAACGGGAAGTCATCAAGGTGGTGACGCCCGGTACCATCACTGCAGCCGGCGCTCTGGAAGAGGGCCGGAACAACTATCTGGTCTGCGTAGTCTACGCTGCAGGGAGCTTCGGCATCTGCGCCGCGGATATTTCCACGGGAAGCTTTCTTGTGACAGAGGCAGACAGCGTAAAACGCCTCACGGACGAACTGAACCGGTACAGCCCCTCCGAGGTCCTTCTGAACCGGGCCTACGAGATGAGCGGATCTCCCTCGGACGCTCCCGGGGGCAACCCTTCCGTATCTGTCAGTTATCCGGAGGATTTTTATTTTTCCGACGAAAATACAGCCCGGATCCTGAAGGATCATTTCCACGCGGCCTCCCTGGAGGCTCTGGGCCTGAAGGATTTCCCGGAGGGCTCCCTGGCTGCAGGCGCTGCCATGCAGTATCTTTACGACACGCAGAAGAATACCTGCGACCTGATCACGGAACTGAAGACTTACCGCAGCGGCGAGTACATGATCATCGATTCCTCTTCCCGGAGGAACCTGGAACTGGTGGAGACCATGCGGGAAAAGGAGAAGCGGGGGACGCTGCTCTGGGTCCTGGACCACACCGGCACTGCCATGGGGGCGAGACTCCTGCGCAGCTGGGTGGAACAGCCTCTGATCCGAAAGAAGGACATCGACTGCCGGCTTGACGCGGTGGAAGAACTGAAGGGGCGCTACATCGACCGCCAGGAGCTGAAGGAGTATCTTGCCCCTGTCTATGACATGGAGCGGCTGATGGGCCGCATCAGTTCCGGAAGCGCGACGCCGAGAGACATGGTGGCCCTCAGGCAGTCCCTGGAGATGCTGCCACCGGTGAAGAGCCTTCTTCAGAGCTTTCAGTCCCCGCTCCTGAAAGACGTGGCGGAGCGCCTGGACACCCTGGAGGATGTCTGCGGCCTCATCGCCCGGGCGATCCGGGAGGATCCGCCGCTCACGGTGCGGGAGGGCGGCATCATCCGCGACGGCTACCACGAAAAGGTGGACCGGCTCCGGGTCGCCGGGAAGGAAGGAAAGAGCTGGCTCGCCTCCCTGGAGGAAGGGGAGCGGGAGAAGACCGGGATCAAGAATCTCCGCATCAAATTCAACAAGGTGTTCGGCTATTACTTTGAGGTCACCAATTCGTTCCTGAAGAGCGTGCCGGACTACTTTATCCGGAAGCAGACCCTGACGAACGCCGAGCGCTTCATCAC
>CACZFV010000183.1 GCA_902780465.1 uncultured Lachnospiraceae bacterium
ACGATAATATTATTCCCGGTAAAATCGATCCCGGAGGCCAGCATTTCCTCCAGGTCGCTGGTGGCGGCCCCGCGGTTGGTCTCCAGGTTGGAGCCGACCATATAGATCAGGACCGTATATTCCCTGGCATCCCGGGGCAGGTCCTCCGCTTCCATCCTGATGAAAGCGTTCTCCGCCTTCTGCGTCTGATTGGCCGGCGCCATGGCCCGGCTGTCCTCTTTATCAGCCGTCTGGCTTTCCTCTGTTCCGACTGCCTGGCTGTTCTGCGCTTCCGCCTCTGTTCGGCTCTGCTCGGCGTCCGCAGAGGCGGCGCCGCTGCCCCCGCAGCCTGTCAGTATGAGCCCTATAACCAGCAGGATCGCTGCGATCCGCCGAATGCCTTTCTTTTCCATGATGACCTCCCGAATGAACCGGGGGCAGACCCCATCGGTTTACGATGAAACCTGGGGACTGACCCCAAGTTCCGCAACACAGATACTGTACATTAATTGTACAATATATAAGACCTTACCGGGAACTCATGGTTTCAAAAACCGAAGGCACCATCACCTGATCCACCAGCTCTGAGCTCGCGAACCATGTGAGCTCACGAACCCCGATCCACCAGCTCAGAGCTCACGAGCCATGACGAACCCCGATTCGCCAGCTCTGAGCTCACGAGCCCACAATCCACGAGCTCTGAGCTCGTGAGCCCCCGGATCAGATTCTTGAAAAAGCGGCAGCCGCACCGGCTGATCCAACTAAATGGATCCCGGGCAGCTGCCGCTTTTGCTTTTTTCATTATGGTCTCATTTACAATCCGCTTTCTACAGCCATACAATGTCTGGTTCCAAAGTCATTCATCCCAGTGATCATTCTCATAAGAATAATCCCAGACATCCCCAAAAGCGATCAGCGGTCCGTTCGTCAGCATGCACATGAGAAGAAAGCTTTCATAGGGATTTGCAATATTCAATCTCCCCATATAGCAGCGATCCAGCACCTCATTAACAGCGGAAACAAAAGCGTTAAACCGCTTTTCTGTTTTTGTGTCCGGGTCGCACTCCATACTGATATTGTAGAAAACCAAGGTCATCAGGTCATAGCGGCTGACCCGGGTCTTGCCGGACAGAATCTGACTGATCCTCTGTCTGCTCAGCCGTTTCTGGCTCAGAAATTTCTGCAGATCAGAGGCGGAGGCTTTTCTCAGATTTCCGGATCTGTCAGCGCTTATGCCGGCATAAAGCTTTTTTTCAAACTCTCCATGACTGAAGTCTGCCAGTTTCTTCGCCTGCTTATTGTCAAAGGTCTCATTCTCACTTTCCCAGGCCAGCATTCTGGCTTCCTGATACAGTTCCTGAAAAGTCCGGAAACAGGTCCGGCTGAAAGGATAGCTGCGTTCCGTGGAAAGCAGATACCGGAGTCCTGCCTTTAAATCCTTTTCATCCTTCATCCGGAATACCTTTTCACGGATGACGATCGTACTGTCCGGATCCCCCTGTGTTTGGTCCTCTTCAAAATCCATCCGGTCATATTCCTCCAGATAATGGATGGCCTCTCCCGCTCCCTTCCGGTTCTTCAGGCAGTACCAGAAAATGACTTCTCTCGGATCATAGGTATTAAAATCCTGCTCCTTCAAAGCGTCGGTCAAAAAAGCAGAAACATCTTCCAGAGGCATATTCAGTCCGAAGCCCAGCAGAAAAACCGTTTCTCTGGATACTGAAGGTTTTGTCAGCCATCCTTCCGCCAGAGTGGAAAACCGTGTCGTGGTCTTATGAAATGACCGGGGCGTATAGGTCTCCCGGAAGCTCTCCATCAGGATCTGCCGGTATTCATGAAGAGAGATCGACGTATAATCCCCTGTTCTGCCAAGTCTTCTGAAAATATACCTGCGCAGATAATCTCCGAAGGATACCATCTGCATGTTGTTCTTCAGGCAGTGATAGATCATATCCGAGTCATCATCTTCACTCAGTCCGTCTTCAATGAGCCTGGCCAGCCTGCTCTGCCCGATCCTGGTGAAATCGGAAGGATGTAAGGTCTGCTCTGTATCATAATTTGATATATCATCATAAGTTATCTTCTTCATTCGCGCGGTTCCTCTTTCATACTGTATTCTTCGGAAGTCCATGGCCGCTGATTCCTGTTGGAATCCAAATGAAACGATTAAAAAGCGCCACTGTTATCAGAATACCCGTGACTATGGCAAGTCTGTAATTTCCAGTTTACACATCCATATTACGGGTCTGGTTCTCCTGTTTTCCTCTTTTTGGGATGAATTATTCTTTTTACGTCTTTAATTTATATTTCTTCATTCTTTATTGGTATATAATTTATTTGTATAAATTATACAATAAAAAACACGTACAGCTATATAAACAAACCGGACGTAAACGAATACTGCTTCCTGTTTACCGGACGCCCATTGTGTTATGCGGCAGGCGGATCCGACAACTTTACGAGGCAGGCAGCAAAAGTGAATCACTATGACCATCGAACAACTAAACCGGCTCTGTCCGGATTACCATTTTACAAAAGAGCTGGGACGGGGGTCCTTCGGGACTGTCTACGCGGCTGAGTCGGCGAATACCCTCAGTGACCGTCATTATGCCGTGAAGCTCATCACGATCCCTTCCGGTCCCGAAGCCCTGAAAAGTCCGCCCTATCTGGGAAGAACACTGCAGGAGCAGCAGCGTTTCATCGAGGAGGAAGTCATCCGCTGCCTGCGGGAAGCTGAGATCGTCATTAGCATGGATTCCTGCCCCAACATTCTGACTGTCTATGAGGCCCGGACGATCCCCCTGGAGCAGGCACCGATGCAGGCGGTTCTGATCTTCATGGAACGGGCCCTGCGGCTGGATGATTACCTGCTCGATGACATGGTGCCTGTCTCCGAATACAGGCGGATCGGCATCGATCTGTGCAGTGCGCTGGCTGAATGTGAATCCAGGCATATCGTGCACAGAGACATCAAGCCGGACAATGTATTTGTAACGGAAAGCGGTACCTGCATGCTGGGAGATTTCGGCCTCGCGGACCGGCAGTCTGAAGATGTCACTTCCTTTGCCCTGAAAGGCACCCGCAGCTATATGGCGCCGGAGGTCTTCAAAGGGAATCCGCCCGGCAGCCGTTCAGATCTTTATTCTCTCGGGCTGCTGCTGTACTACATTTACAACAACTGCCGGCTCCCTTTTCTGGAGGGAGGACCCTTCAGCCGTACCATCGAAGCGGAAAATGAAGCTTTTCGTAGGAGGATTGAAGGAGAGACCCTGCCCCCGCCTGAGATGGCCACTGAAGCGATTGCCGCGATCATCCTCAAAGCCTGCAGTTTCCGGCCGGAAGATAGATTTGAAAATGCAGATGCCATGAGAACGGCCCTCTCGGATCCCGAAGCTTGGTACAGCCGCCGGAAACAGGAAGAAGCGGAAAAGGCAGCCGCAGAACAGGAAAGGAAGGCCGCGGAAGAAGCGCGCCGCAGAAGGAAACACAGGAAGCTGCTGGCCCTGGTCCTTGCTGCCGCTGTTCTTCTGGCGATGACCGGCGTCCAGTTATACCGAAGCTATCTGCCTTACCGGCTGGCTCTGGAGAGCAGCGAGTATGAAGAGGACGTTCCGCCAGTCATTATCGACTGGGCACACGCGGGACTGGAGGACCATCCGATCCACTTCCCGGACCCGTACGTCGATGAAGCGGTCCGGAGGGCGATTGACAGGCCGGAAGGCGATCTGATGCTCAGCGATGTATTCCATATCACGCTGCTGCGGGTCGATCACTATGATGAACTGGATCAGTATAATCATTTAGACGAAAACAGTGAACATATTCTGCAGAGTATCCAGGTGTCCGGCGCCTGCGATCTCACGGGTCTGGAAGAACTCATGAATCTGCAGGAACTGACCGTTGAAGAAGGCAAACTGCAGGATATCTCCCCGCTGGAGCCGCTTGTAAATCTGGAATCACTGACCATCACCAGCAACGCGTCTCTGACAGATATAGGCCCTCTTAAAAGCATGAACCGCCTGAAGGATCTGGATCTCAGTTATTGCGGTGTGTCCGATCTCTCCCCTCTGGCAGCGCACAGGGAGCTGCAGTCTCTCAATATCTGCGGAAATCCTGTCAGGGATATGAGCGCGCTGAAAAATCTGAAGGGCCTGCAGGAACTATACGCCGCAGACTGCCCTGTAGAAG
>CACZFV010000184.1 GCA_902780465.1 uncultured Lachnospiraceae bacterium
GAAGAGTACAAGCGCAGAAGAGACTATGCGGTGAAGGCCATCAATGAGACCCCCGGCTTAAGCTGCAGAACTCCCGGCGGCGCCTTCTACATCTTCATCAACTGCACCGAGGTCTGCAGAAAGACCGGCATGACCAGCCAGGAACTCGCGGAGTACCTGCTGGAGAACGCCTGCATCGCCATGGTGGCGGGCTCCGTGTTCGGCGCGGCCGGGGAGGGCTTCATCCGGATGTCCTTCGCCAACAGCTACGAGAATATCGTGGAAGGCTTGAAGAGAATGCGGGAAGCGATGGGGAAGATCCTGGGATAAATCATACTGAACACACATCATTGACCCTCAGCACCACCAGCAGCGCGGGCATCCTTCCCCTCACCACCTCCAT
The DNA here is from genome assembly GCA_902780465.1 of uncultured Lachnospiraceae bacterium. GTDB lineage: Bacteria > Bacillota > Clostridia > Lachnospirales > Lachnospiraceae > Moryella. The sequence continues at coordinate 383 of CACZFV010000184.1, forward strand.
CACCAACAAGGATTTCGGCGTCTCTCCGGAGCTCTCCTCCTTCAGCCTGCTCCTGGACACCACCTTCAATGTCACCGGGGACGTCGTCTCCACTCTCTGCGTCGCCAGAAGCGAGAATATGTTCGTCAGCTGATCTATACGGTGTCAGGCACCTTTGCAGAATCTTAACGGTGCCTGACACCTTTGCGGACACCTTTGCGGACACCTTTGCGTGGAATGTGATAAAATAGTGCGGTAGTTAAATATACTGCTGTACTGAGGCTCATGATCATGAAGAACAGATACTACGAATATGTACGGACCATCGCGGAGGAGGGGAGCTTTTCCCGGGCGGCGCAGAAGCTGTACATCTCACAGCCCGCCCTCAGCGCGGCGGTGAAGAAGCTGGAGAAAGAGCTCCACGGGGTACCGCTCTTTGACCGGACCGTCACGCCGGTCACGCTTACAAAAGCTGGAAGGTTCTATCTTGAAAAGGCAGAGGTCATTGACCGGCTGGAGTCCGAGATCGATCTTTACTTTTCATCGCAGGCGGGGAAGCGGAGCGGCACTCTGACCATCGGCAGCGCCTCTTTTTTCTGTACTTATGTACTTCCGGGGATCCTGCGCGGGTACCACGTGGTGAATCCGGAATGTGAGATCGACATGCTGGAGACCAATGTGGACCAGGCGGACAGCCGGCTCCGAAAGGGTGAGATCGACCTTCTGCTGGATGTGGAAAAGATGGATGAGGAGACCTTCGAGTCTACGGTCCTGGGGAAGGAAGACATTCTGCTGGCGGTGCCGGCCTCCTTCCCTGTGAATGAGAAGCTGAAGGGATACCGGATCAGCAGAGAGTCTATCATCAGCCGGGACTTCCTGAAGGGGGATGTGCCGGCAGTGGACCTTGGCTTCCTGAAGGATGAGCCGTTTCTGCTCTTAAAGAAGAAGAACGATATCCGCAGAAGAGCCGAAGAGATGTGCCGCCGGGCAGGATTTGAAGTGAAGATGGGACTTCGGCTGGACCAGATGCTGACCGCTTACAATATCGCCCGGAACAGCCAGAACGGCGCGACCTTCTTCCGGGACACGATCCTCCGGTACACGGAGCCGACAGACCGCCTCTGCTATTACTGGATCGACGATCCGCTCTCGGAGCGGGATATCCTGATCTCCTGGAGAAAGACCCCGGGGCTCAGCGCCCTGGGAGAAGATTTTGTAAAATACCTTCTTCTGAAAAGGGGGATAATATGAGAATGATCAGCACCACCGTCTTTTCAGACGGCCCCGGCGGCGGAAATCCCGCCCCGGTGTTTCTTGATGCGGACTCAATGACATCGGAAGAGATGCAGAAGGCGGCAGCAGAGCTTGGCCAGGAGGCTGTTTTTGTCCTGAGACCGGAGACGGATGACTGCGACGTGCGTCTCCGCTATTTTGTCCCGGATCACGAACTTTCCCTCTGCGCCCATGATACTATCGGCGCGGTAACAGTCATGCTGCAGGAAGGGCTTCTCAAAGGAAACTCCGCGGTGATCGGGACGGGAGCGGGCCCTGTGCATGTGGACTGGGAGAAGGATGACAGGGGAACGCTGGTGATGATGGAGCAGTTCCTGCCGGAATTCCGGGCGGATGTGCCGGCAGCTGATTATCTGCTTCAGGCGCTCCGCATTCCTGCGGAAAGCCTTGCTGTCAGTCCGGAAGTACCTGCGGAGTGCGTTTCCACCTCCCGGTTCAAGCTGATGTTGCCTGTGAAAGACCGGGAGACCCTGGACAGTCTGAAGCCGGACCTGGAACTCCTCTGGAGTCTGTGTGATGAGTGCGGATGCAGCGGATTCTACGTGTTTGCCCGGGATTCTGAAAAGACGGATACCTGTTACGCCCGGCAGTTCCCCTGCCGTTCCGGTTATGACGAAGATCCCGCCACGGGTATCGCTGCCGCGGCCCTCGGGGCCTACTGGGTGCGGCATGGGCTGATGAAGGCGGAAGAGGGCTGGAACCGGCTCCGCGTGTATCAGGGGCATGCCATGGGCAGGCCTTCCTTCCTGGCGGCAGATGTCCGCCTCGGTTCCGGCGTGATCAACGGGATCCGTGTCTGCGGCTATGCGGAGCGGGTCTGAGCGGAATCAGAAGAACAGCTGTAAAAAACAAAAAATAAAGACATAAGGAGAACCAAAAACCATGAAGAAGAATCTTGGCGTCGTCCCCGCAGTGTATCCCATGCCCGTCCTGATGGTCGCAGCGTATGATGAGACCGGAAAGGTCAATGTGATGAACGCGGCCTGGGGAATGATCTGCAACATGGACCGTATTGCCCTCTTTATCGACGAGGACCATAAGACCACCCAGAACATCCTGAAGACAAAAGCCTTCACTGTCAGCATCGCGGACAAGGACCACATGGACGTGGCTGATTTCTTCGGCATCGCCACGGGCAACAAGATGCCCGACAAGTTTGAGCGCACCGGGTACCACGCAGCAAAGAGCACCTTCGTGAACGCGCCGGTGATCGAGGAGTTCCCGGTAGTCATGGAGTGCGAACTGGCGGAGATCGCGGAGAATGAGAGCTTTTACTGTGTCGTCGGAAAGATCGTAAACACCGCGGCTGATGAGAACGTCCTCGGGGAGAACGGCAAGGTGGACCCCGCGAAGCTGAACGCCCTGATCTTTGACCAGTTCCAGCACGGCTACTACGTTGCCGGAGAGAAGGTCGGAAAGGCCTGGAATGCAGGCGCGGGCCTGATGAAAAAGTGATTTTTAACTGTTGACATGAGGGACGGATTTCGCTATAATCTTTAGCTGTGACGCCACAGGTCTGCCCTCACCAAAGCCCCGGAGAGAGCATTCCACGAGCCTCACAGGATAATAGTTTGTACGGCGCGGTCTTTGCTCCCGTGCCTGACTCAGGAGGATAAAACATGAAGAGTTTTATGGCGAATCCGGATACCGTTGAGAGAAAATGGTATGTGGTCGATGCGGAGGGAGCCACCCTCGGACGTCTTGCGTCCCAGGTCGCTGCCGTCTTAAGAGGCAAGAACAAGCCGATCTTTACACCGCACATTGACTGCGGCGATTATGTTATTGTTGTCAACGCTGACAAGATCAAAGTCACCGGCAAGAAGCTGGATCAGAAGATCTACAGACATCACTCTCTGTATGTCGGCGGCATGAGAGAGACCACGCTCCGCGAACTTAAGCAGAACAAGCCGGAGAAGGTGATCGAGAATGCGGTCAAGGGAATGCTCCCGAAGGGACCGCTGGGCGCTCAGATGTACAAGAAGCTCCACGTCTACGCTGGACCGGAGCACAACCATCAGGCACAGAAACCCGAAGTTCTTGAAATCCAGGCTTAATAAAAAGGAGCGAATAGAAAATGGCAAGTGAGAGATATTACGGAACCGGAAGAAGAAAAACTTCTGTTGCCAGAGTCTACCTGGTACCGGGAACCGGCAAGATTACCATCAATAAAAGAGATATCGACGAGTATCTTGGCCTCGAGGTTCTGAAGCTGACCGTCCGTCAGCCCCTCGTTGCTACCGAGACCCTCGACAAGTTTGACGTTCTGGTCAACGTTGTCGGCGGCGGTGTTTCCGGCCAGGCCGGCGCGATCCGCCACGGCATCTCCAGAGCTCTGCTGCAGGTTGACGGCGAGTATCGTCCGGTCCTGAAGAAGGCTGGCTTCCTCACCAGAGACCCGAGAATGAAAGAGCGTAAGAAGTACGGCTTGAAGGCCGCGCGCAGAGCGCCTCAGTTCTCGAAGCGTTAATCAGACCCAACAAGAGTCGAAAAACCCCGGAAA
>CACZFV010000185.1 GCA_902780465.1 uncultured Lachnospiraceae bacterium
TCACAGGGCCGGTCACCAGAACCGGGCTGCCGGAAATAATAACGGCAGGAGTTAGAGTTGCTCCGACAAGGTTCATCGAAGTGCATGAGAAGCTGCCGCTCCTGGAGCAGATATCCAAGGCAGGACTCACGCAGCTGGCGGTCGATATCTCAGACAAGAATGGAGCGCTGTGCGACGAGGATGATACGAAGCTTCCAACGGATCATACCGGCCAGCTCGACAAGGTGCTTAAACTTGATAAATTTCGTATCGGGCGGATAAGGAAGGCAAACGGCGGGAACATATTCTACGACTGGATGAGGTACGAGAAGAAGCGGAACACGGTATTCCCCGATGATGCGATCGCCTACCTTTCAGACAACAAAATCCGGCCGGAGGATACGAAGTTCATCCGGGACAGGATGAGTCCCCAGAAGATAGCCAACTACCTCAGAAAGCAGAGCGCGATGGGCGGGCAGAGCCAACGGCATACACTTCAGACCTGGCGCGACTACATGGACATGGCGCAGCTGCTTAAGTACAACATCGATCACGAGATGTTCTACAAGCCGAAGGATCTGAGGAAAGCCCACGATGACTGCGTGAAGGCAGGGGGATCCAGGGACCTATTCGACAGGGTATGCGAGATCAAAAAAAAGTTCCCGGACATCGAGAAGGTTCTGGCCGACATCAAGCCGAAGTACGAATACAGGGGCGAGAAGTTCAGCATCGTGGTTCCGGAGCGCATAGCGGACATCATCTTTGAAGGACGGGCGCTCGGCCACTGCCTGGACAGGTCGGATATCTACTTTGACAGGATAAGCCACCGAGAGTCCTACATCGTGTTCCTCCGGAGGACGGAGAAGATCTGGAGATCGAACCGGACGGAACAGCCCGCCAGAAAAGGACGACAGGCGATAAGCAAGACAAGGACTTCGAGGCCTGCAAGAGCTTCATCCGAAAATGGCAGAACTCAATTCAGAAGAACCTTGCCCCAGAGGACCGCTCACTGGCTCTTAAAAGCGCCGATCTTCGGGTGCGGGAATTCACTGACCTTAGGAAGAAACAGTCGAGGATATGGCACGGGGCGCTTCAGGGACAGCTTCTGGTCGATGTGCTGGAAGCGGACTTAATGGTTGTTGGAGAGGAGGCAGACGATGCACAAAAGCAGGATCGAGTGGTGTGAGTACACATTGAACACGGTGACGGGATGCCGGCACGGATGCCCCTATTGCTTCGCGAGCCAAATGACGCGCCGGTTCAGCGGAAATATTTCATGGAACAAGGCGCAGACAGATAAGTACACGGTCCGGGATGGCCTGTACACGCTCCGTGAGCCGTTTCTGGACGAGAACGGTCAGGAGGTTGTTTATCCCTTCGGCTTCGAGCCGACACTGCACGAATACTGCACAGACACGCTGAAAGAGATCAAGATGGAGCGGAACGTGTTCGTCGGATCCATGGCGGATCTCTTCGGCGGCTGGGTGCCGGATGAATGGATCCTCTTCACCTTGGGAGTCTGCGCGAAGTATCCGCAGCACCGGTACATGTTCCTGACGAAGAACCCGAAGCGGTACGGAAAGATGCAGACGTTCCTTCCTGGCGGTGACCACTACTGGTACGGCACAACGGTCACGACCGAAGAGGAACAGGACAGGATCTGGGAGCTGCCGGAAGGCCGGCATCACTTCGTATCAGTCGAGCCGATCCTGGAAAAGATCACCCTTTCCATTAGGAACCTTGAGTCCCTTGACTGGATCATTGTCGGAGCGGAGACAGGCCGAAGAAAAGGCAAGGTAATCCCAGAGAAGGAATGGATCGACGAACTGGTATGGGAAGCGGAGAACTATAAAACCCCGGTATTCATGAAAGACAGCCTCATCCCGATCGTGGGAGAGGCGAACATGAAGCGGGAATTCCCTCCGGCGCTGGCCAAGAAGGTGTTTAGTAAAAAGACCATGAACAGGCTGTACGCCACCTGCACCGAGTGCGGGAAGAAGTACCGGCGGAGCGAGATGGTAAGCCTTTACGCCAGGGTCGGAAGGAGCGGTCCGATGAAAACCATCTGCACGATGTGCAGGCACTGCTATACGAACTGGGTATCCTACCACAAGCTGAACGGCTATGTGGATGAGCTATACGGAGGAATTGAGGATGAAGAAGAGAAGCTGCCGGAGGACGGCGGACGAGGACAGGATACATGAACAGGCAATCAAGATGAGGAAGATGACCGACGAGCAGCTGATCAGGTACGTTGACAGCCAGATCAGCCAGGCACGGGAGGAAGGAAAGGCCGAAGGCGCGAAAAGTGCCGCGGCCGTGAAACCGAAAGCCGCGCCGAAGGCAAAGACGAAGACGGCACCCAGCGCGAGCGATTTCGTTGATTTCCTCAAGAGGGAAAAGATACAGGGCATCGGACCGGTGACCGTAAGCCGGATCATGAGGGTGGCAGAAGAGAATGGATACGTATCGTAAGGCGATAAAGGGGCGGCAGTCACGCCGGGACGGGCAGTATTTCGAGCAGATGATCGAGTCAGCTTCCATGTACTACGAAGAACGGGGCATAGCCGTGATCGATAAGACACCGGAGCCGATGAAGGTATTAAAGCCGGTGGACCGGAACAGCGGGAAGTTCATATGCTGCTTTGCCAAGCAGGCACAGCCAGACTTCAAAGGGGTACTGAAGGACGCGACGATGATCTTATTTGACGCGAAGCACACGGACTCCGACCGGATCCGCCGCGAGGCAGTGACGGAGGAACAGGAAAAGTGCTTCGAACGCTACGCGAAGCTGGGCACTCAGTGCTTCCTGGTCATATCGATCAACTTTGAAAATTTCTACCGGGTGCCGTGGGAGACATTCCGGGACATGAAGAAGATCTACGGACACAAATATATGTCGGTCTCGGAGCTGGAGCCCTATCGTCTGATGATAAAGCGCGGAGAGCTCCTGTTCCTGGAAGGGTTGGAGCTTCGTGACACGGAGGAAAATGATGAGAATATTTAAAGATGATCTGGCTATGGCCATCGACAAGGTTAAGAACGTGGTGTCGAAACAGTCACCACTGCCGGCGCTCACCTGTGCGCTGATTTCCAGCGGATATCTCACAGCGGCCAACACGGACATGACGGTGAAGATAAAGCTGAAAATGTCAGACGGCGAGCAGATAATGCTGCCGGCGCGTTCCTTCGACCTTATCCGGTCACTGCCGCAGGGAATGCTCGACATCACGCAGGAAGGCCAGACGCTGACGATCAGCGCGGACAGGATATCGAATAAGTGCCAGACGCATGACCCGATGGATTTCCCGGATAAGGATGTCCCTGCCGGCAAGGAAGGCATGCTGAAGGTGCCGGGCGACAAGTTCATTGACGCCGCATCCAGGGTTATGTACGCGGCATCCGATGACAGCGTGAACCTCATGTCAGCGATCTGCCTTGACCTCACGAATGAAATGATCTCGGCGGTGGCTCTGGACGGCCATGTGGTCGCATGGAACGAGTGCGAGGTATCGAGCAGCATATCCGAACAGACCCGGCTTCTGGTGCCGAAGATGTCCATGCAGAGGCTTCTGGCCATGGGCATGGCGGACAGCTCGGACATCTATATCAGCACCGACGGAGAACACGCCATCTTCATGACAGACCGCTGTGTGCTCTACACAAGGCTTTTAAGCGGCAATTATTTCAAGTACGAAAGAATATTCGACTTCGATGGATTTGAGCTCCAGATGGGGCGCAGGGCGTTTCTGGAAGCGCTGAACCGGACGAAGTGCTGCAACGTTGGAAGACCGATCGTGATGGATATCGACGGCCAGAAGCTGAGGATATCCACCGAGAACGCCGACACGCATTACGCGGAAGATCTTCTGATGGACGATGACTGTGGGAAACAGCTCACCGTCGGCTTTGATCTCCGGCTCCTTACGGAAGCGGTGAAGAATTTCCCGGAGGACAAGCTCCACATCAGGATGGGAGGATCGAAAGCCCCGATGCTGATCAGCGGGAAAGACACGAAGCTCCGGGAGCTGGTCCTTCCTGTAAACATTTCAAGATGACACCACCTTATGAAATATATCACACATGTAACTGTTAACAGCCTTTGGGATGCGGTGCCGGTGAAACCGCATCCGGGAAGGAGGTTGAGGTGAACAGAGCACAGAGGAGGGCTCAGGGCAAAGATATACGAGCCCAAATCAAGACGCAGGTATTCAACCAGGAGAAGGACAGCCTGAGACGGCATCTGAAAAAAACCGAAGCGGAAATGAGGGACAGCCTCGAGCATGTATACAACGGAATGTACTTCGCTACGATGGCCATCGCCATGCACCGGTGCAGGCTCTCCCAGAACACGATATACAAGGCCATGAGCATGGCCGATGACTTATACGGACAGTTATTTGACGGAAAGCTCACAGCGGATGACCTGGAAAAGATGGTAGTTGAGGAAGCAGGCATCAAGATCGAATATGACGCGGACAGGCAGTACATGATCCTGCGGCCGTTCGAGAGAACAAAGGACGGCAAGAAGGCCTACTACAATCTGACCGGGCTGATGAAGGTACAGACAGGGAAAGAGGGGAATAAGGATGACGGGAAAAGAGAAGGACTTGCTCAGGGATAGAATCCATCTTCTGGCCGTGCTTGAAAGGGGAGCACACAATGTCAGAAATGAGATTGAGAAAAAGTATGGTATTGATATCTGCCGGGCGGAATACACAAGGACGCTGGATCCGCAGAAAGGGAAGTTTACGGACGGACTCGAGCGGATGGAAATTCAGGTATTGAACGGGATAGAGAAGATGCTCGAAACCTACGGCAGGGAAAGCATTGTCGAAAAGAGCAGTGACAACTATAAGGCTCTTGTAATGGATACCGATGACGGGATAAGGATCATGCAGCTTGCCGAGATAGACGGGAGCTTCATTCCGGCGGATGAGGTACAGAAACAGGAGGAAGAGTGATGCAGCTGTGCAGGTTTATGTCGAAAGAGG
>CACZFV010000186.1 GCA_902780465.1 uncultured Lachnospiraceae bacterium
CCGTCTCATCGCGGTCAGCACGGAACACTCGCCTTTCAAGACGCCGCAGGAATTCATCGACTACGCGAAAGCGCATCCGGGCGAGCTGAAGATCGGAACCCCGGGCGAGTACACCGACGGCGGCATGGCAGTGGAGCTTCTGAAACGGGCGGGACTTGACCTCAACGCAGTTGCCTGCAACGGCTCCGGAGCCGTCAGGGAGCAGGTGCTTTCCGGCGCGCTGGACGGCGGCGCCCTCACAGTCTCTGACGTATACAAGCTGCTGCCGGAGGGCAAGCTGATGGTCGTCGGCGTCCTCAGTGAAGAGAAGGTCGAGGCGATTCCTGACGCGCCCACCTTCAAGGAACTCGGATACGACGTTGTCTGGAGCACCAGCCGCGGCATCAGCCTCCGGGCAGGGACAGACGCCCGCATCCTCTGGTACTGGGCAGGCCTTGCGGAGCAGATCTCCAAGGATCCGGAGTATCAGAAAGAGCTTGCGGAGCTGGGACTGAAGCCTTCCTACATGGCGGCAGAAGAGTACAGCCAGGAAGTGCACGGGATCTTCAAGACCATCCAGGATATTCTGAAATAACCAGCCGGGCTGCAGAGCAGCGCAGGACCCCACGAAGGATCAGCGCAGGACCCCGCCGGAGATACGACCGGCGGGGTGCTTTCTGTCCTGCAGGAAACTCCCGGATTTTCTGCAGGAAAAGATCCTGCAGGGGGTCATCCCGGCTGACTATGTTATAGTATGTACTGTATAGAAAAAGAATCGATCATTTATCTCAGAAGGAGACCTCGCCATGGAACTGCGTCGTGACAGAATGCTGAACTGCTTCTGCAGCGTCCTCATGCTCTTTGTGAACATGGGGGTACTGAGCACGGCCTTTTCCGTGTATTTTCCGTATATCCGGGAGATGAAGGGATTTTCCAACACCCAGGTCTTCCTGCTTACCACCATGCGGCAGATCTTCGCCATGATCGTCATGACGCAGTCGGACCGGTACTTCCGCGCGCTTGATATAAAGAAAGGGAGCCTGATCACTTTCTTTGTGGCGGCAGCGGCCTTTGGCATTCTCGCGTTCACGCCGGACGCCAGGCTGTATTTTCTTGCGACATCCCTCTTCGGCGTGGCCTATGGCCTCGGCGGGATGATCCCGGCGTCGATCCTTCTCAGACGATGGTACCCGCGGCACAGCGGCACCGCCATCGGCATCGCGGCTGCCGGCAGCGGTCTGGCCGGAATGATCATCCCGGTGCTGGCCACAAGGATGGTGGAGGGATACGGGCTCTCTGCGGCCTTCGCTGCCCAGGGCGCGGTGATCCTGCTGCTGTGTATCCCGCTGCTTCTTTTTGTGAAAGACCATCCGGCGGAAGAGGAGATGGCCGGAGAGCGCAGTCCGGAGGAAGTGAAAGCAGCGGAGCGTGGCCGGGAAGCCGCCGGCTCCACCGACGACTTTCGCCTGGCGGATCATCCGCGGCTGCTTATCGGCATGATCCTCATGGGCCTCCTGGCGTTTCAGCCCGCGGCAGGCTTCTCCATGCTGTTCCGCACCAGCGGCTATGAGATGGGGAAGGTGGCGTTGCTTGTCTCGGCCATGGGCTTCTTTCTGATCCCGTCTAAGATCCTGGTGGGAAGATTTGCCGACCGTTTCGGCGGGAAAAGGATGCTCCGGGACTGCACGATTCTTGTTGCCGCGATGATGTTTCTGTTCAGCCTGACGGCTTTTCTGCCGTACCCTGTACTGTATTTTGTCCTGCTGGTGTATGCGCTGGGGATCTCCGAGAGCTCGGTGGGCATCTCCGTTATCGCGGGTGATTACGCATCCCCGGCCGCCTACCCCCGGGCCTTGAAGTCCTGCCAGTTCTTCTACGCTCTGGGCGGGCTGCTGTTCAGTACAGTGAACGGCATGGTGGCGGACCTGACCGGCAGCTATGCTCCGGCATACGTGTTTTACGCGCTGGCAGGCCTTGTGATGCTTGCTGTTCTGCTGCCGGATTATCCGAAGAAGTGAGAAAAATCTTAGTCTCCCCCCTTGCTTCCGGCGGGGAGACTATTATATTATTAATTTATTGATATATTAGAATATTAAATTGGCGCAAAGAGCAGAGGGGAGGAACAAGAATGAAAGCAGTGAAGCTGGAAGCACCATGGATCATTGACTGTAAAGACCTTCTGATGCCGGAACCTAAGGATGGAGAAGCACTTCTCAAAATCCACGCGGCAGGGATCTGCGGAAGCGACATCGGCGCCTTCCGCGGGACCAACGGACTGGTCACTTATCCCCGGGTGATCGGCCATGAGCTTACGGGGGAGATCATCTCCATTCCGGAGCATAATCCCAGGGGGCTGAAGCCCGGGGACCGGGTGGTGGTGGATCCGTATCTCTATTGCGGGCACTGCTATCCCTGCACCATCGGCCGCACCAACTGCTGTACGGACCTGCGCGTTCTGGGAGTCCACGTGGACGGCGGGATGGCGGATTATTTCTGTCACCCGGCGGACATGCTGATCCCGGTGCCGGAAGACATGACAGATATCCAGGCAGCTTTGGCGGAACCACTGACCATTTCGCTCCACGGAATCCACAGGGGCGGACTGAAGGCGGGTGAGTACTGTGCTGTTATCGGCGCCGGACCCATCGGTCTGACAGCGGGTCTGGTGGCACAGGCGTACGGTGCCCATGCCATTCTCCTGGATGTGGTGCAGGAACGGCTGGATTTCGCGAAGACCCTCGGGATCCAGTATACCGTCCATTCGGAAGAGGATCACGCAGCGGCGGCGATCTCCGAGATCACAGGAGGCGACATGGCGCAGCTGGTCATGGAGTGCAGCGGCGCAAACTCTGCGATCCGTGCATCGCTGGATTATGTGAGCCACGCGGGCAGGATCATTCTGACAGGGTGGCCGAAGAAGGAGACCTCGCTGCCCACCGACCTGATCACCAGGAAAGAGATCGATATCCGCGGGGCGCGTACCAGCGCCGGCGAGTTTGAGGAAGCGCTGGAACTGATCCGGACCCGGAAGGTCGACATGACGAAGCTCCTGACAAAGACGGTCACTCTGGAGGAGGCGCCCGAAACCATCAGGGACATTGAAAGGGATCCGGGCAGTTATATGAAAGTGGTAGTCACCGCGGTATGAACTGAGGGAGCGTTTTCCTGCATGGCGCACATCACGGTACAGAAGAAAAACAGAAATATGGACAGCTGAGAAGAGGAGTAAAAAATGAAAGCAGTAAGAATCGTGAAACCGAATGACCTTCGTGTGGTGGATGAGCCGAAGCCGGTACTGGACGAGGAAAATAATGTCTGATCCGGATGACGTCCGCGGGTATCTGCGGCTCCGACGTCGGGATCTATCATGGGACCAATGCCGCGGCGACCTATCCCCGCATCATCGGCCATGAGATCGTGGGCGTGGTCGAGGAGACCGGAGAGGGCGTGACCCGCGTGAAGGCCGGCGACCGTGTTATTGTGGACCAGGTCAATGCCTGCGGGAAATGCTGGGCCTGCCGCCACGGCCGTCCGAATGTCTGCGGGAACCTGAAGGTACGCGGCGTCCACATGGACGGCGGCTACCGTCAGTGGATCGCAGTGCAGGAGGATAAGTGCTATCTCCTTCCGGACGGGATCTCCGACAGAGACGCCATCATGATCGAGCCTACCACTATCGCGATCCAGAGCTGCTCCAGAGCGGAACTGACCGAAGAGGATACCCTCCTTATCATCGGTGCCGGCGCTCTGGGCTCCAGCATCCTGAAGATCGCGCGCCTGAAGTGCCCGAACATCATCGTGGCGGATGTCGTCGACGAGAAACTGGATGAGGCGCTTCAGAACGGCGCGAAGTGGAAGATCAACAGCAAGAAGGAAGACCTGGAGAAGAGAGTCCGCGAGATCACTGACGGCTACGGTACCACTGTGACCATCGATGCGGCCTACGTGAAGGATTCCCTGCTGAATGCCCTGAAGGTCACGGGAAATGCCGGCCGTGTCATTACCATGGGCTTCTCCGTGGCAGACACCATTGTGAACCAGTTCCTGATCACCTCCAAGGAGCTTGACGTGAGAGGCTCCCGCCTGCAGAACCGGAAGTTCGGCGAGGCGATCGAGCTCATCAGATCCGGCAGGCTGGACCTGAACGGC
>CACZFV010000187.1 GCA_902780465.1 uncultured Lachnospiraceae bacterium
CAGGGACTCGAACCCTGGACACCCTGATTAAGAGTCAGGTGCTCTACCAGCTGAGCTAGAAGCGCATATTGTATTTGTGCGACGAAATTGTTTTCTTATCCGTGACGCAAGTGTTATTATAGGGGAAGAGTTTTGGAAATGCAAGACTTTTTTATTTTTTTTTGTAAAAGAGGACTGAGATGATATTTGATACACATGCACATTATGACGACGAGGCATTTGACAGTGACAGGGAACAGCTGCTCGCGGGGCTCCCTGAGGCGGGTATCGGGCGCGTGGTGAATATTGCCGCGTCTCCCCGGAGCATAGATGAGTGCCTTGACCTTGCGCACCGGTTTCCGCACGTTTACTGCGCATTGGGAATCCATCCGGAGCACTGCGCGGAGATGACGGAGGAGCTGCTGGAGGAGATCAGGGGAAAACTTGCGGATGAGAAGGCTCTGGCTGTGGGAGAGATCGGGCTTGATTATTACTGGCCCGAGCCTGACAGAGAGATCCAGAAGCACTGGTTTGCCAGGCAGCTGCAGCTGGCAAGGGAGGTGGACCTTCCTGTCGTGGTGCACTCGAGGGAAGCCGCGGCGGACACAATGAGGATCATGAAGGAGAATCTTGCGGAAAAGACCGGAGGCGTGGTACACTGCTTTTCCTACAGTGTGGAGATGGCAAGGGAATTTGTGAAGATGGGATTCTACATCGGTATCGGGGGAGTCCTTACTTTTAAGAATGCCAGAAAGCTTGTTGAGGTCGCGCGCGAGATCCCGCTGGAGCACCTGATCCTGGAGACAGATTGTCCGTATCTGGCGCCGGTGCCTTACAGGGGAAAGAGGAACTGCTCGCTGTACCTTCCCCATGTTGTCACGAAACTGGCGGAGTTAAAGGGAATCTCGGAAGAGGAAGTAATTCGGGTGACGGAGCAGAATGCTGTGACGATGTACCGCTTATAAACGGCTGGGCAGCACAGAGTAAAAAGCTTTCGCTTATTATATAGAAAGAGGAATACATGAGAGAAGTATTAGCGACACCGGGGGCTACCCGGTATATTTTGGAAAAATACGGGATCAGGGCGCGCAAGAAGTATGGCCAGAACTTTCTGATCGACGCGAACGTGATCAGGGGGATCATCGACGCCGCGCAGATCACGAAGGACGACTGTGTGCTGGAGATCGGGCCCGGGATCGGCAGTATGACGCAGCTTTTGTCGGAGGCGGCGGGACGGGTGGTCTGCGTCGAGATCGACGAGAGCCTGAGACCGGTCCTGTCGGAGACTCTGGAGGACTGCGGCAATGTCAAAATATTGTGGCAGGATATCCTGAAGACTGATCTGCGGGGGATTTGTGACGAGTACAATGAAGGAAAGCCGCTCAAGGTGGTGGCTAATCTTCCCTATTATGTGACCACTCCGATCCTGATGCAGCTGCTGGAGCAGAAGAATGTGTTTCGGAGCATCACGGTAATGGTTCAGAAAGAGGTGGCGGACAGGATCCGCTCGGGCCCCGGAAACAAGGAGTACGGAGCCCTGTCGCTGGCTGTTCAGTATTACGCGGAGCCTGAAGCGGTGATGACGGTGAGCCCGTCATGTTTTATCCCGCGGCCCGGTGTGGACAGCAGTGTCCTGTGCCTTAAGGCTTACGGGGAACCGCCGGTGGAATGCAATGAGAAGGTCATGTTCGGACTGATCCGGGCAGCCTTCAACCAGCGCCGCAAGACGCTCGCAAACGCGATATCCCACGGCTACTGTGTCGGCGGGAAGCAGTATACGAGGGAAGAAGTGACCAAAGCTCTGGAAGAGATGGGGCTTCCCGCGACCGTGAGAGGCGAGGCGCTCTCCCTGGAGCAGTTCGCACAGCTTTCCCTGAAGTTAAACCCGGATCTGAAAGTGCAGGAAGAGAGCATTTGAAGCCGCCTTACGGGCATTGGTTTTTGACATTGCTATAGGCGTATGATAAACTGAAATTAGTGAATTTGCCCTGTTTTTGGACAGGTGAAGACCGGTTTGTAGTAAATTGTGACGAGTAACAGCCGAGGTCTAAAGTTGGATAAATATGAACTGAAAGTTACGATCAGCGAGATCGATTCGCTGATCTCAAAGCGTCGATTCAAGGAGGCGGCGGAGGTCGCCGATTCGGTGGACTGGCGAAGAGTGAAGAATGTAAGGACACTCTGCAGAGTCAGCGACGTCTATAAATTAAACCGAAGATATCACGACAGCAAACGTGTACTGGAACTGGCTTATGCCAAGAGCCCGTACGGAAGGCAGATCATCTATTCTCTGTGTGAGCTTGAACTCAAACTCGGAAATTATGTCAGAGCGCTGCAGCTCTATAACGAGTATATCAATGTCGCTCCGAGAGACGCGGACCGCTATGTGCTTCAGTACAAACTGTACAAGGCACAGAATGTCAGCGTAAACGAGAGGATCGCCGTCCTGGAGGACCTGGCCAGGAATGATTACCGGGACAGGTGGGCCTTTGAACTTGCCAGGCTGTATCTGGAAGCCGGAGAGAGGACTCTCTGCGCTTCCCAATGCGATGAGATCGTCGCGTTTTTCGGGTACGGCAAGTATGTGTACAAGGCGCTGGAACTCAAAGCTTCCTTCACGGAACTGACCGTGAAACAGAAAGCCCTTTTCAGGAAGATGAACGGGGAAGAGGAAGAAGAGGAAGAGAGCGGCGCGGAAAGCGGCAGCACACCGGATGCGGAGACCATCAGGATACCCGCGCGTTCCGACAGTCCCGAAGCGGACGCGGAGAAAGGGGCTGCCCGCGGGGAAGATAGCGATGATACCGGCGAAGAACCGGATCTGGACACCGGGAAGGAGCAGGTCAGGGCTCCGGAAGAAGGGACTGATCTTTCGGAAACGGAACAGGATAAAGAGGACGGGCAGGCGCAGGGAGGTTCTGCGGCAGCAGCTGATGAGTCCGGCGATTCCGTAAGCGGACAAACTCCTGAACCGGCACAGAAGGAGGAGATGATCCCTGCGCTCAACCGGGAGCCGGCGGCGGAGATCCCCTGGGAATATGAGGATTACAGGATCAGTCCCGGGGAACTGAAGAAGAAGCCGGCGAAGAAGAGCCGCGACAGTGAGCGCGGACAGGAAGACAGCAGTGCGGGCAGGCCGGACATACAGAAGAAGCCGGCGAGATCCGGAACGACAGCGCCGGCGCCTGCAGCGGATCACGCTGTATTTGAAGACCGGTCCTTTGAAGTGAGTTCTGTGGAAGAGTCTATATTTTCACAGGAGAGAATGCAGGAGACGATCGCGAAAGGGCTCAGGAATCTGGAAAATTATGACCCTTACCTGCGCCAGGAAACTGACGGACAGTACGCGATGGTAATACAGGAGGACCCGAAACCGGAGAAGCAGATCACCGGCCAGCTCAATCTTGAAGAGATCATGACCGAGTGGGAGAAGGTGAAACGGGATTTCTACGAGTATAACGGACTCGAGGACGACGCTCCGCCGCAGAAGCCTGCCGCGGGCATGAAGAAAGCTCCGTTCAGCGACGCGAACCGGGAGAACGCCGGCTCGACCAAATCCTGGGACCCGGGAGAAGTGCACAAGGCGCTTGAGATCAGAGACAATGATGAAGAGAGCGCCGGATACGACACGAGCCTGTTCGTTACGGAAGGCGGAGGAGTATTCCCGAAAGAGTTTGCCGTGGAGCAGATGACGCTGACCAGAACGGATGGGAAGGGCAGCAAGGGGCAGATGTATCTTCACTCCGAGGACTCCATCAGGCAGCTCACGGACGCGCTCGACAGGATCTTCTTAGAGGGAGGAAGAGGCAATGTCGTGATCACCGGCGACGAGGGAGCGGGAACGCTCAGCCTGGCAAGGGAACTGGTACTGAGGTACCGGCGGAAGAATCCCAATTTCGTCGGCCAGATCGCGAAATCGGAAGGAAGGTATATAACCAGGGAGAATGTTCTTCGCGTGATCCCGAGAATGCCTTTCGGAGCCCTGATCATTGAGAAGGCCTCCATGATGAGCGAGGAAGGGGCGGGAACGCTCAGCCTTGCAAGGGAACTGGTACTGCGGTACCGGCAGAAGAATCCCAATTTCGTCGGCCAGATCGCGAAATCGGAAGGCAGATATATTACCAGGGAGAATGTCTTTCGCG
>CACZFV010000188.1 GCA_902780465.1 uncultured Lachnospiraceae bacterium
AGCATGCCCTGGGACTCTTCGCCGGCGATCTTCCGCGGCGCCAGGTTCACGATGGCCATGACGCGCTTTCCGACCAGCTTCTCCGGCTCCGGATAGAACTTCTTGATGCCGGACAGGATCTGGATCTCGGAGGCGCCGCACTTCAGGCGGAACTTCAGAAGCTTTTTGGACTTCGGGAGCGCCTCGCAGGAGAGGACTTCACAGACGCGGAACTCGCACTTCTCAAAAGCATCGAAATCCACGATGGGCTTGGCGGGGACGGTCACCTGCTCCCCGGCTGCTTCCTCCGCTGCGCCGGCAGCATCAGCCGCGCCCTCTTTCTTCGCGGCACCGGGTGCAGCCGCGGGGGCTTCGGTCTTCGCTGCCGCTGCCGCCGCTGCTTCCGCCTCGGCGTTCAGCTTCTTCTCCACTTCCTTCGGGTCCAGGCGGGCGAAGAGGATCTCCGCCTTCTCCGCCACCTTGTTTCCGGAGGCGTACAGGCCGAAGCGGTCCATCTCCTCCAGGGCGCGCTTTTCGGTATTCAGCTCCTTCAGGATCTTCTCCGAAGTCTCGGGCATGAAGCTGAACAGGAGGGAAGCGCCGATGGTGATAGCCTCGGTCAGGTTGTAAAGCACCTGGTTCAGGCGGTCCTTCTTTGCCTCATCCTTCGCGAGGGTCCAGGGCGCCGTCTCGTCGATGTACTTGTTGCAGCGCTTGAAGATGTTCCAGAGCTCGGTGACGGCATCCGCCACGCGGAGCACGTCCATCTTCGCCCGGACCTTCTGGACGCCCGCCAAAACGGTGTTCTTAAGATCCGCGTCAAGGGCCGCGTCTTCTTCGGAAAGAGCGGTCTCCGGATAAGAGACGATGCCGCCGAAGTACTTGTTGGACATGGCGATGGTGCGGCTCACCAGGTTTCCGAGAATGTTCGCAAGGTCGGAGTTGTAGCGCTCCACCATGAGATCCCAGCTGATCACGCCGTCGTTCTCAAAGGGCATCTCGTGGATGCAGAAGTAGCGGACCGGATCCACGCCGAAGAAATCGGCCAGATCGTCCGCGTAAAGGACGTTTCCTTTGGACTTGGACATCTTGCCGTTCTCCTGCAGGAGCCACGGATGACCGAAGACCTGCTTCGGGAGCGGTGCGTCCAGGGCCATCAGGAAGATGGGCCAGTAGATGGTGTGGAAGCGGACAATGTCCTTGCCGATGAGGTGCAGGTCCGCCGGCCAGTACTTCTTATAGAGCGGGCCGTGGTTTCCGTCGGCGTCGAACTCCACGCCGGTGGCGTAGTTTGAAAGAGCGTCCAGCCACACGTAGATGACGTGGCGGTCGTCGAAGGTCACCGGAATGCCCCACTTGAAGCTGGTCCTGGAGACGCAGAGATCCTGCAGGCCGGGCTTCAGAAAGTTGTTCACCATCTCGTTCTTTCTGGAGACGGGCTGGATGAACTCCGGATGGTCCTCGATGTGCTTCATCAGGCGGTCCGCATACTTGCTCATTCTGAAGAAGTACGCTTCCTCCTTGGCCGGCTGCACCTCGCGGCCGCAGTCCGGGCACTTGCCGTCCACCAGCTGGGACTGGGTCCAGAAGCTCTCGCAGGGCGTGCAGTACAGGCCTTCGTATTCGCCCTTGTAGATATCGCCCTGCTCATACATCTTTTTGAACATCTTCTGGACCTGCTTCTCGTGGTCCTCGTCCGTGGTGCGGATAAAGCGGTCATAGGAGGTGTTCATCAGGTCCCAGATCCTCTTGATCTCCGCTGAGGCGCGGTCCACATACTCCTTCGGGGAGATGCCGGCGTCCTTCGCCTTCAGCTCGATCTTCTGGCCGTGCTCGTCTGTGCCGGTCTGGAAGCGGACGTCGAAGCCTTCTTCTCTTTTGAAGCGGGCGATGGCGTCAGCAAGAATGATCTCATAGGTATTGCCGATGTGCGGCTTTCCCGACGCGTAAGCGATCGCGGTGGTGATATAGTACGGTTTCTTTGTACATTCCTGACACATGATGTATTCCCTCCTGTTGTCTTTCTCCCGCCCTGAGGGGGAGGGTGATTCTCATAAGAAAAACGGACATTCGCAATCCGCTTCGCTCTTTACGGTTCATACTGCGTCACACGGCCTGCTCTGTTTACAGTAGCGCCTGGTATATGTCCCGTCTGCTGACGCCGCGGTCCTTTGCCGCGTTCCGCATGGCTTCCTTCCGGTCCATGCCCTGCTTTTCATACATTGCCACGTGGTCCGCCACGCTCATGGACTCCCAGCGGGCTGCCTCTTCCCGCCGGTTCTCTTCGGGATCACGCCCTTCAATGACCAGGACATATTCGCCGCGGATCAGCTCCGCGCCGCCCGGCGCCTCGTAAAGGGCAACTGCTTCCCCGAGGGTGCTGCGCCGCACTTCCTCGTGGATCTTGGTCAGTTCCCGCACCAGGGAGATCCTGCGGTCTTCCCCGAGGCAGTCCCGCAGCTCCTTCAGGGTCTTCAGAAGACGGTGGGGCGCCTCATAGAGGACGATGGTCCGCATCTCCCGCTGCAGTTCCTGCAGCACAGCGGCCCGCTCCCCCTTTTCCGCGGGAAGAAAAGCCTCAAAGGCAAAGCGCCTTGTGGGAAGTCCCGAGATCGCCAGGGCGCTGACGCAGGCGCAGGCCCCCGGAACGATAGTCACCTCGGTGCCTGTCTCGTAGGCGACCCGCACCAGGACCTCACCGGGATCCGAGATGGCCGGCATGCCGGCATCTGTCACCACAGCGATGTTCTTCCCCGCCTGGGCCTCCCGGACCAGCTCGTAGGCTTTCTCCGTTTTATTATACTCGTGATAGCTGGTCAGCGGTTTCTTTATCTCAAAATGATTCAGGAGACGGACCGTGTTGCGGGTATCCTCCGCAGCGATAAGATCCGCCGCCCGCAGGACCTCCAGCGCCCGGGCGCTGATATCGCCCAGGTTGCCGATGGGCGTCGCCACGAGCCACAGTTTTCCTGCCATGATCTCTCCTCCCGGGCGGACTGCTCTGTCCGCGCTCTTCCATCCGCATCTGCATGAATGGTACTGCGGCGATGGTCAGTACCCGTAAATATCCCGGATCTCCGGCATGTACTCTCCGTCCTTCCGGAAGACCACCAGCGGCGCCTCCACCTTCAGGAAGCTTCCGCCGCCCTTGACCGCCTCCACCAGCACCATGTTGGCTTCCCGGTCCAGGTACGGGTGCACGAATTTCAGCCTTTTCGGTTCCAGATGATACTGCCGGAAACGGGCGAACAGCTCAGAAAGGCGGTTCGGCCGATAGACCCAGGCGGTCCTCCCGCCGTTCTTAAGGAGCCGCGCCGTCTCCCGGACCGCGTCCTCCAGGGTGCAGGTCACTTCGTGCCGCGCCAGAGCTTTCACATCCTCCGGGTTCACGATGCCGCTGCCCGCTGCCATATACGGCGGATTGCAGGTCACCACATCCCGGCTTTCCCGTTCTCCCGCAGCGCCGGCCTCCCGCAGGTCGCCGCAGATGATCCGGATCCGCTCTTCCAGTCCGTTCATCTTTACGCTGCGCCGGGCCATATCTGCCATCTCCGGCTGGATCTCGATCCCGTCGATCTCCGAAGCCTCTGTCTTCGCACTTAGAAGAAGGGGGATGATGCCGGTGCCGGTACAGAGGTCCGTGACCTTTTCCCCGCGTTTTACCGTGACAAAGCCGGAAAGCAGCACAGCGTCCATTCCAAAACAGAACCTGTCCGGATCCTGCAGGATCCGGAGGCTGCTTCTCTGCAGGTCATCGATCCGTTCCACCGCTTCCGCCTTCCGGTGCATTGTCCTTGGGCGCGCCGTTTCCGCCGCGTCCGGGTCTGCGCCGTCTCCTGTGATGCGGCTTCTGCTCATCCCCGGGGGTACCGTCCCTTTTTTCCTCCGGTGCGGCGGTGTTCCTTCCGCCCCGGTTCTCCTCACGGTCTCCCGCACTGCCGGGAGCGCCTTCCTCCGGAGCGCGGCGCGGTCTTCTTCTGGACCTGCGGCTGCCGGCTTTTCCGTCCTCCGGGACCTCTGCCCCGGCGGTCTCGGGTGCCGCGGCTTCGGCCGCCGCTGCCGGATCCCTCTGGAACTTCTGGTTCTTCTGTTCCCTCTGTTCTCTCTGTTCTCTCTGGTCTCTCGCGCTTCGCCATGGCGTCCTTCTTCATCTGGCTCGGCTGGCCTTTCTTCCGGTGGGCAATAAACACGGTCTCGGAAGCGGGCACGTCCCGCATCTCCCGCTCGTCATCGTCCAGGATCACAAACACGCGGACCGTCTGCCGGATCACGTTCACTTCCACGATCTCGCCCTGCCGTCCATCCGCAAGCTCCACCAGGTCGCCCTTCTTCGGAAGCTGGGCGTTCAGGTAGGCATAGGTGTCCGCCTCATTCTTCAGGCAGCACATCAGACGTCCGCAGACGCCGCTGATCTTCTGGGGATTCAGGGAAAGATTCTGTTCCTTCGCCATTTTGATGGAGACCGGGACAAAATCCGGCAGCCAGGAGTGACAGCACAGCGGGCGCCCGCAGGGGCCCATGCCGCCGATGATCCTGGTCTCGTCCCGGACACCCACCTGACGGAGCTCGATCCGCATGTGGAAGATCGCCGCCAGGTCCTTCACCAGATCGCGGAAATCCACTCTTCCGTCCGCAGTGAAGAAAAACAGGAGCTTACTGTCATCGAACGTATACTCCGCCCCGATGACCTTCATGTCCAGCTTCCGCTCATCCACCTTTCTCCGGCAGATCATCAGGGCATCCTTTTCCCTGTCCTTGTTGTCCCGGACCTTCTGTTCATCCTCCGCGGTCGCCCTGCGGATGATCTTTTTTCTCTCGGGGTCTTCTTCCTGCGCGTTGTCCGGGTGGTTCCCGAGGACCACTGTCCCGTATTCATATCCTTTTGCCGTTTCCGCGATGACGTGGTCTCCCCGCCGGAAGACAAGATCTCCCGGATCAAAGGAATAGATCTTTCCGACCTCGCGGAACCGGACTCCGACTACTGTCGCCATTCCAAAATTTCCTTTCTGTTGTTACGTCCTGCTCTCCCGGATCTCCTCCAGGAGCATCTCCAGCGCAAGCTCACCGCTGACGTTCGCTTTCAGACGGTCTTCCGTCCGTTCCAGCTCGTCGAGGATGCGGCCCGCGCCGCGCAGGGAGATCTCTCCCGCGGCCCTTGAAAGACCTTCCGCCTGTCCGGAAAAGATCAGGTTTTTTGCTCTTCTGTCCTTTTTCAGAACCAGGAGGTCCCGGCAGTACATCCGGACAAAGGAAATAAATTCCTCCATGCCGGGGTCCGCCTCCCGGACCGCTGCCGCTGCCTCCAGCATCGTGCTCACGCTCCCGCCGGGAAGCTGTTCCATCGTCTTCCTGTACAGCCCGCAGCGCTG
>CACZFV010000189.1 GCA_902780465.1 uncultured Lachnospiraceae bacterium
ATCGCCGCCGGCGACATCACCTTCTACCGCCTGCAGTGTGACAGCGACGGAGTGCTCCGTTCTTATATCGCGGAGGGCGAAGTGCTGGCAGTAAAGACCCGCAGCTTCGGAGGCATCGGTGTATTCGCCATCCATGAAATGGGCCGCTTCTACCGCCATGTGCTGCTGCAGAAGCGTTATCCGCACCACGGTGCGGTGGCTTTCGGCCACTACGGGAAAGCGCTCTTTGAGGTGATGCGGTTCCTCGGCGTCGGAGACATCGCATACAACCAGCCGAAGTCCCTGCCTTATCCCACGGAGAATCCCTTCGCGTGATGACCGCGGAAGGCAAGGAAAAGAGAGGATCATCAGCAGTGCGGGCGCTCTTCCGGGATTACATCGAAGAGGCGGAACGCCTGGAAAACGCAAGAAAACCGTCGGACGGCCTGTTCGGCATGGGCCCGAAGCCTGCTGATGATCCTTGTCACGACAGATGTGCCGAAGACCTGGAGGCGGCGCTCTCGGGCTTCGCCGCGGGGAGTCCGGAACCGGAAGAAGTCCGGGAGGTACTGTCCTTTATCTATCACGCACCGAAGGAGCACCCGGAACCGCTGAGCGTTTTCTGGATGCTGAACGCAGTCCACGGCCTGACAGCGGATCTGATCCCCCTTTTGGATCCGGACGATGCCACTCTGCTCCGCGGACAGTATGACCGGGACTTCCCGCGCCGGGAGCGCCTGCCCGTACAGAAAAAGGTATATGAGGCACTGAAAAAAAAGTCCCGCAGTTAAGCAGCACCCGGACATCCAGCCTGTGCTCCGCGGCCATGGACTCTGTGTAGTCACTGAGAAGCCAGACAGAGGTGGTGTCTTCCGTCTGGTGAGTGATGACGGGGACGGGGACAAGGCGGCAGTCGGTGATCTCCGTGTCTCCGGGGGGCCGGCGGACGGTGAATTCCGCGAGACCGCCGAGGACGCGATCCGGCTGGTCCTGGCGGGAGACGAGATTCCCGAGGGACCAGAAGACCGGCATCTGTTTTCCATCCGCCCCGGTGAGGACTTCCAGCGGCTGCAGCACGTGGGGGTGAGAGCCGGCGACCAGGTCCGCGCCCGCTTCCAGGAAGACCTTCGCCCAGCGGCGCTGCTCCTCGTCCGGCTCCGGGCTGTATTCCGTACCCCAGTGCACGAGGACGATGACAGCATCCGCCGCAGGAACTGCAGAGGCGATCTCGTTCCGGACGGTCTCTTCGTCTTTCAGGACGTGTACGGCCCCGGGCCAGTATGCCTCCGGGTCGCCGGCATTGGTGCCGTAGGTATAATCAAAAACTGCGATACGGATCCCGTTCTGAGTAAAGAGGTGGTACGGCGGCTCGCTGGCCGCCTTTTCCCATTCCGGGAGGATGCCGAGGCAGGGGACGCCCCGCTCCTCATAGAAGGCCGCGGTGGTATTGATCCCCTCGGCGCCGGCATCCAGGGCGTGGTTGGTGGCGCAGGCCGCGGCATTGAAGCCGGCCTTCAGCGCGGCTTCGCCCACGTAGACCGGTGTGCGGAACAGAGGATAGCCGCTGTAGCCCGTCCGGGGCTCCACAAACATGCCCTCCTGGCCGAAGACAGCGATGTCCGCTTTTTCAAGTTCCGTGGCAATGTGCTCATACAGGAAATCAAAACTGTCTTCCCGCTGTCCCTGCTCCAGGATCATCCGGTGGATCAGGCTGTCGCCGCTCACCAGGAACCTCGCTTCCGGATATCCGTCAGCGTAGTATTTCAGACCCCAGCCGAACCAGTCCCAGCGGGTCACATCGCCCGCGCTGTCTGTGAAGAACAGGCGGAACTCTTCGTCAAAGGCCCAGCAGGCGATGTTCTGCATGATCCGGGAGGCCATCCAGTGCTCGTGCATGCTCCCGTCATTCATGGCTTTGTAGATATAGATGTGCTGCGTCCACTGCTTTCCGGCGATGACAGGCTGCCCGCTGTCCCAGGAGACGGGATCTCCGGCATACCAGCAGAGGAGAAGAAGCTCCAGGGCGCCGTCGCGGTCGATGTCACAGAACAGGAAGTCCTGTACCTGCAGACGGGAAGGGGATTCCCAGGTCTTTTCGAAGCCGGCGCCGGACGCGGGAGATTCCGGAGGCGCGGAATATACGGAGATCCGCCTGTTCTTCAGCAGGATCCGGAACGTCCGGTCTCCGGAGGAGCCTTCCGCTTCTTTTTCCGGTGTCCACCGGGACCATGGAGAACAATGGGCCAGAAAGACGCCGCGCTGCCATAGAAAGAAGGCTGCCGCGAGAGCGGCAGCCGTGATGAGCAGAAGAGAGAAGATCCGGAAAGTCCGATGTCGTCTCATTTGTCAGTCCTGTGCCTTGAAAGAGAAGGGTTACTGGTTATAGGGGTTGATGCGGTAGGTCATGGTCCAGCCGGGCTTGTCCACAGGATTTGCAGGCCCGCTGTTGGGACCCGGCCGGAAACCGTTGACGTCCTTCCACTCACTGTCGGTCAGACGCTGTCCGCCGTTCAGGAATTCATAGAAGCTGTATACCGTGCCGCTGGCGAAGCGAAGGGTTCCGTCGACGGGCACCAGGACGATCATTTTCTGGGCGAGACCGGTTCCGATCTGCAGGATCCATCCGTCCCCGGAGGCGATATCCGTGACCAGAGAAGCATCGAGCTGCATGGAGCGGCCGAGGCCGGACTTGTAGGTGTCTTCCTTGTAGGCTTCCCAGTAGCGTTCGATCATGCTGCCGTAGTTCCGGATGAGATCATATTCCTCATTGCTCAGGGTCTGGTTCTGGAGCTCCTTTTCGGAAATGGCCAGGAGCTGCCCTGCCAGGGAAGAGAGCCCGTCCAGCATCTCCCGGTTTGCGGCGTCCAGCATACCAAGACGGTCCAGGCCGTCCTTCGTATCCTGGGCAAGGGAGGCAAAGCGAGCGTAGACCTCCGGCTCCGGTTCCACATAGCCGCGGTCGTCCCGGTCCTTCGGCGCTTCTCCGTCGCCTTCCGCCACGTAGACCTGCTTGGCGTAGAGAACGGTGTCGTGCTTCAGTTCTGTGTAGCTTCCTTCATAGGTCTCCAGAGTTTTTTTCAGCCATTCCTCTGACCGGGCGAAAGCTGGGTAACCTTCCGGACGGGGGGAGAGGAGCGGTGTCAGCGTGTGCAGCCACCCTGTATAAAGACTGGAGCTCCAGAGCGCGGGATCCGTATTCTTCAGCTGTTCGCGGAGTACCGGAAGCTCTTTCTGGTAGAGCGGGATCAGGGCGTCGCCCTTTTCCAGCATGATCTTCTCTGCGGCGGGAGATCCGAGGGCGTTCGGCACATCGAGGGCGTCAGGGACCACGCGGGATTTCGCGGAGTCAGCGTCCCACTCGGTCAGGCGCTCGTAGATCTCGCTGTCCATGTTGTAGCGCTGTCCCATGAAGCGGAAACTCTTTCCGCTCTCATTCTGTTCAGCGCCCGTATGGTGCGGGAGAGAATTGATCCTCGGCGGAGCGAGCTGTGCGACATTCTCCCGGAAGGAGGAAAAGCCTGCCTCATCGCCCGGCAGGTCAGAGACGGAGAAGCCGGAGGGCCAGACCGCTTCCGCAGCAGCGGCGTAATCGGTGCAGAGACAGTCGTCGCTGACGCCGACGAAGAAGGAGCTGACAGCGTAGATCGCTTCCCAGGTACTCTTTTCGCTGCCGTCCATGGCAGCGGTGATCAGAAGCGCGCTGCGGGTGGCGTCTTCATCTTCCGCGAGAAAAGCGATACGCCCGTACCACATCATGGCGCGGAAGTAGGCCTCCAGGATGGGATCACCTTCATAATTTCCGCGCGGCCGGTACTGGGAGTAATCCTCGTCATGGGTCCCGCTGTAGAAAGAATCGCTGGCGCCGAACAAGGCGCAGGGGGCGGGGCCTGCTGCATTGTAGATCTTCCCGAGCTCTTCTTCCGCGACCTGGCGGATCGCAGCATCCTCCGCGGGTGCGGTCTCCTGCAGATTCAGCCCGACGCTGAAAAAGACGGCGTTGCGGAACGCAGCGCCTTCCCAGGGAGTTCCCTTCAGGGCTTCGTACTGGGCGAGGCTTTTCTGCAGCATACCGCGGCTTAAGGAGGTCAGCGCAGGCGCCAGGTGCTCCCGCTCCACTGTGCGCATCAGCACCGTGAAATACAGGTGGTAGGTGTGCATCAGGGAATCCACTGTCACAAAATTCGGGATGTGCCAGTAGCGGTTTTCCTCGTAGAGTTCATAGAACTCCGGGTTTCCGCTGGCGGGTCTCTGCTGCTCCACAAAGAAATGATTCCTGGCAAGAAAATCCTTTGCTTCGGCGCTGAACTGATCATAACTGAACTGATCCCGGTTGATGACATTGGCCATGTCCGCTCCGGGGTCATAGGCCGGCACAGAGGGGACGAGACCCGTGGAAGCCTTGAAGGACGGATCGGGAGTTCTTAAGACGACCCGGGTCAGGGGGATCAGGGCGGCTTCCGAGGATCCTGAAGCTGCGGCTTCCGGAGCTTCAGTCATACTGTCGGAATCCGTCTCTTCGGTCTTATCATCAGGATCCTTTTTTTCGGACTCATCCTCGATATCCGGGTCTTCTGCATCGTCGGCTTTGCCGCTGCCTGCGGAAGAGCCGCCGGGCAAGCTGATGCCAAGCCCTGAACTGATCTCGTCGATCTTTTCCAGTACCGGTCTGCCGATGTTTCCGCAGGAGATCAGGGAGAAGGAAAGGCAGATGATCAGGACGCAGACAGTCAGTCGTTTCAGAAAATTCATTTTGATTACCTCCGCTGTTGACTGAACACTGTTTCATCAATTACTGTTATTTTACCAGACACGTAAAAAAGGAACAATCGCCGGAGGAAGAAGAACTGATGGAGATACAGGAAAGCGGAAACGTGGGAAGAGATCCGTTATATACCGGAGGAATATCATCTTTCCGTGCAGGTCCTGCCTTATCCGGGAAAAAAAGAAAAGAGTCCGGGAGGACCCCAGGCCGGAAAACAGGAGCAGGAGCAGGAATACAAACTGGAATTCTGCTGCACGCCATCTTTTCTGCCGGAGATGGTACTCGGACATCTGCTGACGGAAGGGCTGATCCTTTCCGGGGAGGATGTGATCTCTCTGGAGATATTCCGGGACCGGGGAGAGGCGCTGGCAGTCCTCCGGGAATGCGCGGCTGTCTATACACGGGGGCGGACTGGGCACAGGGCAGACAGCTGCGTACCGGCAGAATTGCAGCCAGCGGGTCTGCATCCGGCGGAACCTCACCCGGAACCACTGCTCCGGCCGGAATGGATCCGGGGCATGGAGGAACGGATCATGGAGGAGACTGAGCTGCGGGCTCTGACCCACGCGGTCCACAGTGCGGTCCTGAGC
>CACZFV010000190.1 GCA_902780465.1 uncultured Lachnospiraceae bacterium
CTCTTCACAGGGGGTATCGTAATTGTCTATTTTTTTTTTTTTTTAAGAAGGAAAAATGGACAGATTAAAGGAAGTACTAATTTCTAGTCTTATAATTATTAATTGTTGTTCCATGGCGTATGCTGGGAATTGGCAGCAGGCTAATGGATCTTGGATTTATCAGAAAGATAATGGATCCTTCGCTTCAGATGGTTGGCATTGGATTGATAGTAATAACGATGGCAATGCAGAATGCTATTATTTTGACAATAATGGCCGTTTGCTTGTCGATACACAAACGCCGGATGGTTATACTGTTGATTCTGAGGGACACTGGGTAAAAAATGGGGTTATTCAAACAAGGCAACAAGAGGCCCAACTGCCGTCACAATCACAAGTCAATTCATTATCCACCGAGGAATGGATAACTAAATATAAGGTTGAGCTTGATGAGGCCGTTGTGAAATTAGCGGGAAGCGGTGTTATGAAGACGAAACTTGATGAAGGTATAGAAGCGCTTCAGAGTTTAACAAAATCAGCTGTTCCAAATGGAAGGGTCGAGTATAAAACTGGGGATAAGTCTCTTATCATTATTGATTTAGGAAGAAATAAATACGACAAATACTTATATTATGGTGAAGCGGTTGAGGGAATTAGATCCGGTGAAGGAACTATGTACCGACTGACAATTAATAGTAGTAAAGGAATACCTATTAAAGCAGCTTACAAAGGACATTGGGAAAACGATGCACCAAATGGCTGGGGGGAAGAATATAAAAAATTCATTGATCCCAAAAAGAATAATGAGGAAACTGGATTTATAACAGTGTCAGGGAATTATGTGAATTGGTATGAAGAAGGAGAAATGAAAACAACAGAGTGGCAAGCCTCCAAGAACGGAAGAAGAGAATTTACATATAAGGCGATTAATGGAGTCCCACAAACAATAGGGACGGTAACAAATCAGGGAAGGCCATTAGAAATAGTAGCCTACCCTTCTTCTGGAGGTCCTGGATATTTAACTTTTTATGGAACAGCACAGACCGCATGTCTGTATGATACAGGAGACGGAAGAAGAAAGAATTCTTATGGATATTGGTGGAAATAGAATACTTGAAAACTTTATTTGGCTACAGATTGGCTACAATTCCAGACTAAAATAGAGGAGAGTTGGAGAAAATACAAGAATACATGTACGATACATATATTACATACAAGATCACATGTATTTTTTGCGAGCCGTTCTCCGCGAGGGCGGCAGAACTGTCGGTTCCGGCAGAGTTGTCAAGATCCTTGAGTAATTCAATAGCATAGCCATTTAAAAAGACCGCAGTCCTTGAGAAAGGACTGACCGGGTCCCCGGCGCCTTCCAGCTCCTCCTTCGGAGCCGTATCCGGCGCATCGACGTAGGTATTGTTCTCTTCCTTATGTGGGGGGTAAGATGATTTTGCCACCACATGGTAAGCAGATCTTTACACGCCACAGTAAGGAGTTTTTTACATATCACGGTAAGGAGTTTTTTACATGAAACGGTAACCACTTTTTTACAGCATTCGGTAAGAAGATATTTACATACTGCTCCTTTCTGCTTCTGCTCATGTGGTGAGTAAAGATCGCAGGAGGGTCCGGCAGACTCCCGGATAGTATACTGGCTTTAACAGGTATACAAAGGGAGGACAACAATGCTGGACAAAACACAGATGCAGGAAATACAGGATTTAAAACTTCGCGGTTATACAAAAGCTGAAATACTCAACTACTACAAGGAACAGGGCGTAAAGCCTCCGAGCCGGCCCACTATCTCCAAGTATTACGACATGGACGTGATCCCCGAAGACCCGGCAGCCAGACTTTCCAAAGAGAAAGCCTTTGACGTCTCCCCGTTCAGGGAAGCGATCATAGCGGTCCTTGAAGCCAACAAGCGGAAAGATTTCTGCATCTCCTCTGTCTATGACGTCCTGGAAGAAAAATTCATAGAGAACGGGGATTACGATTTCCTTCCCGGGAATGAGCAGACCCTCAGGAACTATGTCCACTTCCTGGAAGACAGCGGGATAGTCGATACCGGGGAAGAACACCGGAGAATCTATGACCACGTATTCGATACGCCGCCGGGGGAACAGATGCTGATCGACTTCGGTGAAGTCACACTCAGCAGGAAGGATTCTATCTTCTTCATCTGTCTCCTTTTGCGCTACAGCCGGCTCCTTTGCGTTTATGCGCAGGACCATAAGTACAATGGCACAGAAGCCTGCCAGGCCATCTACAGGAGTTTCTGCAGGCTGGGAGGACGGCCTTCCGTCCTCGTCATTGACCAGGATGCCGTTTTTGTTTCCAGCGAAACTTACGGCGAGGTCATCAAGACCAGAGTGTTTGAAGACTTCTGTACAGAGCAGGACCTGCGTCTCTGGGTCTGCAACAAGGCAGATCCGGAAAGCAAGGGCCCAATAGAAAACAGCGTCGGTTACGTAAAGAAGAACTTCTTCAGTGCCAGGAACATCACCTGTATCGATGATGTATGGCGCTCCCTGCCGGGATGGCTGGGCCGCAAGAACAAGCGGATCCACAGGACTACGCTTATGATCCCGGCGGCCGTGTTCCGCGACTATGAGCAGAAAGCGCTCCGCCCGATGCTGCCGTCTGTATACGAGAGCTCGCCAAACAGCTTTATTGAGACCGAACTCAGCGGGACACCGTACGTCCTTTACAGATCCTGCAGGTATTCCGTCCCGCGGGAGTTCGCCTACAGTAAGGTCCGTTATAAAGTCACGACAGGGCGGATACACATCTATGACAATGACCTGAACTTTATCTGTACACACCTTCTCAGCGAGAGGAAGGGGAGTTACAACCAGCTCCCGGAACACCGGAAAAGTGATGCCGGCGACTGGATCGAGATCATGGAGCGCATGCGCGGCAAGTGGAACTGTTATGATTTCCAGCACTTCATGAACGGGGTGAAAAAGGAAAACCCGCGTCACATCTCAAAACAGCTCCGTGCGATCGAACAGTTCCTGGATGCCCAGGCACCGGATAAATCCCTGGTCGCGGAAGTGATGAAAGTCTGCTGCAAAAACTTCCGTTACCAGTTCTCCCAGTTCAGGACAGTGTACGAGCTTACAAAAGCCGGGCGCAGCCTGCCTGGAACCGAAGGAGCAGCAAACGCTTTCAGCAGCAGCCCGGTGGATTACAAGAGCCTTGATGTCTATGGCAGAGCCTTTCAGGACCGTGTTGCCCGTTCCGGAAAGGAGGCGGTCGGATGAACCGTGCAGTCATGAAAAGCATGGATACCGGACGGATCCCAGTGGAACGGCTGATCTCACTCCTGCAGACTTTTACGCTTAAGCACTCTGCGCGGGCCCTGCCGGATCTCCTTGAGTCTGCTGATACAGCGAATGCAACACACCGTGAATTCCTGCTGTCCATCCTGGAAACAGAAGTCCAGGGGCGAAACGCACGCCGGCGGAAGCGTAACTATTCCGCCGCCCATTTCCCGCCCAGTCTGCGTCCGCTGGAGGAGTTTGACCCGGAGGAGCTGGAGTCTGGGATCACCCAGGCCCAGGTCGATAAGCTGAAGGAACTCTCCTGGCTTGACAACCGTGGCAACCTGGTGTTTGCCGGCCCTCCGGGGCTTGGCAAGACCATGGTGGCCGCCGGTCTCGGGCTGCATGCCATCAACCACGGATACACTGTCTGTTTTGAGAAGATGGTAAACCTGGTGAAGATCCTTGATACTGCGGAAACTGAGCGTACCGCCGGGTTCCGGCTGAAGAACCTGAAAAAGGCCCAGTTGCTTATCATCGATGAGATCGGCTATACCCCGATCACCAGAAGCCAGGCGAACCGGTTCTTCACCTTTATAAGCGACACCTACGAGACCTCCTCTATCATCTTTACCACCAACAAAGAGATCATGGACTGGGCAGAGATGATGGGCGACCCGGTACTTACCACAGCTCTCCTGGACCGGATCCTTCACCATGCGAACTGTTACTCCTTCCGGGGCGAGTCCTACCGACTGAAGCACCCTGAGATGTTCAGCTGAAGCTGTACCTTACCAGCCGGGCTGGTTACCTGGACGGAGATGTAAAAATCTTCTTACCATAGGATGTAAAAAACTCCTTACCAGACGATGTAAAAAACTGGTTACCGTACCTTGTAAAAATCTTCTTACCTAACAATGTAAAAAAGTGCTTGACGTTTGCACTTCCTTATAATCACTGACCACCACATGGCTGTACGGGATATTGACGTGCTTCCTCTCAAAGAGAAGCTTGATTTCCCTCAGCAGGGCCCTGCGCGCCTTTTTGCGTCCTTCGCTCGAGCACATGATGGAGAGACGGAGCATAACACAGCTGTTCTCAAAGGAGTTTACACCCTCATATCTGAGGGGTCCCGGGGTCCCGCAATGCCGGTGATCCTCGGCGCGATGACCGGAAGCTCCCTGTTCAGAAGTTTCTCGATCTCCAGAAGATCCGTCTCATAAGGGACAGGCACCATAAGCAGCTCCTTTACCACTTCCCCTTCTGCCCTGATGAGGTCCCGGACAGAGGAATTGTTAAGGAACTTGGTATCTCCGTTGTATTCGATCTTCGTATACCGGAGTCCGATCTCCTCCACCGTTCCGTACCAGCTTCCCACTGTGATCCAGTCGCCGATCTTATAAGTACCTTCAAAAATGATGAACAGTCCGGCAACGATATCGCTGATCAGATCCTTTGCCCCGAAGCCGATCATCAGCGACAGCACGCCGGCAGATGCCCAGAGCGCCCTCGTATCGATGCCGAATTTCGCCAGTCCTATATACAGGAAGATCAGGGCGCAGGCATATTTCAGGGCACTCCGCAGAAGAAGGAGGATCGTCTCGCTCCTCATGTCGGAGATCTTCGCGATGTGGTAGAGGGCCTGGTTCAGCAGTTCCCGGAAAACGTACAGCACGCAGAGGAGGAAGAGACAGTATGAGAAGGAAAACAGATGCAGTCCCTTCTCCCAGTTTCCGAGAAGTACATAGGAGAAGCCGTCCAGTCCGGTTCCCTGCGTTATCCCGGCATAGATCAGGACGGTCTCAAACAGGAGGAACACCACCGAGAATGCCAGAAGCAGGCGGTAAATGATCCCTCGGATACGCATTTCAGGAGTCTGCTCTTCCACCGGAACGGCGCTTTGTTTCTTCCAGCGGGCCTCAAACCCGTCCTTCTCTTCCGCCTTTGGCAGGCCTCCCCATAAGCTCCATGTCCCGGCTTTTTTCAGGTTCACGCCGGTGACGTTCCGGTTCCCGCCTGCCTCCGTCTGCTCCGCTGCCCCGGCCAGAACAGCTTTCCTGTACCCGCGCTGTGAAATAAGCACGAGGAGGAAATATGCCGCGGCGCTGAACAGGGCCAGGACGCAGGAAATCGCCAGGGCGCCGGAGTTGTCCGTACTCCGCAGCAAAGGCATCAGATACAGGTTCTCCGACCGGCTGACCCCCGTATAGTAGGTCTCCCCGTTGATGGTGAGGATCCCATTGTAGTTGTCTTCGATTTTTCCGGCATCCAGGCCCAGCTCCTCGGCGCTTGCATTTTCATAGCCCAGGCCAGTGGTCGCGACGATCTTCATCGTATTCTTATCGATGGCCAGAGCATACCTGGGGATCCCGATCACAAGGTTGTCCAGGACACCCTGAACATTAATGGGATCCAGCAGCCGGTCTCTGAGCTGCGGATCAACGGCGATCTGGACAAACCCGTCGCAGAGATCGTTCTCATCCCGGAGGCTGACTCCGATATACTGCCTTCTCTCGCCGAAGTCATCCGTGCGGACGTCCTGTATGACATACTCCTTCCCGTCCAGGAGCGGCCGGAAAGCATAGGACGGAGCCGCTTCGTCGGTGCTCAGCGTGAAATGGTCATAGGGTGAGTTCGTGACGATCACTTTTCCCTTTTTGTCATAAACATAGATATATTCCACATCCAGATCTCTGGCAAGCTCCGCCATATCTTTTCTGGTGAGGTGTTCCTTTCCCTGCTTCCGGACCAGGTCCGCCGTAAGCCGGCATTTCTCGAGATACTGCTCATCGAGCCAGCCCGCCAGTCTCTCACTGTACCGGTGGTAGGTATTCAGGGTCTCCACTGCAGCCTCGGCGTGCTCGTTCATGGTCGCGA
The DNA here is from genome assembly GCA_902780465.1 of uncultured Lachnospiraceae bacterium. Taxonomy (GTDB): domain Bacteria; phylum Bacillota; class Clostridia; order Lachnospirales; family Lachnospiraceae; genus Moryella. The sequence goes on from CACZFV010000190.1 coordinate 6,120, forward strand.
TGTCCCCGGTCACGTCCATCATGGTCTGGTAATACCAGAAGACCCCGAACAGAACGATTACCGATATGGCCCCATAGGAAGCCAGCTTCTTGCGGAACATCTCCGGTGCTTCCATATGCCGGGTCAGGGAAAATCCGACATAACGGACAAAGACCCACGCGAACACGAAGAAGAACAGCGTTGAAAAGAAACACCGGAATACGACAAACGCCAGCGTTTCATAGAGGGTCACGCCGCAGATGATATAAGTATCTCCGTAGGAAAAGACCGATCCGTATACGCCAGCGTCCACCGCGGCGTAGTACCTTTCGGTGTCCGGATTCCGCATGAAAAAGGTGTGGGGGAAAAACAGATAATATTCCTCCGGCAGATCCTTCCGCGTGATCTTCCCGTGAAGCTTTTTCAGATCGGGGATCGCCTCCCTGTCCAGCTTCCCCCACAGGGGATGCAGCTTTTCTCCGACGAATCGTTCGTCCGGATGCGCGAGGATCGTATAATCATTCTGTGAGACGACGATCACATGGCCCCTGCGCCCCACGCGCAGCTTGGTGATCCGGTTCATCCAGGATATGGTCTCACTGATGACGGTCTCAACATTTTCTTCCTCATCCCAGGCCTGGTCATCCGCCAGCTCCCTGCTCGCGCGCAGTATCCGTCTCCGGCTTTTTTCCAGACTGACAGAGATCTCCCGGAGGGCGTCTTCGTTTTCTTCAAGCTGCGGAAGCAGCCGGGATGCCTGAATGATGGCGCGCTCCACCTGCGGGTTCATCCTCATTTCGATATCATAACTGTAAAACCTGAAGGAAATGAACGCAAAGATCCCGGTCAGGAGCGCAAGAAGAATGTATAAGCCTGCTTTTGTCCGCGATACAACTGATTTCATAGAGTTTCGTTAACCCTCATTTGTTCTGATACGCGGCGATTCTCTTTGCCACGTTATCCTTGATGTTGTTGTAATAAAATGTGTAATCACCGTTGTGGAAGCTCTGTGTGCCGAACACATCGGGCATTCCCGTCATGGGCTCATGATCGGCGTTCGTCACAACCACGCCGCGTTCGGGAACCACCTGGGCATCCGCGCCGATGTCCCTGATCTCGGTCTCACCGGTTTTCTCATTCAGCACGAGAGAGCCGAGGTTCTCGCCGGCCGGCGCATAGGTATCGTCAAGCCTCCAGTTCAGGGGATTGATGCTGATGGCATTCGGCATCACTACGGCATTCGGAGCGTTTTCCTCCACATTCCTGGGACCTTCGATGTTCCAGCTGACGATAACGCCCGTGTCGCTCTCGCCTGTGGCGAACTTCAGGTGCGGGTTGGCTTCAAGCTCATCCTTTGTAACAGAGAAGCCCAGGACGTAGGCCGCCACCATACGCTCATAATAATCGGCATGCTCTTTGAAATAATTCTCAAGCACCAGCGTGCAGATGCCGGAGCCCTGACTGTGAGAAGCGATGATAAACGGACGGCCGTTGTTGCAGTTCTCAAAGTAGTAGTCGAGGGCCGCGGTTATATCGGCATAAGGGGTATTGTTTTTAAGGGCATTGCGTATGTCGCCGGTCTTTCTCCAGGAATCGATCTGGACCCTCAGGCTGGCCTGCCGGTAGTACGGAATGAATACGTTTGTGGAGTCCTCATACACGCTTGCCATAAACCTGTGGTCGATGTTTTCAACGCCGTCCCGCATGTCGGCATTGTCAAGGGCGGCATAATCAGGATCGCTTTCTTCAGCCGCCAGGTACTCCGTCGGGTAGATGAAGAACGTGTCAACGTCCCTGGTGATCTCAGGGATCTGGTACCAGCAGGATGTCTTCGCGTAGTCGGGCGCATCCCCGATGTCCGCAGCGGCCGGCCCGGATTCCGGATTCTCTGTCTCTGCCGCAGACACCGCACTGCCGGTTCCCTGCGGCTGATTGCCGCAGGCCGCCAGACTAAAGACCATGATGCCCATCAATACCGATTTAAAAAATATATTCACTTTTTTCTCCGCCTTTTCAATATCGTTTCTTACTGTCATCCTCTGTATGCTTCCCTGCCGTCCAAGGGAGCGGAACCGCCGGAATCCCCGGTTACACGCAGTAATATCTGGTCAGTGATCTTCTTCTCCTGCCGACAAAGATGCCGTTGATGCACTTCACCGCAAGAGACGGATCGTAATGGCCGTCCGTGATCCTTTTGTTCTCGCCGTACAGCGCTCTCAGCTGCTTCCTCGCCTCGTCCA
>CACZFV010000191.1 GCA_902780465.1 uncultured Lachnospiraceae bacterium
TGCGCAGCATGCCGCTGAAGCCGGAGTTGTAGCGCACCCGCTTTAATTCCCGGGAAAGCTGCCCTGTGGTAGGCAGCCCCTCCTGAAGAAGTTCTTCTGTTGTTTTAACTGTCCTGTTTTTCATCTGCTGCTTCCTCGTCTTCCGCTGCCTCTTCCGTTTCTGCTGCTTCTTCCGTTTCCGCTGTTTCTTCCGTTTCCGCTGCCTCTTTTGCTCTGTCCGGATCTTCTGCAGCCTTCTTCACCGGATCAGCTCCTCCTCTGAGTACCCTCTGCCACTCTTCGGTCTTCCCGGCTTCCTCCGCTTTTTCCGCACAGATCCGCTGGACGTTCAGGAGATACATGTCCGCAGCTTTCTGGGCCGCGTGAAACAAGGAATTCACTTCCGCAGCAGCTTCTGCTATGGAGCCGCAGGCCTCGATCTTCAGGTTCCGCTCCTGCAGCGCTTCCCTTGTCTCCTCAAGTTCCGCCTGCAGACGGTCGATCTCCCGGCTCTGCGCCAGCATCAGTTCCAGCAGTTCGGAGCGGCTCAGTTTTCTAAACTCTTTATCTGTCATACAGGTACTTCCTTTATACTTTTTTATTCTTCTTTGCCGCGGGCCTTACTTCTTCCCCGGCTCCACAAACAGGATGATCAGCAGGACCAGGATCATCGGAGCCATGAGGAACGGCGCAACGAAAGCTGCTTCAAGCTGCATCGCGTCCGCCGTCACCTTTGCGTTGCCCTGGGCGTTCGCGACCCTGTGCCCGCGCACCAGGAGACGGTGGGTGTTTACACCATATGGCGTACATGTGACCAGAGTACACAGGTCCTGCCCCGGAATGATCCTCAATTCTGACAGTTCCGTCGGTTTCACCACCCGGATCCGGTCCACTTCATAGCTGTAAGTCTCATTCAGGACGGAGATCGTAAAAACATCGCCTTCCACAAGTTTGTCCAGATTAGAGAAAAGCTTCGCGCTGGGAAGACCGCGGTGCCCGGAAAGGACACAGTGACTGCTGGCTCCGCCCACAGGAAGACTGGTCTCCGGGAGATGGCCGATCGAGGTCTGGAGCACCTCGTCTGAGATCCCGTGATGAATAGGAAGCTTGATGTTGATCTTTGGAATATCGATATATCCCATGATCCCGGTCCCGTTGATATTCAGAAGCGACATATATTCTTCTTCTGCTGTATTTTCTGTTCCCCACTTTATCCCCGTCCGGGACAGCTTCTTATTGTATTCCTCCGCGGCATGAATAAAGTTCTCATATTCCGCCGTGCTCATATCCGCCACGGCTGCCGCGTAATTCATGACCGCCCTCGCCTGGTTGACCGTATTCCAGTAGTTCGCGGCGGAAGGGTAAGCCAGGAAGAAAATGCCGGTCACCAGCGCAAGAAGAAGACCTGCATTCCACTTTCCGTCCGATGACAGCCGCTCCTCTGTCTTAGCACGAGCATATTTTCCTGTTGTCCCTGACTTCCCAGGGTCCCCCGGCTTCTTTCTGAAGATCCCATTCTTCAGGAAGCCCGGTATCTTCAGTTTTATCAATGTACTGACTCCCGTTCTCTCTGCCATATGCTCCTTTCGCCACGGATATCCGATTCCTGTATAAACAGGGGAGCCCGCACACGCGGACTCCCCTGCGGTCTTCTGATCTGTAATCATTGTAAATCCGAAAGCGTCATCAAATGAGTCATATTTTTAAATTTTTGATGTTGCCGCGCGTTTAATATTATATTATCATTTTCGCGGTTTTTAAAGTACTTACAAACTCTTTAATGTTTATGTCGGATGATATTATACTATTCTTCCGGCCTACACGCCCAGGAAGTCCCGCACTGCAGCTTCCGCCGCGTTCCGGTCGGCAGTGCGGAGCATTTCCAGGATCTTCTCCTGTTCTGATCTTTCTTTTTCCGCTTTTTCCCGGGCCTTCCGTTCCTGAAACTCTGCAGCCATCCTGTCGATATCTTTCTGTCCTGACGGCGCCTTTTTCGTGATCAGGAATTCTTCGTAGGCGTCGCAGGTCTTTTTGACCTCACTGGAAAAACAGATCTGTCTGCCTTTATCCAGCCAAAGCACCTTACTGCTCATCCCCCTGATTTGCCCGATGGAATGAGAGACCAGGATTCCCGTGACTCCGCTTTTCAGGATATCTTTCATCTTTGCCTCGCTCTTTTTCCGGAAGGCGCCGTCCCCTACGGACAGCACCTCGTCCAGGATCAGAATATCCGGCTCTACCAGGCAGGCGATGGAAAAAGCCAGGCGGCTCTTCATCCCGCTGGACAGCTGCTTGAACCGGCGCTCCTGGAAATCCTGCAGTTCCGCGAAGGCGATGATCTCGTCGTACTTCCTGTCCATGAACTCCCGGGTATAGCCTAAGAGCGCGCCGCGGAGATAGGCGTTTTCCCGCACCGTCAGATCCCCATCAAAGCCTGAAGCCAGCTCCAGAAGCGCAGCGATCTTCCCGCGGACGTCCACCCAGCCTTCCGTGGGCACCATGATCCCGGAAACGGCCTTGAGGAGCGTCGATTTTCCCGCGCCGTTCGCCCCGATGATCCCGAGCATGTCGCCGGGCTCCAGCGTAAAGGAAACATTTCTGTCTGCCCAGAACTCCCGTACCTGGTAGTTGTTCGTCAGGCGGCGCATGAAATATTCCTTCAGGCCGATATCCTTGAAATCTCCGGTCATGTAGCGGATCGAGACCTTATTTGCGCGGATCGCATAAGCCATATCTCATCACCTCACACATAATACAGGAACTGCTGATTGCATTTTTTATAGATCAGACCGCCTGTTAAGAGGGCGATGCTACCGTACAGAAGCAACAGCCCATGGAACGCCGGGGACGGCAGATGCCCCTCCAGCACAGCCACACGCACGTATTTAATGTTGCAATAGACCGGATTCAGAAGGAAGATCCGCTGCACCTTCGCTGAATAGGCATCTACATTGTAAAAAATTGCGGACATGTACATGAGCAGCAGCGTAAATACATCGTACAGGTACTGTGTGTCCCGGAAGAACACGAACATGGCGGAAAGGATCATTCCTATCCCGACGTTCAGCATCGTAAGCGTGATGATAGGGAAAACGATCCCCAGCATACTTATACGGAAAGGCACATGATCCAATGCCGTGAACACGAAAAACACGATGAGAGTCAGCCCGAAATTGATCACCGCCGAAACATTCTTGCTGAAGAGGAACATATATTTCGGCACATTGATCTTCGTGAATATCCGCGCATTTGACATGAGGGACTGCATGCCGCCGTTCGTTGACTCTTTAAAATAAGAAAACATCAGGTTCCCGGCAAACAGGTAGGTCGTATAATGATCCATGTTTCTTCCGAAAAAGCGGGTGAATACCATCCGCATGACCAGAAGAGTCAACAGCGGATTCAGGATGCTCCACGCCATGCCCAGAGCCGTACGCTTATATTTCTGCTTAAAGTCGCGCTTTACCAGCTCCTCAAAAAGAAAGCGGCGCTCCTTCAACTGGTGGATCACTTTAAGCAAAGATCCGGTTCTTGCAGACATCAGTCTTTTCTCCTTCTGTAACAGTGCCGGCCATGCTCCGATTCTTTTTCCATAATCTTCTGGTACAGCTTTTCGCAATGATCCGGGGTCCTGTCGGGAAATGCATTCTTGATCCTGGTTTTATACGGCTCACGCAGTTCACACCCGCTCTCCATGTAGGATATGACAACGGCTGTCAGTTCCTCCAGGGAATTAGTTACCTCGCCGAAACCTTCTTTTTCAAAGTTCGCTGCTCCCTTGTCGGAGATATGTCCTCCGTTGAAAAAAAACTCCGCGTCAAACTGACAGTAGACCACCGGTTTCTCCAGATAAATAAAATCCTGGATGGAAGAAGAATAATCTGTGATCATCAGACTGGAAGAACTGTATAATTCAGAATAGCTCACGTTCGCCGGCACTACTTTTACCTTGTCGTTAAAATGAAAGGCCTCTGACAGATGCATAAAGTTCGGGTGGATCTTGATCTGAACAGTATATCCGTATTTTTCTGCTGCTTTTTTCAACTCCTGGCTGTGCATCATATTCCTG
>CACZFV010000192.1 GCA_902780465.1 uncultured Lachnospiraceae bacterium
CCGTCGTCGACCTCGATATACACCGGCAGCATGCGCTCCTCGCCGTAATAATCCCGCAGCTTCAGGTAGGACTCCAGGGTCCCGATCCCAAGACTCACGCTTTCACTTTCCGAAGCAGGTTCCTCCCAGTCCACGGTGGCGTAAGTCCAGGGACCCGCGATGGTCTCGTAGACCCGCTTCTCCACCAGTTTCCCGCTCTTTTCAAAGGTATCCAGCTGTTCCTCCGTCACGAAACGGTATTCCTCCCCGTCCCGCTCTCCTTCCCGCCGCGGTCTGGTGGTGCAGGGGATCAGGCGCCGGAATCCGGGAAAGCGCTTCAGAAGCTCCCGATAGACGGTATCCTTCCCGGAAGCGCTTTTTCCCATCAGATAAACGATCTTTTTCATAGTATATTCCTTCTGGTCACGGACCGGCGGGGACCGGCCCCACAGTCTCTGACCGGGGACCTGGTGCAGCGACTGTTTCCGGCGCTGTGGTCTCGATGGTTCCGGGGCCCGGTACCGGGGGAACGGTCTCCTCCGCCGGCAGCGCGGGAGATGTCTCCGGCGCGGATGGTTTCGGAGCGGCTGTCGCCGCCGGCAGAGTCTCCGCCGGTGAAGTCTCCGCTGCGGACGGCTTCGGAACGGCTGTCTCCGGCGCCTCGATCACGCCGTCTGTGAGTTCCTCTTCCTCTTCCTCAGAACGGGATGAAGATCTTGTCTCTTCTTCTGTGATGCCCACGTCTTCCGGACTGACAGTACGGGCGGCTTCTTCCACCATTTCGTCCTCCGAGAGCTCCGCGGCGCTTTCCCCCGTTCCGCCGGGAACTGCTTCCACAGTGGAATCCTCAGGTCGGGTCCCGTTCTCCTCTTCGGAGACGGAGGCCGCGCTGTCGCCGCTGCCGAGAGAGGACCTGTTTCCAAGATCCAGCTCGATCGTCTTCGAATCCAGCGTACGGACAGTGCCGTCGGAAGCCGCTGTCCCGCTTGTCTCGTTCAGATAGCAGAACGCCTTGCCGTCACTGGTCCAGACAGGAAGGATCTGGTCGTTTCCGGAATCAGAGCTTCCCTTCCTGGCTGCGGAATCCTCCAGGACATAGGCTTTCTTTCCCGTGATGATGCCGAGCTTTCCGTACACAGAGCCGGAAGCGCCCGGGCGGTAATCCATCAGGATCGCGTTCTCCTCCGGGAACTGGTACATGCTGCGGACACGTCCCTGGAAGGTGCCGCTTACCGGTTCCGCTCCTCCTTCATAGACGTCGACGCTCCAGATCTGGCTGACAGGATCATCGCCCCCCTGCAGCAGGACGCTGTAATACAGCGTGTTTCCGCTCACGCCCACGCAGTCCACCGCTTCTCCCTGCTGGAGATAGGTGCTGCCGTCTCCCAGAAGAACAGCGTTGCTGTGGCCCGCGTCCGCTGTCCGGAAGCTGTAGGAACCGATCTTCGGCGTATCCGGCCGGACATTTTTCACCAGACCGTCCTCCAGCCGGTAGATCCGGCTGTTGATGGTCTCATAGCCTCCGACGCCCTCCACGTTCCTGCCGTAGCTGTCCTTCAGGTACCAGCCTCTGTCTTCGGCCTCCACAGTATAGCCTTCGCCTACCGCTACGGCCTCCGTCTCCTTTGCGAAGCGGCGCACCTCATTGTTGACGCAGTACCAGACACCGTGCTCCTGCACGGTATAGCCTGTGACGTGGTCGGCGATCATCTCTGTCTCATCCGACTCCATCTTCATGCGGAGCAGGACCGGAAGACCGCCTTCCGTGCCGTCGCTGTACAGATAGTAGATCCACCCTCCGTCAAGAATGATGGAATCGTTCACGATATAAACTGCTTCTTCCTCCCGGCCGTACTCCTTCATCTGCACCGAAAGGACTGTTTCATTCTGTTCCCTGCCGTAGCTGCGGCTGATGATCTTCAGGGCGCCGTCATCATCAAACACGAAATTCTGGTTCCCAAACTGCCTGGATCCCGTGGCGGCATAACCGTTTTCATCCATATAGTAAAGAGCGTCCCCGTCCTCCAGGAAGCTGCTCTCCCGGAAGCTTCCGTCGGCGTCCCGGTATCGCCGGCCTTCTCTGGTCTCGTTCCAGCCGTACAGGATCTCCGGCTCTTCATTCTCTCCTTCGGCATCCACCTGGATCGCCTGCTGTGTCGGGGCGTTTCCTTCCGTCGGCCGGAGGGTCTCCGCACTTTTCCTGACGGGCTGCAGCAGAAATACCGCCGCCGCTGCCGCGACGCCGAGACCCACCAGGGAAAACAGGAGCCGGAGCACCGCCACCGGCATACTGCCGGCGCGCTTTTTCCCGGTGATCTCTTCGGGGAGCGACAGAAGCTCCAGTTCTTCCTCGATCCGGAGCAGCGCCGAAGTTGCTTTCTCGTCCGGCACCTTCACCGGCTCCCGGTCCGTCTCCGCAGCGAACTCGTCGATCACCACGCCCTGTTTCCTGGCCTCTTCCTTCAGGAGGACCCGGATCCAGGGGCGTATGATCCCGGCTTCCGGGATACTTTCTCTCCGCTCCCAGATCTGCTTGTACACCTCGCGGAAGATGCTCCACACCTTTTCTTCGTCACTTACCGTGACGCGGATATCCGCCAGGGTATTGCGGCAGGTCAGAAGATACAGATCTTCAAATCCCGGGACTTCTCCGTTCCGGGTCTGCAGGACCGCTATGGAAAGCGGCCGGTTCAGCTGGGTATTCAATCCGTCCTCCTTGCTGACAGTTGCTTCTCATCAATTAAAAATAACGCTTCCTCATTATAGCATAACGACGGCCATAGTACACATACACTCAATTGGACAGGCTCCGCAAACTGTGTTACGATTGAACCAAGGCGGAAAGGAGACTTGTATGGCACATTTTTATTTTGTGAGACACGGGGAGACCGAATGGAACAAGGCGGACCGGATCTGCGGCATTTCAGAGAGCCCCCTGACAGAACTCGGGCGGCAGCAGGCGGCGGAAGCCGGCGAATACATCAAAGCCCAGGGGTTCAGGATCGATGAGATCCTTCATTCCCCTCTGGGACGCGCCAAAGAGACCGCATCCATCATCTCCGGGATCACCGGCATTCCCATGCGGGAGGAGAAGAGGATCCGGGAGCACAATTTCGGCAAGTTCGAAGGGACCAGCCCGAAGGACGCGCCGGACTTCATTCTTGCAAAGCAGAATTTCGCAAATGATTTTGAGGGCGGGGAGTCCCTGTTCCGCGTGGCCCAGCGGGTCTACAATGTGCTTGACGAGATCATGGCGGACGAGACCCGGGTGTATCTTCTTGTGGCCCATGGCGGCATCTTCCGCTTTATCCGCTCCTATTTCGAGAATCTGACCAACGAAGAATTTGCCCGCTCCCTGATTGCGAACTGCAAAGTGCTGCGGATGGGAGATCCCGCTCCGGACAAGCCGCTGGAGCACTCCCTCACCTGGGAAGTGACGGACGAGATGACTGCGAAGCGCATCGGCAGCGCCGGCTCAAAGATCCTCTCCACTCCGAACATGGTGGCGCTGATGGAAGCCTGCGCTCTGGAACTCGCGAAAGAATACCTCAGCGAGGGACAGACCACGGTGGGTGCGGAGGTCAGCTGCCGTCACCTGGCGCCGACGCCGGTGGGCATGAAGGTGACCGCCACTGCAAGACTTAAGAAGACTGAGCGGCGGAAAATGTGGTTCGATATTGAAGTGCATGACGAGAAGGGACTCTGCGGAAAGGGGTCCCACCTCAGAGTCAAGGTAAACTCGAAGGCGATGAAGGACAAGGGCGCCGCGAAAGCGCAGACTTAAGATGGCTGCCCGGAACCTGTAGTATTTTTGATTTGCCTGCGGTTCTGCAGGAGAAAGGATCTTCTATGAGCACAGTAAAGATCGCACCCGGAAAAGGCGGAGACCGCTATGTTCCCTACGCTGCGCGTACGGGCAATGAGTCGGTGGTCTATTTCACCAGGGATCTCTCCCCGGAAGGACTTTTAAAGATCTATGACAAGATCAGCGCAAACCTTACCGGCCACGTGGGCATCAAGCTCCACACCGGCGAACCCAAGGGACCGAACATCATCCCCCG
>CACZFV010000193.1 GCA_902780465.1 uncultured Lachnospiraceae bacterium
TCTGCCATGTCTAAAAGCCGATCTGCGTACTCCTCCGGTGTGCGGCAGATATACATCACTCTTTCCCCGGCACAGCACCCGTTTTCCAGTCCCTCCAGGGCCGCTGCCGCAAGGGGTGACACGAGATTCACCTTTCCAAGGGCCATGCTCTCCAGCACCTTGTTCTGGATCCCGCCTCCGCTTTGCATCGGCGCCACCGCGGCCATCGCTGCACTGACATAGAGATAGGGATCCTCAACAAAACCAGTGACTGTCACGTTTTTCAGACCAGCCGCTGCTTTCCGGATCTCTTCCGTGGGGTAGGCCCCGACAATCACAAAGGGGATGCGGTCAGCGATCTTTGGGTGCACGTTTTTCAGATACCAGAGCGCGGCATCCACGTTCGGCTGGTAATTCATCTTCCCCATGAAGACCACCGCGTTTTCCAGCGGGGCACCATTCTCATCTTTCCCCGCGCCACCCACAGATGCGCCGCCCACGGTTTTCTCCGCGCAGTCCACAGGCGCGCCATCGGCGGTTTTCTCCGTGCAGTCCACAGGCGCGCCGCCGGCACTCAGATAAGCTTCCAGCTCTGCTGCGTGGTCCTTTTCATACGTGAACAGCGCGCCGTTCACCCCGTGGGGCACGCACCGTACACTGCCGTACCCGGAAAGTGCCTTCTGCTCTTCCGGATTAAAAAGGTACGTTACGTCGCTCTCCCGGATCCACTTCTTTTCGTAAGCCGCCAGGCGCCTGCCCTCAATTCTGTAGATGAGTCTCCAGAACATGGACGCGGTCGATGCCTCCGACCTGGCATAATTCATGGCGATGCTGTCCACCATATCGAAGACCAACCGTTTCCCGGTCCGCCGACCGGCTTCTGCCGCCTTCGCGCCTGCTCTCCGCCGACCGTCTTCTGCTGTTTCCGCGCCTGCCTTCCGCCGACCGGCGTTCCTGTCAAACTGTGAGAAATACTGCCTGGTCCGGATCAGCGCCGCGATCAGCACATCCGCCTTCTCTGCCTCCTGATCCACCCGCCGCTGCAGCCCCCGATCATAGTAATAGCAGACCTGCAGCGGAAGACGCGAAAACAGCCCCAGCGCAGTGCTGAGGCAGCTTTTCCACCTGGGGATCCTCCAGGAAAAGAAACGGATGCCCAGGCTTTTATAATAATCCTTTTCCGCATCAGAAAGCTCTGACGGCGAGATCACCCCCACCGTCAGCGCATACTTTTCAGAAAGAATGCGGATCAGATTGTAGTTCTTCAGCGAATACCCGCTTACCGTCGGAAAAACCGGCCGGGGAAGGAGAAGAAAACATTTTCTTTTATCATCTGACATATCATTTTACCATTATCATATCTGAAGAATTCATAATTACAGAGCTGCGTCCTGGGTCGTAAATCTTAGCGGAAGTTCATTATCCTGAAGATTCTATTCCTTCGCCGGGGCCAGTCTGATCCCTGCAGCGTTTCCCGTACTGTCCGGATCCTTCACAACTTTATAAATGGTATCCGCCTTCAGTTGTCCGTCCTTTGTCAGATCGCCAAACGCCTCCTGAAGCTGCTGATTCGTGTGGATCACATAGACATAGTCATTCGCTGCCATGGTGGCCGCCACCTGTTCCTTCAATTCCGGTCTGTCGCGGTATGGATAGCCGAATGCCCACATATCGCTCATGGTAAACCGCTGCTCGTTTGCATAATAGGAAACAAAGACCTGATATTCATCCGTGTGCGTGTCGGCGATCATAAAAACTCTGGCCCCCGGCTCCGTCTCCCCGGCAATTTTCTCCGCGTGGATCCTGTATGGATACCGGGGGTTCCCGTGCAGCTTCTGGGGGACAAAATACAACAGATTTGCAGGGCAGATCGCCGCGGCAAGAACGATCGCAAGAACCGTAAGAGAAAAGGGCTCCATTCCGGCGCTCAGCTTTTTCCGGCCAAGATCCAGTCCGATGAAAAGCAGTGTCAGCGCTTCAGCGGCAATGTAGGAACTCATATACCGGGAAAAGCTCTTCAAGGTCTCCATTTCCGAAGGTTCCATCTTGAAAAGATATACCAGCAGGATCATGATCGTATAGCCTGCAGTGCCGCACAGAAATGTCAGTGAAATCGCGATATATTCTCTCTGAGGAAATGTCTTCGGAAAACAGCGCCGCAGAATAAGCAGCACCAGAAACGAAATGAGCAGCGCGGAGACCATAGTGACCGGAAAGGCGCCCGGCAGTACATTTTCCTGAAATACTGCCACGATAAAGCGCACCATTGTGTCGTGTCTCTGCCCTGCGGCAGATCCCTCGACCGATCCCCGGATGATATCCAGAACATCGCTCATTTTAAAGGTAGAAAAATCAAACTGCCGGTCCATCGGGAACGCGCTGATATATTTCTTCCATACGGCAATACCGCACGCCGGAATTCCCGCGGATATAGTAAAGTACAGAAGTCCCTTCTTCCATTTTCCCGGCGCATCCGACGGCGCATCCGACGACGCATCCGACGGCGCATCCGGCGCCGCATCCGACAGCGCCCCGCAACAGACATGAAGGAGGCAGTAAAAAACCGCCAGCAGATAAAACCCGATCCCTACCTGTTTGATCTGCAGCAGCGCGGACAGAGAAGCCGTCAGAGCCCATAACCCCCACAGATCCTGGAACGCTTTCTCCGTAAAGATCAGATACATGGCATACGCAAAAACCGCGGATAACATAATATCCGTGTATATGGTCATAAAGAGATGAAAACCGTCCAGCCCCAGAATAAAGATCATCAGGCTCAGTGCAAGTAAAATCTGAACAGGCAGGACCGAACGGAGTTCCTCACGGATCCGTCCGAAGAAAGAGCTTCCATCCTCCGGCTTAAGTTCTCCCACGGTCAAAGCCCGCACGCCCAGTTTTTCCGAGACCGGCCCCATCACCAGTGACATCGTGAAGATATGCGCCGCCATGGAAACTCCCATTTCCGTATAGCTTCCGCAGAGTCTGCACCAGAACAGCTCCAGAAGGGGCGCAAAGGGCGGATAGTCCTTATGGGCAAGCAGATTGCATTCCGGCACAGCATAAAAAGCGTCCAGGCGGAACATCTCCTTTACCATCATTCCCCAGTGCTTCAGTTCGTCAAACTTTGTCAAAGGACGCTTAAAATCAATGACCAGATAAATGCAGACCAGCACGAACAGCGCATAAAAGCCGGGAGATAATACACCATCCAGCCCGCCGCACCCAATACGCACCTTCTCTCTTTTCACTGCAAAAAAGCACAGCGGCAGGAACGCAGCAGCCGGCAGGATGAGGATCCAGACGCCAGGAGTAAAGCTGTGAAGAAGGAACTGGCTCACATAGAGGACCGGCGGAACAGCCAGCTGTACTACCGGCAGCACATAGCCAAACTGCCGGCGGGATATCATGGAAAAGGATCCTGCCGCAAGAAACAGCCACAGGACAGGGAGAAAAATGGTCATACTTCTCTTTTCTCTTTCATCAGTCTTTTTTTTCTTTCATCAGCCTCTTTTTCTGATCTGAAGCTGCATGAAGCCGCATCTCAAACTCCTGCCGGTCTTTCATCCTGAGTGTCATGAGCAAGAGTCCCGCAAAAAAGGATATGATCGCGGCAAGCATGACGAAACCGCATACGATGAGCGTCGGGAACCGCGCCACCATTCCTGTCTGCGCATAATCCTCAAGCACGGGGATCACAAAAAGTATACCGAGAAGCATCAGGACCGCGGACAGCAGTCCGAAATACTCCATGGGACGGTAGGTCCTGAAGAGCCGCCCGATGGTCCGCAGCACCTTGATGCCGTCTGAGAACGTGTTCAATTTGCTGACACTTCCCTCCGGCCGGTCGCGGTAGGTGACCACTACATTCTCCACCCGCAGCCGCTTATCCGCCGCATGAATGGACATCTCTGTCTCGATCTCAAAACCCTCGGACAGCACCGGAAATGTCTTCACGAATTCATAGCTGAAGGCCCGGTAGCCGGTCATGATATCCTTGATGTCGCACTTAAAGAGGCGGTTGAT
>CACZFV010000194.1 GCA_902780465.1 uncultured Lachnospiraceae bacterium
CCTCACTGTTATTTCCGATTATACCATGTCCAGGGAGGAAGGACACTCTGCAGACAGAGTTTCATCTCCCCGCGCGGTCAACAAAAAGCCGCTGCACCGGCATGGAAGGCTCATCCTTCCAAAGTGCCGTGCAGCGGCGCGCAAGTCCCGCAGGCGGGGTCTGAATTTTTGTCTGCTCAATGATTGTTTTACTCGATGGTCGGCGTGACGTACTTCCCGTAGAATTCCGAGGTCTTCATTACATTGATGATCACCCCGGGATCCGTTTTCCGGATCAGCCGGATCGCCTCCTGCTCTTCATAGGAAGAGAGGACTGTGTGCAGCAGATACATCTGCTGATGACTGTATCCGCCCATGACCGACGCGCAGGAAATGCCGTGGGGGAAGTGGGACGTGTAGACTTCGATGATCTCCTTCGCCTTCTTCGTGGTGATCTGCAGCGTCACCCGGTCATAACGGTGATGGAAGGTGGAGACCGTCTTCGTGGAGACAAAGGAGTACAGCACGGAATAGGCAGCGTTCATCCATCCGTACATGGCGCCGAAGATAAAGTACAGCACACAGTTCCCGATGAAGACCTGGTTCCAGATGGACCTGCCCGTCTTGTTGGAAACGTACATGGCGATAAAGTCGGTCCCTCCGGTGGAGGCATTGCCCCGGAGAGCGATCACCGTGCCGATGCCGCCGATGAAGCCGCCGAAGATCACATCCAGAAGAGGCTCACCCCGAAAAACGGGCTGGAAATTGCAGACCTGCAGGAAAAAGCTGAGCAGAAACACGTTCAGGAAAGAAAAGAAACTGAACCGCTTGCTGATGCCTCTGGCGCAGAACAGGCCCACGGGAATATTGATGCAGAGCATGCCGATCTGGGCCGGGAAGCTGAACCCGGCTTTCTGTGCCAGCAGCTCAAGAAGCAGCGCCACTCCTGTAAATCCGGAGGACAGAAGCTCCGCCGGGCGGATGAACGTCTGGATCATAAACGCCTGGAGAAGCGCGGATATGGTCACACAGACCGTCGTATTAACATTGTGCCAGACTTTGCTGTCATGCAGGGAACGGATCCACGCATCCCGGGTCTTCTCTGCTTTTTTCTCTTCCTTCAGCACAGCCTCCGCTGCGCCCGCCGGCTTCTTCTCATCAGGTCCCATACTCTCGTTCACGCCCTTTCCGCTTCGCATCCGGAAGTATTTTCAGACAATACAGTACAGAAATTATGCGGCCTCTCACTGTAAAAAGCAAGCCTCTTTTCGAGGAGACAGGGGGACGGTTCTCTGTCTCCTTTAAGCGAGCGTCCTCCTGCACTCTTCAACGATCAGGTTCATGAAAACGCGCATATACTCCGACACATACGCCTGCCGGTGCGTGACCAGAAAAAGCTCGTTCGGGTCGGTGATCTCCGGCACCGGGAAGGAGAGCAGACGCCCCGCGATGCGGGAAGCCCTGGGCAGCAGAATGTTCCGCAGCATCTGCTGCGGGCAGAAGCAGGCGCCCACCTGATGGCTGGCCAGCTCCATCTGCAGGCTGTAGCCGTCCACAGAGATGATCTGCTCCGGGCTGAAAGAGAGTCCTTCCAGGTATTCATCGACCCTCTTCCGGAAGTTGCTGGCCTGCTGATTCAGGATCAGGGTCATTTTCTGCAGATCCTCCCGCGCCACCTCGCCGATATCTGCGGGATCCCTCTCCAGCGCATCCCGGAGATAGTCTGCGGACACCACCAGAAACGCCGATTCCGAGGCCACATGGAGCCGCCGGAATTCCGGGAGGTCCCGGGCGTTGATGCCGAAAAAGAGGTCCAGATCTCCGTTCAGCAGCATCTTTTCAAAGTCGCTGGTATCATGGTTGTAAAAATTCAGCACCACATGCGGGTACTGTTTCCTGAAGCGGGCAATGGCCTCCGGCAGGATGCACCTGGCTCTCGAGGAGTGGATCCCGATGTTCAGACGGCCTTTCTGCTTTTCCCGGATCTCCGTCATGGCAGAATCCAGACCGTCCTCAAGAATGCGTATTTTTTGAAGGGTCCTGTACAGCAGCTCACCTTCCTGTGTCAGCTGGAAGCGGGGACGCCGGAGAAACAGCTTTCCCCCGTATTGCTGCTCCAGCTTCTGCATCTGTTCACTCAGAGACTGCTGGGTGATATAGAGCTTCCGGGCAGCCTCGGAGATGCCCTGCTCCTCAACGACGGCCATATAGTATTTTTCCGCGGTCTTCATTCTCTTCTTCTCCCCTGATTCTTCCCTTTTTCCGATCTGCTCCTGCCCGAACTAAGGTATATACCTGTGCTACTAAGATAAACTCCAGTTTTACCTGTGTCAATATCCGGATTACAATATGCGCATCCAATCCATTCCATCGATCGTACGGGTCCGAATGATCGATCTGATGCATCGGACCCGTACATCCCCGGACAGGAAGACCAGAGAGGAGAAATCATGGGCAGAGAGAATTATCTTTACAAGACCCCTGCGTCAAAGCTTGTACAGGTGGCATCGATCGCGGCGGAATACCGTGACCGGCCGGACATGCTGATGATGGTGCTGATCAGAGTGCAGGCGATCGTGCCGGCGCTCTCCAAGGCAGTGGTCACCGTCATCGCGCGGGAGATGAACATCCCCCGCAACCAGGTCTACAGCTTCGTGACCTTCTACGCGATGCTTTCGGTAAAGCCCCAGGGCAGGTACATCATCCGCATGTGCAAGAGCGCGCCCTGCCACGTGCACGGCGCCAAAGAGGTGGTGGACGCGATCCGCGACCTGCTGCACCTGGAGATCGGGGAGACGTCGGAAGACGGGCGTTTTACTCTCGAGTACTGTCCATGTCTGGGGCTCTGTGAGAACTCCCCGGCTATCATGATCAACGACAGGGCTTACTCAAATCTGACGCCGGAAAGGGCGCGGGACATCATCAAGCAGTATATCCGGGAGGAGGTGTGAATCATGGCGGAAGTGATGCAGAGAAAAGAGATCAGAGAAGTGCGGAACCTTCTAAGAAACCGCGGAAAGATCGACCCCAAAAGCGCCGCGGAATACGCTGCCCGGGGAGGGTTTGAAGGTCTCCGGAAAGCGCTGGCCATGGAATCTCCGGAGATCATTGAAACTGTGAAAGCCTCCGGCCTCAGGGGCCGCGGCGGTGCGGGCTTTCCCACCTGGCGGAAAATGCAGTTCACCGGAACGGCTGAGGATCCCATCAGATACATCGTGTGCAACGCCGACGAGGGAGAACCGGGAACCAACAAGGACCGCATCCTCCTTTCCTCAGATCCCTGCTCTGTGTTTGAGGGCATGGCGATCTGCGGAAAAGCTGTCGGTGCTCACACCGGCTATGTGTATCTACGAGCGGAATACACCTACATCTTCCCCATCATGCAGGCTGCTCTTGAGGACGCGGAGCGCCTCGGATACCTGGGAAAAAATATGATGGGCAGCGGTTATGACTTCGAGATCAAGTTCCGCTCTGGAGCGGGTGCCTATGTGTGCGGCGAGGAGACGGCCCTCTTTGAGTCCATTGAGGGAAAGCGCGGCGAACCGCGCTTCCGGCCCCCCTTCCCCAGCATCCGGGGACTCTTCGGAAAACCCACCATGCTGAACAACGTGGAGACCCTGGCCAACATCAGTCTCATTCTGGACCACGGCGCAGGCTGGTTCCGTCAGTTCGGCACAGAAAACAGCCCGGGGACCAAGCTCTTCACTGTCTGCGGCAACGTGGAGCGGCGGGGCGTGTTCGAATTCCCCATGGGCGTGAACCTGAAGGACATCATCTATGAGGTCTGCGGCGGCATCCAGGACGGACATAAGCTTCTCGGAGTCCAGACCGGCGGCACCTCCGGCGCCATCATCAACGCGGACCAGATCGACCTTGTCCTGGATATCGATTCCGTATCCGCCTCCGGCGGCCGCCTTGGCTGCGGGACCATCCTGGTGGTGGACGACCGGAACTGTATCGTGGACGTGGTGCTGAACAACCTGGACTTTTTCCGCGGCGAGTCCTGCGGAAAATGCAC
>CACZFV010000195.1 GCA_902780465.1 uncultured Lachnospiraceae bacterium
AAGTATTACGAAAGCAGGGGAGTCAAATGGGTTTATTCAGAAAAAAGAACCGGGAGCCGGAGGAGATCCGGCTGGATGAAATTGACCGTGAGTCGAAGTACAAGATCTTTTCCCCGACGGGAGATAAGGTGCTCACAGCTGTGCTGACATGCTTCACGCTGTTTCAACTCTACGCGTCGATCTCCAACAAAGTGCCGCTGCAGATCCTGCGCTACACCCACCTCGGGTTTGCCATCTGCCTGGCGTACCTTATCTATCCGGCGTTCAAACATTCCGACCGGCACAAGGAGCCCTGGTACGACGTGCTGCTGGCCTTCCTGTTCTTCTGTGTGGTGTTCTATTTCATCTACAATTACAAGGCACTGCAGTTCCGTGCCGGCGCGTACACACAGATGGATACGATCATGGCGGGTCTGGGCATCGCCCTGGTCCTGGGCGCCTGCTGGCGCGTGGTGGGTCCGCCCATCGTGATCATCGCCAGCTGCTTCTTCATCTACGGTCTGACCGGAAAGTACATGGGCGGCTTCCTTCTGCACAGGGGCTTCTCCCTGAAGAGGATCATCACCCATCTGTTCATCACCACGGAGGGCGTCATCGGAAATCCGCTGGGCGTCTGCTCAACGTATATTTTCCTGTTCATCCTGTTCGGCGCTTTCCTGGAGAAGACAGGCATCGGCCAGTTCTTCATCGACCTGGCAAATTCCCTGGCAGGGTGGGCAGCCGGCGGTCCCGCGAAGGTCGCCGTCCTTTCCTCCGCGCTGCAGGGAACGGTATCCGGTTCCTCCGTGTCCAACACGGTCTCCACCGGATCCTTTACGATCCCGCTGATGAAATCGCTGGGTTATGAGCCGGAGTTTGCAGGAGCAGTCGAAGCGGCAGCTTCCACAGGAGGGCAGATCATGCCGCCGGTCATGGGCTCCGCGGCTTTCCTGATCTCGGAATCCTGCGGCGTTCCATACCGTCAGCTGATGCTGATCGCCATCATCCCGGCGTCGCTCTACTTTACCGGCATCTGGATCAGCGTCCATCTGGAAGCAAAGCGCCTCGGCCTGAAGGGGACACCGAGGGAGCAGCTGCCGAAGCTGGGACCGCTGTTCCTTTCCAAGGGGCATCTGATCCTTCCTCTGGTGGCGATCATCTACCTGATGATCTCCGGATTCACTATCACCCGATCCGCCCTGATCGGGTGTGTGGTGTGCATCATCGTTCCCTACCTGAGAAAGTCCACCTGGGTCTCGCCGAAGCAGATCGTCACGGCGCTGCCGCAGGCGGGAAAGAGCGTCGTGTCTGTCGCGACGGCATGTTCCACGGCCGGTATCATCATCGGCATGGTGACTCTGACCGGACTGGGGCAGAGGATCGGCACCGGCATCTTTGACCTGGTGGGCAACAATGTGTTCCTGGCGCTGGTCTGCGCCATGTTCACGTCCCTGATCCTGGGCATGGGTGTCTCCACCACCTCGAACTACCTGATCACCTCCACCATCGCAGCTCCTATCCTCATCAAAGCGGGGATCCCGATGCTGGCGGCGCATATGTTCTGCTTCTACTTCGGTATCGTGGCGGACATCACCCCGCCGGTGGCCCTCGCTGCCTACGCGGGAAGTGCCATCGCGAAGGGCAACGCCTTCAAGACCGGCGTCAACGCCACGAAGCTGGCCATCGCCGCCTTCCTGATCCCGTACATGTTTGCCATGAATCCGAAGATGATCATGATCGGCGGCACCTTTATCGAGGCACTGCCCATGCTGGTCACCGCGGTCATCGGCCTGATCGGCATCGGCGCGGGATTTATCGGATACCTGAACGGACCGGTGAATCCGGTGATGCGCGTCATTTCCCTGGTGGGCGGACTGCTGCTCGTCATCCCGGGAACCGTCACGGATATCGCAGGGATCGCGATGATCGCCCTGGTGGTCCTGACGAACCATCTGCAGCACAAGGACAAAAAACAATAAAAATGGATAGAAAGAAAAAGTCCGGAACCCTTTCCTGGGTTCCGGATCTTTCTTTTCGCTGATCAGTACCTGGTGGTGAAACGACCGGGCAGCTGCTTTCTGAGGGTGCCGCGGATCGTCCGGAGCTCCGCTTCCGTGAAGACGCGCCGTGGCACCAGGTATACGTTTTCTGCTGTGGTATAGAGAAGGAAGAGCGCACTGAGCTCGATGGCATAGACAAGTCGGTTCACAGTCAGGTCCGCAGTGATGTTTTTTTCCGGGATGCGTATGCGGATCCGGTTTCCTTCCATGGTGAACTGGCTCTGGTATCCGATCAGGCAGTCTTTGGAGCGGACGTAGCTCCGGATGCGGACCTCTTCCTGTCCCAGCATGATGAGGACCCAGACCAGGTAGGCCGCGGCGACAAAGAGGATCACAGGATGAAGGACCGTGATCCCGATGGCGGAGATCACAAGATAGCAAACACCGAAGCAGAGGGCACCGGCAGCGATGCGGAAAGCGACTCTGTTCCGGACCGCGAGGGCATAGTAGGAAGCCTGGCGGAAATCTCCCAGGGTGATGCGGAATTCTTTACTGATCTTTTCCATTGGAAATGTCTCCTGAAAATGTAAACTCTTACAATTTTTTTCGCTTTTGAAAGTATTTGTAAAGAGTAACATAAGAAAAAAGGTCTTGCAATCCGGAAAAAGCTCTGCTATACTCCCGGACTTAACAGGGACAAATTCATTCCTGTTTTGAAAGGAGTTATCTGAATATATGGTTAGAAAAACAAAAATCATCTGCACCATCGGACCGGCCAGCGAGAGTGAGGAAATGCTGGAAA
This sequence comes from uncultured Lachnospiraceae bacterium, assembly GCA_902780465.1. Lineage (GTDB taxonomy): Bacteria > Bacillota > Clostridia > Lachnospirales > Lachnospiraceae > Moryella. The sequence continues at coordinate 2,782 of CACZFV010000195.1, forward strand.
AGCTGATGAAGGCCGGTATGGATGTCGCGCGGTTTAACTTTTCCCACGGAACACATGAAGAGCACGAAGCAAAATTCAACAGAGTCGTGAAGATCAGAAGGGAACTGAATCTTCCGGTAGCAACACTTCTGGATACCAGAGGTCCGGAGATCCGTCTGGGAGATTTCAAGGACGGCAAGGTAATGCTGGAGAAGGGTCAGAAATTTACGCTGACCACGAAGAAGGTGGAAGGAGACCGGGAACAGGCTTTCGTCAATTACCAGGATCTTCCGAAGGACGTGAAGAAAGGAGGCTGCATCCTGATCGATGACGGCCTCATCGAGCTGAAGGTCGAGAAGGTCAGCGCGGACAGGATCGAATGTACCGTCGTCAACGGCGGACCGGTATCCAACCACAAGGGAGTGAATGTCCCGGATGCGGATCTTTCCATGCCGTTTATCAGTGAGCAGGACCGCTCCGATATCGAGTTCGGCTGCAGGATGGGCTACGATTATATCGCCGCTTCCTTTACCCGCACGGCGGACGATATCAGGGAGATCCGGAAGATCCTTGACAGCTTCGGCAGCAAAATGAAGATCATCGCGAAGATCGAGAGCCTGCAGGGCGTCAGGAATATGGGAGAGATCTTCGAAGCAGCGGACGGCGTCATGGTGGCCAGAGGCGACCTGGGCGTCGAGGTCCCCTTTGAAGAAGTCCCGGTCATCCAGAAAAAGCTGATCGAGCACGCGAACAGGATGGGCAAGATCGTCATCACCGCAACCCAGATGCTGGATTCTATGATGCATCATCCGCGGCCCACCCGCGCGGAGGCGACGGACGTCGCAAACGCGATCTATGACGGAACGACCGCCATCATGCTTTCCGGTGAGACCGCCGCGGGCGAGTACCCGCTGGAGGCGGTCCATACCATGGACATGATCGCGCGGCGTACAGAAAAGGATATGGATTACCGTCTGTTCCGCCAGAAGATCGCTTCCGGTGAGAAGACGGACAGCACCACTGCCATCTCCCACGCCACCTGCACCGTGGCTGAAGATATCCGGGCGAAGGCCATCGTGACTGTCACTATGACGGGATTCACGGCGAACCGGCTGATGAAATACCGTCCGGACTGCCCGATCGTTGCATGCACGGTGAACCACACCTACGCCTGCCAGATGAATCTGCTGTTC